>NZ_CEEDBP010000032.1:0-75322 GCF_979252845.1 Belnapia sp. AC561
GGCGGGGCACCCTGGGCGGCGGCGGGGCTGGAGAGGGCGGTGCCGGCGGCCAGCGCCAGCGCAGCGGCGCTCGGCAGGGCCCGGTTCAGCCAATCAATCCAGAGGCTTCCGCCATTCTGGCCCGAAAGGGCCTTGTGCTGGTGGGGCGACATAACCAATCTCCAGGGCCGAATGATACCGACCGGTTCGTCCCAAGGTAAGTGACCGGTCAGTATCGTTAAAGGGGCTTTTTTGTGGCGATGTACAATTCCGCCGCCGAGAGGAGTGAGGGCCATCATGTCCAGCGCCACGGCCGATAAGCCGAAGGCCGCCGACCGCATCCAGGCTGCCGCGAAGGACCTGTTCTATCGGCACGGCATCCGCGCGACCGGAATCGAGGAGGTCTGCCGTGTGGCGGAGGCGACGAAGATGAGCCTCTACCGGGCCTATTCCAGCAAGGATGCGCTGGTCGCCGCCATCCTTTGCGACGATTCCGCCGCCTATGATGCCTGGTTCGAGGCGGTGACGGCGCCGCACCCGGCCCCGGCGGCGAAGCTGCAGGCGCTGGTGGAGGCGGTGGCGGCGAAGCTGGCGGTGCCGGACTACCGCGGCTGCCCGCTGCTGCTGGCCCAGGCCGAATTCCCCGACCCGTCCCACCCGACGCATCAGCTGGTGGCCGAGCACAAGGCGCATATGCGGGCGGGGCTGGCCCGGCTGGCCGCCGCGGCCGGCGCGGCGAAGCCCGAGGCACTGGGCGACACGCTGTCGCTGCTCTTCGACGGCGCCTGGGCCGCGCTGCCCTATCTCGGCCCGGAGCGGGCGGGCGAAAGCCTGCGCCAGGGTGCCGCGGCGGTCATCGCCGCCGCACTGCCGGAGACCGGCGCCGTCGGCTGAGCGGCGCAGGGCGGCCATGAACCGGTCGCCGACCGCGTCTCCGTCTTAAGCGTAAAGTTACCCCTGTCTGCGAAATTCCGTCCGTGGGCATGCCTCTAACCGAGGCAAGGACGGAGGTTGAATAGCACCAGCATGAGCCAGTGCAGGGGTGAGGTTCGGGTGGTGGAGCTGTCAGGCCCACTGACCATCGCGTCCATGGCCAGGTGCCGGGCGCGGTTGCTGGAGGCCTTCCAGGACCAGCGCGATATCGTCGTCGCGTGCGAGGACGCGACCGAATTCGACATCGCTTTCGTGCAGGTCATCCTCGCCGCGCGCAAGCTGGCGGATGAGCACGGCATCGGCCTGCGCCTGGCGGAGCCAGCGCCGGCCGGGCTGCAGGACATCATCCGGCGTGGCGGATTCGCGGCCGCCCTGGGGCTGGAAGACGTCGCCGCGCCGCAGCCGGTGCGGCACTGATGAAGACGATCCTCAGCGTCGATGATTCGGCCAGCATCCGGCAGATGGTGAAGCTGACCCTGTCGGGCAGCGGGCACCAGGTGGTGGAGGCGGTGAACGGCGCCGATGGGCTGAAGCGGGCCCAGGCGGGCGCGGTGGACATGATCGTCACCGACCTGAACATGCCGGTGATGGATGGCCTGACCTTCATCCGCGAGGTGCGCAAGCTGCCCGCCTACAAGGGCGTGCCGATCCTGTTCCTGACCACGGAATCGGATGCCGCCATCAAGCAGCAGGCGAAGCTGGCCGGCGCGACCGGCTGGATCACCAAGCCTTTCCAGCAGGACCAGCTGCTGGCCGTGGTGAAGAAGGTGCTCGGATGAGCGCGCCTGTCGATGCCACCGAGACCTTTCGCCAGGAAGCCGGGGAGCTGCTGGAGGAGTTGGAGCAGGCGCTGCTCGACCTGGGGCAGACGCTGGATGACCGCAGCCTGGTCGATACCGTCTTCCGCGCCATGCATACCATCAAGGGCTCCGGCGCCATGTTCGGCTTCGAGGCCATCGCCGGCTTCACGCATGACTTCGAGACCGCCTTCGACCAGGTGCGCAAGGGCCTGACGCCCTGTAGCCGCGACCTGATCGGCGCCGGGCTGCGCGCCACCGACCATATCCGCACCCTGCTGAACCGGCCGGAGGCGGCCGATCCGGCGACCGGCGCGGCGATCCTGGTCGCGCTGCACCGGGCGCTGGCGGAAGCCTCCGACGGTGCCGGGGCCGCAGAGGATGCACCGGCCGCGCAGGCCGCGGCCGCCGGCCAATGGCGCATCACCTTCCGCCTGGCCGCCGATGCGCTGGTGAATGGCACTAAGCCGCTCATCATGCTGGATGAGCTGCGCGAGCTGGGCGAGGCGCGGATCGTCGCGCTGGTGGATGCGGTGCCCGCGCTCGACGTGATGGACCCGGACTCCTGCGCGCTGGGCTGGGACGTCGTGCTCTCGACCGATCGGCCGCGAAGCAGCATCGAGGAGGTCTTCCTCTTCGTCAGTGACGATGCCTCCATCGAGATCGTCGATCTGTCCGGCGGCGGGGCGCCGGCACCGGTGCCGGCGACGGGCGGCGATCCCGCCGGCGTCGCGCCGGTGGCCGAACGCGCCCGCAGCGAGCCCGAGGCCGGCAAGGTCGGCAGCAGCCTGCGGGTGCAGGCCGAGCGGCTGGACGAACTGATGGATCGGGTCGGCGAACTGGTCATTGCCCAGGCAAGGCTGAGCCAGCTCGCCGGCGTCGGCGACGACGGCAACCTGACCACCGTGGCGGAGGAGATCGAGCGCCTCGTCTCCGAGTTGCGCGATACCACGATGAGCATCCGCATGCTGCCCATCGGCTCGCTCTTCGCCCGTTACAGGCGCCTGCTGCACGACCTGTCGCGCGACCTCGGCAAATCCGTGGAACTGGTGACCAGCGGCGAGGATACCGAGCTGGACAAGACGGTGATCGAGCGGCTGGCCGATCCGCTGGTCCATCTCATCCGCAATGCGGTGGACCATGGGCTGGAAACGCCCGAGCAGCGGCTGGCGACGGGCAAGGCCGAGGGCGGCACCCTGCGCCTCGCCGCCCGCTACTCCGGCGCCGAGGTGCTCGTCACCGTCAGCGACGATGGCCGCGGCCTGAATGCCGAGCGGATCCGTGCCAAGGCGGTGGAGCAGGGGCTGATCGGCGCCGAGGCGAAGCTGCCGGACCATGAGCTGCACCAGCTGCTCTTCCATCCCGGATTCTCGACCGCGCAGGAGATCTCCGCCATCTCCGGCCGCGGGGTCGGGATGGATGTGGTGAAGCGCGCGATCGAGGCGCTGCGCGGCTCCATCGATATCACCACCGTGCCGGGGCGCGGCACCGAGGTGACGCTGCGGCTGCCGCTGACCCTCGCCATCATCGAGGGGCTGCTCGTGCGGGTCGGCAAGGCGCGCTACGCCATTCCGCTCTCGGCGGTGGAGGAATGCGTCGAGCTGCCCGCCACCGAGGAGCAGCGCTCACATGGCCGCAGCTTCCTGAACATCCGGGGCGCGCTGGTGCCCTTCCTGCGGCTGCGCGAATTGCTCCAGGCCGATACGCCGCCGGACCCGCATCAGAAGGTGGTCATCATCGCCACCGGCGAGCAGCGGGTGGGGCTGGTGGTGGACCAGATCATCGGCAGCCACCAGACGGTGATCAAGTCGCTCTCTACCCTGCACGCGGATGTGGAGACCTTTTCCGGCGCCACCATCCTCGGCGATGGCACGGTGGCGCTGATCTTCGACGTTAGCCACCTGCTGGAGGTCGGCCAGGCGCATGAGGAGAGGACGCGCGTCCTCCGGCGGGAGGCCGCATGATGACGGGGGCGAGCAGCCTGCGGGACCTCGATGTCCTGACCCTCGGGATCGGCGGCGAGATCTTCGCGGTCGAGGCGGCGGCAGTCCGCGAGATTCTCGACTTGGTGCCGGTGACGGAGGTGCCGGGCGCGCGCGCCTTCGTCGGCGGCGTCATCAACGTGCGGGGCCGGATCGTGCCGCTGGCCGATCTGCGGGTACAGTTCGGCATGCCGGTGACGCCACCGACGCTGGACACCCGGATCGTCGTGCTGGAACTCGAGCTCGATGGCGGACCGACGGCGGTGAGCATCCTTGCCGACCGTGTCTATGAGGTGACCCAGCTCGCCGCCGGCTCGCTGGAGGATGCCCCGCGCATCGGCATGCGCTGGCGGCAGGATTTCATCCGCGGCATCGGCAAGCGGGACAGCGACTTCATCATCATCCCCAACCTGCCCCGCATTCTGAACTGAGTCGCGGCATTCCGCCCGTTTTCCCGTTCCCCCCACCCTGGAGCTCGCTTGCGTATGCGCATCACCATCAAGGCCAAGCTTCTGGCCTCATTCGCCTTCGTCCTGATCCTGATGGCCTCCATGGCGCTATTAGGCATCTCCAACCTCGGCTCCTTGAACACATCCCTGGCGCAGGTTCTGGATGGCCCGGTGGCGCGGGCTCAAAGATCCCAGGTGGCGATGACCGACCTGGCGCTGCTGGTGCGGGCCGAGAAGAACATGGCCCTATCCTCCGACCGGGCGACGATCGACCGCTTCGAGGCGGAACTCCTGCAACGCCGCCAGGCGCTGCTTGCGATGGTCGATACCGCGATCACCGGGGCGTCTGAGCAGGGGCGGCCGCGCTGGGTCGCGGTGCGCACCTCGGTACAGCAATATGGCCAGGTGCAGGACCGCATGCGCGACCTGATCCGGCGTGGCGAGGCGGCCGAGGCCGTCCAGCTCTCAATCACCGCCGGCCGGCAGAATGTGAGCGAGGCGCAGGAAAAGCTGCTCGAGATCATCGGCATCAACGAGGCGGCGGTGCGCCAGGCACGCCTCATGGCGACTGGCACCTACGAGGACGGCCGCAACCTGCTGATCCTCATCGGCGCCGTTGCCATGCTGCTCGGCATCGGCGCGGCGGTCTGGATCGCGCTCTCGGTCAGCCGCGGCATCAGCCGGGCGGTGGGCCTTGCCAGCGCGGTGGCAATCGGTGATCTCAGCCAGAAGGTGACGGTGACCAGCAACGACGAGATCCGTGATCTCATCACCGCGATGAACCGTATGACGGATAGCCTGAATGCAACGGCCGGCGTGGCGGATGAGATCGCCGCTGGCAACCTGACCGTCCGCATGACGCGGCTTTCCGACAAGGACACCATGGGCATGGCGCTCGAGAAGATGCTCGAGAAGCTGCGCGGCGTGGTCACGGAAGCGACGATGGCGGCGCAGAACGTTTCTTCCGGCAGCCAGGAGCTCTCCTCGAGCGCCGAGCAGCTTGCCCAGGGTGCCAGCGAGCAGGCCTCCTCGGCCGAGGAGGCTTCCGCCTCGATGGAGGAGATGGCGGCGAACATCAAGCAGAACGCCGAGAATGCCGGCCAGACCGAGAAAATCGCCCGCCAGTCCGCCAAGGATGCCCAGGCGAGCGGCGAGGCCGTGGGCCAGGCGGTGAATGCGATGCAGACCATCGCCGAGAAGATCAACATCGTGCAGGAGATCGCCCGGCAGACCGACCTGCTGGCGCTGAACGCGGCGGTCGAGGCGGCGCGGGCGGGCGAACACGGCAAGGGCTTCGCCGTCGTCGCGTCCGAGGTCCGCAAGCTGGCCGAGCGCAGCCAGGCGGCGGCGGGGGAGATCAGCACGCTCTCCTCCGATACGCTGAAAGTGGCCAAGGAGGCGGGCGACATGCTGCTGCGGCTGGTGCCCGACATCAAGCGCACGGCGGAGCTGGTCGAGGAGATCACCGCCGCCTGCCGCGAGCAGGATATCGGTGCGGACCAGATCAACCAGGCGATCCAGCAGCTCGACAAGGTCACCCAGCAGAATGCCAGCGCGTCGGAGGAAGTCTCCGCGACCTCCGAGGAGCTGGCGGCGCAGGTCGAGACGCTGCAGACAACCATCGCCTATTTCAGGGTCGATGACGTTGCCGGCGCGCCGCGCGCGGCGCCACGGCCGGCACGGGCCGCCGCCGAGCCGGCCCGTATCACCGTCAGCCGCCCGAGCCTTGCGGTAACCCGCCCGGCGCCGGCCAAACCTGCCGCCCGGAAGCAGGCGAATGGCAAGGTCAATGGCGGCGGCTTCGCGCTCGACCTAGGCAGTGCCGAGGATCATCTCGATGGCGAATTCCAGCGCCACTGACCGCAGCGACCGATCCGCCCGGGATGAGAGGAAGACGAGGCATGAACGATCTTTCGCAATACGTGACGCTCGGCGTGGACCATGAGGTCTTTGCCATCCCGGTTTCCAAGGTGCAGGAAATCCTCGACATGCGGCAGATCGCACGGCTGCCGCATGCGCCGGGCTATCTGCTGGGGCTGATCGATGTGCGGGGGCATAGCGTCCCCGTCATCGACCTGCGGCGGAAGCTCGGCCTGCCGGCCATCGAGCCGACGGCCAATTCGCGCATCCTCGTGCTGGAAGTCACGATCGAGGCGCGGCCGCTGCGGCTCGGCCTGTTGGCGGACCGGGTTTTCGAAGTGACGGGGCTGGACGAGGACAAGGTCGATCCCTCGCCGGAGATCGGCCAGCAATGGCGTTCCGACTGCATCCTCGGCATCGGCCGTCGACGCGGTGCCTTCGTCATCATCTTCGATATCGCCAGCCTCATCGCCAACGACGTCCCGGCGCTTGTCATGCCTGAGGCATCGCTTGCAGCCTGATCCGGAGTTCGGCATGTCGGACCAGCTCAGCGAGGGCCGCTTCCGTCAGGTGGCCGCGCTGATCGAACGCGACATCGGCATTCGCCTGCCGCCGGCGAAGCGGTCGATGGTTGAAGGCCGGCTGCGCAAGCGGGCCCGCAGCCTCGGCATGGCCGGCGTGAACGAGTATTGCCAGGCGCTGTTCGACGAAGGTCAGCTCGACGTGGAATACATCCACCTCGTCGATCTGGTCACGACCAACAAGACGGATTTCTTCCGCGAGGCCGAGCACTTCGCCTTCCTGCGTGACGTCGCCGTCCCGCGCCTGCTCTCCACCCGCGGCGCACGGCGCGACCGGCGCCTGAAGATCTGGAGCGCCGCCTGCTCGATCGGCGCGGAAGCCTTCACCGTCGCCATGGTGCTGGAGGACATGCTGCGTGCGGGCAACCTTGATTTCCGCTACGCCGTCCTGGGCACCGATATCTCCACCCAGGTATTGGGACAGGCTATCGGCGCGGTCTATCCGGCGGACATGCTGGTGCCGGTGCCGGCCGAGATGCGGCGCCGCTACACCATGCGGCCCCGTGACCAGGGGCGGCAGGAGCTGCGGATCACGCCGGAGCTGCGGGCCAATGTCCGCTTCCATCACCTCAACCTGATGGACACGAGCTATCCTTTCGACCGCGATGTCGACGTGATCTTCTGCCGCAACGTCCTGATCTATTTCGACCGCCCGACGCAGCATGCGGTGCTGACGCGGCTTTGCGGCCATCTGCGCCCGGGCGGCTACCTCATCGTCGGGCATTCCGAATCGTCGGCGGGCGGCGGGCTCACCGGGATGCGCCATGTCACCACCGCCATCTGGCAACGTGAGCAGGGAGATGCGCCGTGAACAGGCCGCCAGGCAAGATCCGGGTCCTCATCGTCGATGACAGTGCCTCCGTCCGCCAGGCGCTGACGGGCATCATCCAGCAATCCGGCGACCTGGTGGTCATGGCCACCGCCTCGGACCCCTTCATCGCCGCGGCCCGCATCCAGGAGGAAGTGCCGGATGTGATGATCCTGGATATCGAGATGCCGCGCATGGATGGCATCACCTTTCTGCGGCGGATCATGGCTCAGCGGCCCATCCCGGTCATTATCTGCTCCTCGCTGACGGAGCAGGGCTCGGCCACCCTGGTGCAGGCGATGGAGGCGGGGGCGGTCGATGTGATCGCCAAGCCGCAGGTGGGCACGACGCAGTTCTTCCTCGAATCCGCGGTTCGGATCTGCGATGCGGTCCGCGCGGCGGCGCAGGCGCGGATCCGCCGGCAGGCTGCGGCCGGGCGGCTGCGCGATATTGAGAAGAAGCTGAGCGCCGACGTGATCCTGCCGCCGCCGAACAGCCGGGCGATGTCGCGGACGACGGAACGTATCGTCTGCATCGGCGCCTCCACCGGCGGCACGGAATCGCTGACGGAGGTGCTGACGGCGCTGCCCATTTCCTGCCCCGGCCTCGTCATCGTCCAGCACATGCCGGAGAAATTCACCGCCGCCTTCGCCCGCCGGCTGGACGGACTCTGCCGGATCGATGTGAAGGAGGCGGCGGATGGCGATGCGGTCCTGCCGGGACGGGCACTGATCGCGCCGGGCAACCATCATCTGCTGCTGCATCGCAGCGGCGCGCGCTATCACGTCACGGTCAAGGACGGTCCGTTGGTGTCGCGCCACCGGCCTTCGGTGGATGTGCTGTTCCGATCCACGGCACAATACGCCGGGTCCAATGCCATGGGGGTCATCATGACCGGCATGGGCGACGACGGGGCCAAGGGCCTGCTGGAGATGCGCAAGGCCGGTGCCTTCACCCTGGCGCAGAATGAGGAAAGCTGCGTCGTCTTCGGCATGCCGAAGGAAGCGATCGCCCTGGGCGCGGCGGAGCGCGTCATCCCGCTCGACCGTATCGCGCATGAGATCGCGGAACAGCGCCAATGGGCCTGAGCGCGGGACCCGGCGTCGCTGCCGTCCGCAAGGTTGCGCTGCGGCTGAAGGATGCCTTCCAGCCGGTGGATGCCGAGATCGTATCGCTGGGCAGCCAGCTCGGCGCTGCGATCGAATTGGTCCAGGGCATTACCGGCAGCTTCGAATCGCTGCCGCGGGAGATGGAAGGTGCGGCGCTGGCGGCCGCGACGGAGGCGCTGCGCGGGGCGGCAGCGACCATGCAGGACCTTGCGGCGGCCCTGCAGCGGGAGCATGGCGGCTTCCTTGCCCTGACCGGGCGGCTGGCGCAGATCGGCGCCTCCATCTCCCGGCTGGAGGGGACGCTCCGGACGCTGTCCCTGCTCTCGTTGAACTCGCGCATCGTGGCGACCGGCATCGAGGATGAGGGCGACGACCTCAACAGCTTCTCGCGCGATATCGCCGCGCTGGTGGCGACCGGGGAGGAGGCGGTGCGCGGCTATCGCACGGCCTATGGCCAGGTGACGGCGGTATTGCGCAGCGCGGCGGCGACGCAATCGGGCTTCGCGGACCGGCACGGCGCCATGTTGCGGCAGGTGGCGCGGCAGATCGAGGAGAGCCTGGGCGGCATCGCCGAACGGCGCGACCGGGCACGGGCGGCAGCGCAGGCCATCGGCGACCGCGGGCGCGAGATCGGTGGCGCCATCGGCACCGTCGTCACGGCTCTGCAGGTCGGTGACAGCACGCGGCAGCGGCTGGAGCATGTCTCGGACACGCTCGGCCTGCTGGTGGACGAACCGGACACGGGTTGCGCCTGGGCGCAGGGCCTGACGCCGGCCGAACAGGAGGGCCTGTTCGGCAGCGTGGTGCGGACCCAGTCCGCGCAGCTTCGTCGCACCGGGGAAGACCTGGCGGCGGAGGTGGCGCGGATCACCACGTCCTTGCAGGGGCTGGGACGGGACAGCGCAGCGCTGGTGGCGATGGGCACCACGGTCTATGGCCAGGCGGAGCGCGGCGGCGGTTCCTTCCTCGCCGCGTTGGAGCGCAACCTGGCGGCCGCCGCCGGGCTGGTGCGGGAGTGCCGGCAAAGCCGCGGCCAGGTGGATGAGGCCATCCAGGCGATCGATACCATGCTGCGGGAGCTGATCGCCCAGCTCCGCTCGGTGCGGGATATCGAGGCCGATATGCGGCTGGTCGGTCTGAACGCGGCCTTCAAATGCCTGCGGCTCAGCAACAAGGGCCGCGCGCTCAATGTCATTGCCCGGGAGTTGCGCGGCTATGCCTGGCAGACCGTCGAATGCGTCAATGGACTCTTCGACGAACTGCGCGGCACGCTGGAGGCCGGCGAGGCCATGCGGACCGAAAGCCGGGCGCTGCGGGCGGAGGACCTCGATTCCCTGCTCGGCGCCATGGCTGATGCGCTCGCGGGATTGCGCGACGTCGGGCAGCGGATGGACAGGGCGCTGACGCACTTGGACCAGCATGGCCATGCCGCCGCTGAAACCCTGGCACGGATGGCGGCGGGGCTGCCGGCCACCGCCAGCCTGCTGCAGGATATTGCGCAGGATGCCGGCCTGCTGGAGGCATCGGCAGGGGAGGGGAGGGGCCCGGACCTCGAGCCGGCCGTGCTGGCGGCGCGGCTGACGATGCTGGGGGCCGATCGCTACACCATGGCCAGCGAGCGGGAGGTCCACAACGGGATGCAGGGCACGCCGGCCTCCGCCCCGGCCGAGGCGCTGGAGGATATCCTGTTCTGAGGCGCCCGCTCAGGGCCGGCGGCGGCGCGGGGCGATATGCTCCAGCCAGGCCTGGGCGGCGAGATAGGCTGCCTCATCCGCCGTATGGGTGACGCGCTGGCCAGCGGCCTGGGTCAATGCCAACTGCGCGATCGTCGAGCTCTCGCTGTCGTTCAGCGGCTGCGGCGCCACCGTCAGGGACGCGGCGACGGCGCTGGAAGTGATGAACATGCAAACAAGCCCGCTGCGAATCATAACCCTGATTTCCCCATCCGCGGCGAAGGCCGTGCCGGCGCCGCGGGTCGATGCCATATAGCGACAAGATGGGGCCGTATCATGGCCGCGGCCAACCACATCTGCGAATGGGGACCATTCGCGCGATGGATGCGGCCGGGCGGCTAGAGGGCGCCGGCGCGGCGCATCGCCTCGATCGCGGCAGCGTCATAACCCAGTTCCGCCAGCACCTCCGCGGTATGCTGCCCCAGCGCCGGGACATCGCCCATCGCCGCCTCCACGTCGGCGAGGACGGCGGGCGGCAGCAGGGCGCGGATCGGGCCGCCCGGGGTCCCGATATCCCGCCAGCGATCCCGCGCGGTGAATTGCGGATGGTGCCAGAGATCCATGGGCTGATTCAGCCGGCCATTGGCGATGCCGGCCGCATCCAGCCGCGCGACAACCTCGCGTGAGGTCAGGGTGGTGAACAGCGCCTCCACCGCCGCGGTCAGCGCCGGGCGATGGATGACGCGGGCGGCATTGGTGGCGAAGCGCGGGTCCGCCACCAGCTCCGGCCGCTGCAGCACCTCCCGGGCGAAGACCGCCCATTCGCGGTCGTTCTGCAGGCCGAAGATCACTTCCCCGTCCGCGGTCCGGTGCGTGCCATAAGGCGCGACCAGCGGATTGCCCGAGGCTTCCCGCACCCAGGGCAGGTTGCCATAGGCGCCGCGGTACATCGGGTAGTGCATCCACTCGGTCAGCGCATCCAGCATCGCCACCTTGACCGAGGCGCCGCGGCCGGTGCGGGCCCGCCGCAGCAGCGCCGCCAGGATCCCCTGCTGGGCATACATCCCGGTGCAGATATCGGCCATCGAGAGGCCGACGCGGGAAGGCGTCTCCGGCGTGCCGGTGACGCTCATCACCCCGGCCTCGGCCTGGATCAGCAAGTCATAGGCCTTCTTGCCGGCGAAGGGGCCCTCGTCGCCATAGCCGGAGATGTCGCAGACGACGATGCCGGGGTTGGTCGCCGACAATGTCTCATACGAAAGGCCGAGCCGGGCGGCGGCGCCCGGCGCCAGGTTCTGCATCACCACATCGGCACCGGCGACCAGCTTGCCGAGCACCGCCTGGGCCTCGGGGTGCTTCACGTCGAGGGTGATGCTGCGCTTGCCGCGGTTGAGCCAGACGAAGTTGGCGGATTGGCCATGCACCGCGCTGTCGTAGCCGCGGGCGAAGTCGCCGACGCCGGGGCGTTCCACCTTCACCACGCTGGCGCCGAGGTCGGCGAGGTGACGCGAGCAGATCGGGCCGGCGACGGCGTGTTCCAGGGCGACGACGCGGATGCCTTCGAGCGGCAGCATGGCATCGGCCCTGTCCGGTGCGGCGGTCATGCGCCTGCGATCCTGGCAAAGGCAGGCGATCCCCCGCGATACCTCATGCATTCCCCCGCTATTGGCCGTCTCCGGCATTCCACGCCATACCAGGATGCGGCGCCGAGGCCGTCAAGGGCTGGGCGCCGCAGCCGCGGGCCGCGATGCAGGGGCGGCGGACGGCGATCGACGACCAGCAACGGGACCCATCAGCCATGACCGATTCCGACCCCGCCCCATTCGATCCGGCCCGGCACCGCATGGTGCCCGAGCAGCGCTGGTTCGAGGATTTCGCCCTCGGCGAGCGCTTCGTCCTGCCCAGCCGGACCATGACCGATGCCATCTTCCTGGCCTTCCAGGCCGCCAGCGGGGACAATCACCCGGTCCACTACGATGCGGAATACTGCCGCGCCCGGGGGATGCCGCAGATGCTGGCGCATGGGCTGCAGACGCTGATCCAGACGGCGCCGGGCGCCGGGCTCTTTCCCTATCTGGTCGAGGATTCGCTGGTCGGCTTCGTCGAGCAGTCGAGCCGCTTCCACAAGCCGGTCTATGTCGGGGATACGCTCTACCCGGCGCTCACGGTGGGGGAGGCGACGCCGCGCCGGACCACCGGCGTCATCGGCCTGACCAGCACCGTGCACAACCAGCGGCGGGAGCTGGTGCTGGATGGGATGATGCGCTTCATCATCCGCAAGCGGGGGTGAGCTACTCGCCCGGCGCGGCGCGGACGATCTCGAGCTTCTTCTGCGCCGCGCGGCCATCCGCGGCCACGACCCGGTTCCGCCCGGCGCGCTTGGCCTCGTACAGCGCCGCATCGGCCGCCTTCATCGCATCCACCAGCCGGGCGGCGGTCTGCGGCACCGCGGCGACGCCGATGGAGACGGTGACCGGCGGCAGCGGGATGCTGCCCACGGTGCGCGCGACGGTGCCGCTGAGCGCGGCGATGGCGCGGCGGATATCATCCGCCCGCTCGGTCGCCTGTTCGATGTCGCAGACGGGCAGCAGCACCGCCAGCTCCTCGCCGCCGTAGCGGCAGGCGACGTCGCTGCGGCGGAGCTGGTCGCTCAGCAGGGCGCCGACCGCATGCAGCACGGCATCGCCGGTGGCATGGCCATGGGTATCGTTGATCGACTTGAAGTGGTCCAGGTCGAGCATCAGCACCGCCACCGGCTGCCCGTCGCGGGCCACCTGCGCCTCGATCTGCGGCATGACCTCTTCGAGGAAGCGGCGGTTGTGCAGGCCGGTCAGGGAATCCCGCAGCGCCTGGCCGCGCAGCCGCTCCCGCAGGGCCTGGTTGGCCAGCGCCAGGGAGACGCTGTCGCCGAGCGCCGTGGCCAGCGCGGTCTGGTCCGCGGTCGGCGGCGGGGCATTGGCGCCGAAGGCAATGCGGAGGACGCCCTGCACCTCCCCCCGCGCCGCCATGGGGACGCAGAGGCCGCTGCCGGTCGCCGCGCAGGCGACGCAGCCGAGGCCGCCTCCCTCCGCCGTGGGATCGCCGTGATGCGGCCGGCCGCGCTTCAGCGCCCAGCATTCGGAGGGGGCGAAATGGTCCGGCGGCTCGCAGCCCGTCGCCGTGGCGGCGCCGCCGTCGCCCTTCCAGGAGGCGGCGAGGTCCAGCCGGTCGCGCGAGTTGTTGAAGGCGAAGAGCCAGCCGGACAGGCCGGGCAGCAGCCGCTTGGCGGCATGCGCCACCACGGCGCGCACGTCGCGGGCCTCGACGCCGCTCTGCAGCAGCTCGCTCATCTCGACCAGGGCGGAGAGCTCGCGGCCGCGGCGATCCGAGGCGGTGCGGGCGGTCTCGGCGGCCTTCTGGCGCCGCCGGATGATGCGGTGCGCCACGCCGAGGGCGACGATCGAGGTCAGCGTGCCGAGGAGGACGAGGATGACCACCGTGGTCTGCCGCCAGCCGAGGGCGGTGCGCCAGGCGGCGATCTTGGCCTCGCGGTCCGCCACATAGACGCCGACGAGGCGGCGGATGTCGTCCGTGGCGCGCTTGCCCTCGCTGGCCTGGGTGCCGCGGACCGCGGCGTCGGCACCGCCCGTGGCGTAATGCTCCAGCCGCCGGGCCCGGGTGCGGATGGCGACCTCGAGCGCATCCGTGATCGAGGATTCCTTCAGCTCGGCCAGGCCGCGATCGACCTTGGCGATCGACTTGTCGCGTTCCCGCTGAAAGAATTGCAGGGCGGCGTGATAATCCGCCAGCTGCTCCTGCCGGCCGCTCAGCAGGAAGCCGCGCGAGGAGCTTTCGAGGTCCACCGCCGCCTGCAGCACGCGCCGGGCATCATCCCGTTCGGTCAGGGCATATTGGACGCGGGCGTCGAAGCGCTCGGCCTCGACATAGCCCCAGGTCGCGGCCGCGGCGCCCAGCATGAGAACGGTGGCAAGGCTGGGCACGACCCATCGCCACTGGCGAAGCGTGTCGCCCTGGTGGGCATCCCGGTCGCTACCCTGAACCTGCGCCACACCCGGCATTGTTACATTCCGTCGCATCCTATCGTATTCTTTACTCTCAATGGGGATTGGGCGCGATTGAAATTGCGGCTGCAACCACCCTGGGTTGCCGAGGGCCGCCTCCGGCCCCAGCCTGGCCTTGCTGAAAATCGGGACGCCGCATCCCGGATGTGCGATTTCTCCGGCTATCACAGGGGCCAATCGGCGATCCGACGGGGGAAGCGTGCCGGAGATCAAGCCGGACCAGGCCAGGGCAGACCAAGACACGGCGGATCAGGCCGCACGGCCGCGCAAGATCATCCATATCGACATGGATGCCTTCTATGCCTCGGTCGAGCAGCGGGACGATCCGGCGCTGCGCGGCCTGCCGGTCGCGGTCGGCGGCTCGCGTGAGCGGGGCGTCGTCGCCGCCGCCAGCTACGAGGCGCGGCGATTCGGCGTCCGCTCGGCCATGCCCTCGGTCACCGCCCGGCGGAAATGCCCGGAACTGGTCTTCGTGCCGCCCCGCTTCGATGTCTACAAGGCGATCTCGCTGCAGATCCGCGGGATCTTCGCCGAGCATACGCCGTTGATCGAGCCGCTCTCGCTGGACGAGGCCTATCTCGACGTCACCGAGAATATCCAGGCCATCGCCTCGGCGACCGAGATCGCCCAGCGCATCCGCGCCAGGATCCGGGAGGTGACCGGGCTGACCGCCTCGGCCGGCGTCTCCTACAACAAATTCCTCGCCAAGCTGGCCTCCGACCACCGCAAGCCGGATGGGCTCTTCGTCATCACCCCGCGGCTGGGGCCGGCTTTCGTCGAGGACCTGCCGGTCGGCCGCTTCCATGGCGTCGGCCCGGCGACCACCGCCAGGATGGAGCGGCTGGGGATCCATACCGGCCTGGACCTGCGGGCCCAAAGCCTGGCTTTCCTGCAGCAGCATTTCGGCAAGGCCGGCGCCTATTACTACTGGATCGCCCGTGGCGTGGACGAGCGCCCGGTCCGGGCCGACCGCCTGCGCAAGTCGGTCGGCGCGGAGAATACCTTCGCCACCGACCTGACGACCTTGGACGCGGCCCGGGCGGCGCTGCACCCGATCATCGAGAAGGTCTGGCGCTATTGCGAGGGCAGCGGCGTCCGCGGCCGGACGGTGACGCTCAAGGTCAAGTATGCCGATTTCAGCCAGGCGACGCGCAGCCGGACCGGACTGGCACCGGTCGCCAGCAAGGGCGAGCTGGAGCAATCGAGCTTCGCGCTGCTGGAGCCTTTCTTTCCCGCGCCCCGCGGCGTGCGGTTGCTGGGCGTGACGCTTTCGGCGCTGCACGACGAGCAGACGGCGGCCGAGGCGCAACTGCGGCTTTCGGTCTAGCCGGGCAGGCCGGCACCCTGGGCCTGGCCTTCGCCCGTCAGCTGGTCCGCCGCCCGTACCAGATCCGCCAGGCTGCGCACGCCCATCTTGCGCATGACCTGGCCGCGGTGGAGCTTGATCGTCGCCTCCGCGACGCCGAGCTCGGCGGCGATCTGCTTGTTCAGCAGGCCAGCGGCGACCAGGGCCATCACCTCGCGCTCCCGCGCCGTGAGCCGGGCATAGGCGGTGCGCAGCGCGCTGCGCGCCTCGGTCTCGACCCGCCGCTGCCGGTCCCGCACCAACGCCGCCTGGATGGCATCCAGCAGATCCTGGTTCCGCACCGGCTTGGTGAAGAATTCGAAGGCGCCGCCCTTCATCGCCCGGACCGACATCGGCACGTCGGCATGGCCGCTGAGGAAGATGACCGGCAGGGTGATCCCGGCCTTCACGAGGTCCTGGTGGAAATCCAGCCCGCTGCGGCCCGGCAGCCGCACGTCGAGCACCAGGCAGCCGCAGGGATCCGGCGGCATCGCCGCCAGGAAGGCATCGACCGAGGGAAACAGCGTGGCGCGCAGGCCGATGGACAGCAGCAGGTCGCCGATCGCCTCCAGCACGTCCGGGTCGTCGTCGACGACATAGACCAGCTGCGGCGGCGGCGCGGCGGGCACGCGGCTAGCCATTCCCGCCCAGCGGCAGGGTGAAGCGGATGATGGTCCCGCGCGGCTTCCGGGCCACCGACCAGATCCGGCCGCGATGCGCCTCGACGATGTTGCGGCTGATCGACAGGCCGAGGCCCATGCCATCCGGCTTGGTCGTCACCAGGGGCTCGAACATCCGCACGGCGATGCCGGCATCGACGCCGGCGCCGCTGTCGGCGACCGCGACCACCACCTCGCCCTCCGCCTCGGTGCCGGCCTCGATCAGGTCCACTTCGATTAAGATGGTCCGCGCCTCGGCCTCGGGCTCGGCCTCGCCGATCGCCTCGATGGCATTCATCACCAGGTTGGCGACCACCTGCTGGAGCTGCACGCGGTCCCCGGTCACCATCGGCAGCGCCGCCGGGAAGCGGGTCTGCAGAAGGATGTTGCGGCGATCGAGCTCGGCCCGCAGCAGCACCAGGGCATCCTCGATGGTCGCCGGCAGGTCGAGCGGCACCATCCGCGGGCTGGTATTGCTGGCCAGCGCACGCAGGCTGGCGATCACCTCCGCCGCACGATGGCCGTTGCGCACCACGCGCTGCGCCGCATCGCTGGCGCGGCGGATATCCGGCTGGTCCTGCCCCAGCCAGCGCAGGCAGGTCTCCGCATTGGTGACGATCGCCATCAGCGGCTGGTTCACCTCATGCGCGATGGAGGCGGCGAATTCGCCGAGCAGGGTCATGCGGGAGGCGCGCGCCAACTCGGCCTCGGCGCGGCGCAGCGCCACTGCCGCCTCCCGCTGGCCGGTCATGTCGGAGAAGACGAGGACGGTGCCGGTGACCTGGCCATCCTCGGCCAGGATTGGGGCGCTGCTGTCGTCGATCGGGATGTCCTGCCCGCCGCGGGCGCGCAGGATGGTATTGGGCGGCAGGTCGACGATCGCGCGTGCCCGCAGGGCCCGGATCGCCGGATCCTCCAGCCGTTCCCCGGTCCGGCCATCGAAGATCTGAAACACCTCGGACAGGGGCCGGCCGAGCGCCTCCGCCTGCGGCCAGCCGGTCAGGCGCTCGGCGATCGGGTTCATGAAGGTGACGGCGGCGGCCTCGTCGGTCGAGATCACGCCGTCGCCGATGCTGGAGAGGGTCGTCTCGTAGCGCTGCTCGCTGGCCCGCAGCCGGCGGTCCGCGGCATGCTTGTAGAGCGCCATCTCGATGGTCGCCAACAGCTGCGGTTCCTGGAAAGGCTTCAGCAGGTAGCCCAGCGGCTCCGCCGCCCCCGCCCGGCGGGTGGTCTCGTCGTCCGCATAGGCGGTGAGGAAGATCACCGGGACGCGGCAGCGGTCGCGGATCTGCTGCGCGGCGGTGATGCCGTCCACCGCGCCTTCCAGTCGGATATCCATCAGCACCAGATCCGCCCGGGTATCGAGCGTGCGCGACAGCGCATCCTCCCCGCGCGAGGTGGTGCCGACGACGACATGCCCCATGCGCGCGAGTTGCTGCGCCAGATCCCGCGCGACGATCCGATCGTCTTCAACAATCAGGATACGGGCGGGCGTCACTAGGCGTGGGTGGTCCTGGGTGATCGCGGACCCGGACCATACCGGCCGCACCGGCGCATCGCTGCGATGCACCATGGCGGACGAAACCACACCCGCCGTCGGCCTGTCCAGCCTGCCGCCCCGGCATGGTGCCGCCTGGCGGTATCGATTCGGGAACGGTTCAGAACTTGAAGGCGAGCGAGGCTGCCGCGAAGTCCACGTTCCGTCCGCCGGCCTGCCGGATCGTATCGCCGACGGTGAAATGCACCAGCCAGGCCCGCAGTTCCAGGTGCCGGCCGAGCCCCCAGCGGGCCGCAAGCTGGACCTGGTGGCCGATCCAGGCGCTGCCCCGGCCGGCGGTGCCGCGCAGCGGCGCGAGGGGGACGGGGCGGTAGATGGCATCCGCCGTGGTCTGCCGCCACAGCAGGTCCCAGCCCAGCTCCAGGGTCACCGCCGGCGCCGGCTGCAGCCGGATCGAGGGGAAGAGATCGATCAGGTTGGCCGGCGCGACCAGTCCTGCCTCGGTGAAATAGGGCACCTTCGGATAGAGCGCGTTGAAGGTGCCGAGACGGCCGTCCCGCGGGTTGTCGTCGCCGCTGGCGATATCCGCCTTCAGCCCCAGCCGTGGCGACCAGGGCAGGGCAGGGAGGCTGATCCCGGTATCGGAGGCCAGGGTCCAGGCCCGGATGGCCGCCCCGCCGAAGCGGCCGGATTGCCCCGCTGCCTCCCAGTCCCAGTCCCAGGGGCCGCGGCGGCCGAAGACCCGGGCGCCCAGCGTCTGCCGCTGCTCGAAGGCGACGCCCTGGGCGAAGCCGGCCCGCTCCCGCTCGGTGCCGAAGGCATAGAGGTCGAGGCCGGTGTCGCCGAGCGGCGCCGTCAGGTACAGGCCCCAGAAGGCCTCGCCGGGGTTGGTCCGGTCGTCGAAGCCCTCCCGCAGCGGCTGTACCGGCCGGCTGACGAAGGCATCGAGCCGCGGCCCGCCGGGCTGCGCCACGATGGCGCGGACGCCGTCGAAGGCGCGGCGCAGGTTGGGGCCTTCGCGTTCCGAGACCAGCCGGCCGGAGCCGAAGGCCAATTCCTGCCGCCCGGTGCGCAGCCGTGCCTCCGCCGTGCCGAGCGGCAGGATCAGCTCGCCGAAGCCCTGCACCAGGTCGCCGCGATTCTCCTGCGTCGTCGCCAGGCTGCCGCCGCGGGCGCCGAGCCCGGCGAAGCTGCCGAGCTGGACGAAGGCGCGAAAGTTGGCGCCGAGGTGCAGGTCCGCATGCGCCATCAGCCGCTGCAGCAGCACCTCGCTCGTCTCCGGCGCGCCCAGGCGGCGGCCGATGGCGAAGCCGCCGTTGCGGGTCCACTCGTACCGCTCCCGCAGCTCCCCGCCGAGCGTCAGGAAACTGCCGTCCACACCGAGCGGCAGGTACTTGAACGCATCCAGCGCGTCGCGCCGCCGGGCGGGGTCGGCGAGGAAGCGGTAGTCCTCGTCGAAGCGATGCACCGGGAAGCCGCCCAGCGGCTGCGCCGCGGCCAGGCCCGGGAGTAGCAGCAGGACCAGGGCGACCAGCCGTCTCATGACTGGCGGAGCGGCCGGCCGAGGGTCAGGAAATGCCGCACCACCGGCGCCTCCGGTCCCTGGTGGAAGCGCCGCGCCTCCGCCTGGACATCGGCATCGGCGCGGGAGACGCGGTGATGCTGGCGCAGATGCTCGGCCCAGGATTCGACGGTGAACCATTCGACCAGCCGCTCCGGATCCGCCGCATCCTCGGTGATGCCCCAGCCGAAGGCGCCATCGCGGCGACGTTCCGCGGCAAGCTGATGCATGGCATGCAGGAAGGCGCCGCGGTCCCGGGCGGCGATGCGGTACTCGATCAGGATCAGCACCGGCCCGCGGTCGTGTGGCACCGGCTCGGCGGTCAGTGGCTCGGGCCAATGGTTCGAGGGGACGAGATCGGCCTCGCCCTTCGGCAGCTTCACCCGGTGCAGCAGCAGCCCCGCCGCGACCAGCCCGGCGGCGGCCAGCAGCAGCGTGCCGGGTACGCCCAGCACCTCCGCCGTCGTGCCCCAGCCGAGGCTGCCCGCGGTCATCGCGCCGTTGAAGACGGTGAGGTAGATCGCCAGCGCCCGGCCGCGCACCCAATTCGGCAGGATCGCCTGGGCGGTGCCGTTCAGGGTGGTCAGCGCGATGATCCAGGCCAGCCCGAGCAGCAGCAGCAGGGCCAGCGCGACCGGCCGCGGCGGGGCCAGGGCCAGCGCCGCCATCGCCACCGCGGTGGCCAGCGCGGCGGCCAGCATGAGCCCATCCGCATCGAGCCACCGCCGCAGCCGCGGCAGCAGCAGGGCGCCGAGGATGGCGCCGGCCCCGACCGCACCGAGCAGGATGCCGTAGAAGCCCGCGTCGCCGCCCAGCAGGTTGCGGGCGACCAGCGGCAGCAGCGCCCAGACCGCGCTGGCGAAGACGAAGAAGATCGCCGCCCGCAGCAGCACGACATGCAGCGGCCGGCTGGAGCGCGCGTAGCGCAGCCCGGCGCGGAAGGCGCCGCCGAAATTCTCGGACAGCGTATCCGCGGCCTTGGCCGGGCGCCGCCACCAGAGCAGCGCGGCGATGACGAAGGCGTAGCTGGTGACATCGGCGCCATAGGTCGCGGCGGCGCCGGCCGCCGAGAGCAGCAGCCCGCCGGCCGCCGGCCCGATCGAGCGGGCGATGTTGATGCCCAGCGAGTTGAGCGCGACCGCCGGCTTCATCTCCTTCGCCGGGACCAGTTCCGGCACGATGGCCTGCCAGCTCGGCCCCATCAGCGCGGCGCCGATGCCGCCGAGGAAGGTCAGCCCGACCAGCGCCGCGACCGACATGGCGCCGGAAGCGGCCAGCAAGGCCAGCGAGAGGCTGACCGAGGCCAGCAGCAGCTGGATGGCGATGAGGAATTTCCGCCGGTCGAGGATATCCGACAGCACGCCGGCCGGGATGGCCAGCAGGAAGATCGGCAGCGTCCCCGCCGCCTGGATCAGCGACACCGCGGCCGGGCCGGCGCCGAGGTCGGTCACCAGCCAGGCGCTGGCCACGTCGCGCATGAAGCTGCCGGTATTGCCGAGGATGGTCGCCGCCCAGACCACGGCGAAGCTGGCACGGCGGAGCGGCGCGAAGGCGCCAACGGGGGCTTCGGTCATGCGTCCTTCCGGGGGTGAAGGGCAACCAGCAGGAAGCCGCCGGCCAGGCCCAGATGCTCGAAGAAGCCATTCGCCGCCATGAAGCGCTCCGGCCCCGGCGGCAACGACCAGAAGCGGTTGGCGATGAGGGTGGCGGCGAGGGTGAAGACCATGAGCGCCAGCGCCCCCGCCCGGCGCCCGCGGCCGCCGAGCACCATGGCGCTGGCGATCAGCTCGAGCCCGATGGTGGCGGCGGCGGTGAGGCCCGGCAGCGGCAGGCCGAAATGCACCGCCTCCGCCACCGCGCCGGGATAGTCGAGCAGCTTGGTCAGCCCGCCCTGGAGATAGGCGGCGCAGAGCCCGAGCAGGCCGAGGCGATGCAGCATGCTCAGGCGACGTCGCGGCGCGGCGTGCCGCCCTTCGGCAGCTCACCAAAGACATGCGGCTTGCAGATCTCGCCGAGCACGCCGACCGAAGTCGCCTGGCCGGAGAACAGGTGCCGCGCCACCGGCACGAGCTGCTCGCCGACCAGGATGCCCAGCAGCCCGAGCAGGGCGATGACCGGCGGCGCCGGGGAGCGCACGCCGATCAGGCCGTAGATGACGCCGACGAGCAGCCCCGCGCCGAGCGAGAGCAGATGGATCTTCATCGCAGCCTCCCTGCGGCGTCCCGGCCTCAGCCCTCGTGCGCGCCGAACATGGTCTTGGCGTAGGTGATGCCGATGCCGTAGCCGCCGCCGAAGCGGCGGGCGATGCCGGTGGTCATGTCGTAGGTTTCGCCGCGCGCCCAGTCGCGCTGCAACTCAAGCAGGTACTGCAGCGCGGTCATCGGCCGGGCGCCGGACTGGATCATCCGCTCCGCCGCCCGCTGATGCGCCTCGGCGGAGACGTCGCCGCAGGCATCGGCGATGAAGTGGACCTCGAAGCCCTGGTCGAGGGCCGAGAGCGCCGGGCCGACGATGCAGACCGAGGTCCAGAGCCCGGCGAGGACGATGCGCGGCTTGCCGATGCGGTTCACCTCGGCGATCACCGCCGCATCCTCCCAGGTATTCATCGAGGTGCGGTCGAGCAGCGCCTTGCCGGGGAAGGGTGCCGTCACCTCGTCGAACATCGGCCCGGAGAAGGACTTCTCCGCGACCGTGGTGAGGATGGTGGAGACGCCGAAGCCGGCGGCGCCGGCGGCGACCAGCCCGGCGTTGTTCCGCAGCAGCACGGGGTCGATGGAATTGGTGGCGAAGGCCATCTGCGACTGGAAGTCGATCATGATCAGCGTGTGGTCGCCGGGCGTCAGCAGCGTGCGGCCGGGGGTCGGGGTGGCGGTGGGCATGGCGTGGCTCCTTGGTGCTTCGGGTCAGCAGCGGGCGAAGGCGAGCAGGCCGGGCACGCTGCGGGCGGCTTGCCCCTGCCCCGACCGGAGGAAGGCTAGGGCCCGGCCGGCCGCGGTGATTGTCGCCTGAGGTGCCGATTTGAAGGATGCGGACGTGGCAGCGGGCGCAGCCCCTAGACCTTGGTCTAGGATCCCCGCGACCTGGGGCGTGCTTCCTTCGCCGCATGTCGAATAGTGCGGCGTCGCCATCGCGGTCAGTCTGCCGGCCAGGGGCATCACCCCCAAAGGAGCGAGAGCCGATGCCGGATCGAAGCATGGAACAATTCCAGCCCGCCGCGGGGCTGCGAGCCACCCTGGTATCGCGGCTGCTGCAGGATGCGCAGGACCTGCTGGCGCGGGACCGCAGCGCGGCCTCGCGCGCGCTGATCCGTGCGGCGCAGCTGATCGACCCGGCCGATGGCGAGGATGAGGGGACGCAGGCCGCCGCGGGTGGCCTCGCCCGATGGCAGGTTCTCCGCCTGGCGCGCTTCATCGAGGCGCATCTCGATGAGCCGGTGCCGCTGCACCGGCTGGCCGCCGAGGTGCGTCTCAGCCGCGGCCATTTCGCCCGGGCCTTCAAGCGCAGCTTCGGCCGCACGCCGCATGCCTATCTGACGGAGCGCCGCATCGCCCGGGCCAAGTCGATGATGCTGCGGACGACGACGCCGCTCAGCGCGATCGCCCTGGCCTGCGGCCTGTCCGACCAGCCGCATCTTTCGCGCCTGTTCCGCCGGCAGACCGGGGAGACGCCCCTGGCCTGGCGCCGGCGCCACGAGGCCGGGCCTGCCGCATAGGCGGAACCGGCTAGGCCCCGCCGTCCGACGGCAGCGGAAAGGTCACGGTGAATTCGGCCCCTGGCGGCGGGCCGAGCGTCAGCCTGCCGTGCAGCTGCTGCACGAGATCGCCGACGAGCTGCAGGCCGAGGCTCGCCGAGGCATCGAGGTCGGCCGCGAGCGCCGCCGGCATGCCGATGCCATCGTCGCGCACGGTCAGCACGCAGTCCCCGCCCTGCTGCGACACGGTGATCGAGATCCGCCCGGCCGCATCATCCGGGAAGGCGTGCTTGAAGGCATTCGACAGCAGCTCGTTGATGATGAGCCCGGAGGAGATCGCGCGGTCGAGGTCGAGCTGGATGGGCTCGACCGAGACATCGAGGCGGATGCGTCCCTCGCGCCCGCGATAGGCCCGTTCGATCTGGGCGCAGAGCGTCTCGACATGGTGGCGCATCGGCACCCGCGCATAGTCGCCGGCGCGATACAGGTTCTCATGCACCAGCGCCATCGATCGGACCCGGTCGCGGCTGTCGATGAAGAGCTCGGCCACCGCCGGATCCTCGACCCGGGCCGCCTGCAGGTTGAGAAGGCTGCTGACCAGCTGGAGATTGTTCTTCACCCGGTGGTGCATCTCCCGCACCAGCGCCTCCTTCTCCTCCAGCGTCGCATTCTCCAGCGAGATGGCGGCCTGGGAGGCCAGAAGCTGCAGCACGGTGACGCGGGCGGGGGTGAAGACATAGGGGGCGAGGCTGTTCTCGAGATAGAGCAGCCCGGTCAGCCGCAATTGCCGCAGCAGCGGGATGCAGAGGACGGAGCGGCCGCCGGTCCGGGCGAGGTAGCCATCCTCGGCGAAGCGGCCGGGCCGTGCGGCGTCGTCGATCAGGACCGTCTCCGGGACGCGCAGCACGTGCCGCACCAGGCCGATCGGCAGCTCCGTCTCGGTCACGATGCGCTGCGGCAGGCGCACGGTGATGCCGCCCGGACCGGTCGCCGCCTCCGCCTCCAGCCGCAGCTCATTGGCGCGTGGCATCAGCAGCAGGCCGCGCTCCGCCCCCGCATGTTCCAGCACGACCTGCATCAGGGTCTGGATCAGCGCCGTCAGCCCGCTCTCGCCCGAGACCGCCTGGGAGGTGCGGATCATGCTGGCGAGATCGATCATGCCGAGCCCGCCTTCGGCGCCGGCACCCGGCAGGGGGAGCTGTTCCGCGAGGCCGCGGTCCTGCTGCTCGAGCTGCTGCACCTTGGTGGTCGCGCCCCAGCGCAGGTAGCAGTCGCGGGCATTGCGCAGATAGGCACCGGCGGAGGTGGCGAAGCCATTCTCCCGGTAGAAGCGGGAAGCCCATTCATGCGCCAGCGCCTCGACCTGCACGAGGCTGTTCTCGGCGGCACTGCGGATCGCCGCCTCGAAATGCTGCATGGCGGTGAAGCCGCGGCCCTCGATGGCCGCGACGGCGCCTTCGAGCAGGGCCGCTCGGGCGGCGAAATTCTCGGGGCAATTCTCGGCCCAGAGGCGGAGCTGCTCACGGTGGCTGGCGATGGCCGTGCGATGGCCGACATCATCGGCGCCGCCGCAGCAGGCGGCATGGGCGAGGCCGGCGTGGAAGTGATACTCCGCCATCTCCAGGTGGCCGAAACTGGTCCAGAGCAGCGGCTCCGCCTGTGCCGCGGATTCCAGCGCCTCGGCATAGGCCCCGCGGATCACCGCCGCCTGCAGCTTGCGGATCCAGTGCCAGCAGGCCGCGATGGCGAGGCTCGGCTCCGACTGCAGCCGGGCCTCGAATTTCGCCTCGTCCCAGGCGCCGCCCTCGGCCTCGCTGCGATCGGGCCGGTAGCCACGCAGGCCGCGCACCATGCAAAGCTGGCTGGTGATGATATCGACGATCAACCCGAAGCGGGCGCGCCGGACGAAGGCGAGCTTCTCCACCGCGACGCCTTCCACCTCGGCCAGCGGTACGCCGGCGGCGAGCAGGCTGGTGATCAGGGTGCAGGCGCTGAAGCCGGAATAGGTCAGGTCGCCGGCCCGCACCGCGACCTCGAAGGCGCGGCGCAACCGGGGCAGGGTGAAGGAGATGTGCCGCGTCCAGGGCGCGACATGATAGGCGAAGCACATCTGCACGCGGGCGGCGTATTGCGCCAGCCCGCCTTCCTCGACCAGGGCCTGGCCGAGCAGGCCGAATTCGAAGCCCGCCCGCCAGTCGCCGAAATAGGGACCGAGCATCATGCCGAGATAGGCATAGCCAAGCGGCGAGGCATTGCCGTTGCCATGCGCGAGGCCGTAGATCGCCATCCGGCAGAGCACGAGGCAGACGAAATTCTCGTCGCTGAAGAAGGCGGGCGGCAGCACGGCGGCCAGCACGTCGAGGACGGCGCGGACTTCCGCATCCTCCAGCCGCGGCAATCCCTGCAGCGCGCCGATCGGCCGGTCGCCGATCTGCCGCAGCAGCAGGCGATACTCGCTCCAGGCTACCTCCGGCTGCGGATGCGCGCTCCAGTGGATGTCGAGCTCGGCGAGGAATTCGAGGCAGGTCTCGACGGCGCGGTCGCTGCGATCGAGTGCGGTATAGAGCGTGATCCGCAGCGCCGCGACCGTGGCCCGGTCGATGCGGCATGGCGCACGCGCCGCAAGCGTCAGGAGCTGCGCCTCGGCCATTTCGGGTTCGCCGGTCAGGAAGCGGCATTCGGCGATGTGGTAGCGGAAGTCGAAGCAGAGCCGTTCCGAGTCCGCCCAGCCGGCCTCGCCCAGCAATTGCCAGCCATGCTCGAAATAGCCGAGGGCGGCGGCGAAGGCGGCGGCGTCGCGCGCGCGCTGGCCGGCCAGCAGGTTCAGCGCGGCGACATCGCGCCGTTCATCCCCGCCGGTGATGCCGGCGATGCCGCGGTTGTACTGGTCGGCAACCTCGAATACCGCCTCCTCCAGCGCCGCGCGCGACAGGCCGGCCACCAGCCGGCGGGCGATGGCGAGGTGCAGCGTCGGACGTTCCGGCGGCGGGGTCAGCGCATGCACCGCCTCCTGCACCCGGTCGTGCACCAGGCCATAGGCACTGCCGGAGTGGGCGATGAGTCCGGCGGCGACCGCGGGCTGGGCCAGCGCATGCACCGCATCCAGCGTCACCCCATGCGCCAGCGCGAGGCGCGTGGCCGGCGCGCTGCTGCCGAGGCAGGCGAGGGTGACCAGCAGCCGCCGCGTCGGCCCGGCGAGGCGGACGAGGCGGCTTGCCACCAGCTCACCGACATTGTCGGTCATCCCCTTGGCTTCGATGCGCGCCAGGTCCCAGCGCCAGGCACGGGCGGCATGGTCGAAGGCGACCAGCCCCTCGTCGACGAGGGCGGTCAGGAACTGGCTGGCGAAGAAGGGGTTGCCGGCCGTCTTCTCGTGCACCAGCCGGACGAGCGGCGCGGCATCCTCGGGCGTCGTGCGCAGCGCGTCCGCGACGAAGCCGGCGAGGTCGCCGAAGGCCAGGTGGTCCAGCCGGATCTCCTGCAGCGGGAAGCCAATGGCGCGCAGCGACCGGACCATGTGGCGCAGCGGGTGCCCATCGTCCATCTCATTGGACCGATAGGCGCCGAGCAGCAGGACGGAACGCGGCGGATCGGCGAAGAGGCTGGCGAGGAGGCTGCAAGTCGCCGCATCGAGCCATTGCATGTCGTCGATGAACAGGACGAAGGGATAGCCGGCATCGATGAAGATCTCGATGAAGCTGCGGAAGGCGAAGCGCAGCCGGGCCTCCAGCTCCCGCTGCGACAGGATCTGCGCGGCCGCGCTCTCGCCGAGCAGGGTGGCCAGGGCCGGGGCGAGCGGCAGCAGCACGGCGACGGCCTCGCCGAGCGCGCTGCGCATGACCTGGCGCCAGCGCTCGCGTTCGGCCGGCGGGGTGCCGAGGACCCGTTCGGTGATGTTCTGCAGCACCTCGCCGAGGGTGGCATAGGGCGTGTCGCGGTGGAATTGCTCCGCCTTGCCGGAGGCCATGATGCCGCGGTCGCGCATGACCGCCGGGCGCAGCTCGTTGGCGATCACCGATTTGCCCGTGCCGGAATAGCCGGAGATGAGCACGGCGCGGGACTGGCCGGTGGCCGCCGTCGCCTCGAAAGCGGTGGCGATGGCCCTGGTCTCCGCCTCCCGCCCATAGAGCCGCTCGGGCAGGATCAGCCGGTCGGGGATATCCTCGGTGCCGAGGACGAAGGGGGGGATCGCGCCGCTGGCCTCGAATTCCAGGCGGCAGCGGCCGAGATCGGCGGCGAGCCCGGCGGCGGTCTGGTAGCGGGCCTCCGCGGGCTTCGCCAGCAGCTTCATGACGATGGCCTCGACCGCCGCCGGCAGGCCGCGGACCAGCGGGGCCAGCGAAGGCGGGGGCCGCGCCACGTGGCAATGCACCCATTCCAGCGGCTCCTTCGCCTCGAAGGGCCGCATGCCGCTCAGCATCTCGTAGAAGGTGACGCCGAGCGCATAGAGATCGGCCCTGGTATCGACCGAGCGGTTCATCCGTCCGGTTTGCTCGGGCGCCATATAGGCAAGGGTGCCGGCGATGCTCTCGGGCGCGGCCAGCGCCTGCTGTTCCCGCCTCGCCTGGGAGGCGATGCCGAAGCCGGTCAGCCGCACCCGGCACTCCGGCTCGACCAGCAGGTGCGGCGGCCGGATGTCCTTGTGGATCAGGCCCTGCGCATGCATCGCCCCGATCGCCGTGGCGGCGGCCTGCGCCACGTGCAGGAAACGCGCGAGCGGCAGCGGCCCGGTCGTCGCCGGCGCCAGCGGCGCGCCGCCGGCATCGGCCAGCAGCAGGGCGGGCTGCCCGGCATGGACGATCGAGGCGAGCGGCTGCGCGGCCCAGTCGCCGCCGAGTTGCGGCGCCAGGGCATATTCATGCGCCAGCCGGTGCCGTGCCGCGGGCGAGGCCGGATTCGTCGCCGGCATCAGCACCAGCACCGTGCCCGGCTGATCCTGCAGGCGGGCACGATAAAGGGCGAGGGTCTCGTCCTGCCGCAACGGGTCGAGACTGTCGCCGTCCAGCTGCATGTCCGCCGTACCCCCGCGCCCGTCCTGGCTGGCGCCCCTGATGGGCGTCTGGTGCCGCCGGTCCTTCCGAGGCTACAGCATCGTGACGGCGCGGCGCCATGGCTGGGCGTGCTGTGCCATGTCACGGCGCAGGCCGGATGGTCTTTCACCGCAGGAGCATGCCGGTGTCGCGCACGAGACTTCCCGACGGCCCGCCGGCGCCGCGCAAGCGGTCCCCCGGCCTCATCGCCTGGGGCGCCGTGATCGGCGTCGTCAGCATCGCCGGCGTCATCGCCGGTCTGGCCTTCCGGCCGATGCGCGACATCGGCGCCCTCGGCATCTTCACGGCGGTGGGTGGTGCGATGCTGATCCGGCGTGGCCTTCACGGTCCCCGCGGCAATTCCGGATCGGACAGCGGCGACGGCGACTTTGCCGATGGGGACGGCAACGGGGATGGCGGCGGCGACAGCAGCGACTAGCGCGGCACTCCCGTCCCTGGGATGACAGGTATGAGGCGATCGAAGATCACAACCGCCGGTTAGTGGATTGCCAGCGGGGCGTGTTCCAGGTTCACCGGGTGACCTGAGAGCGCGCGGTGCCGACGATAAACCGGAACATTCGTTATCAGCAACTTGCGGCGCGGCGCCTGAAGGCGGCGGAGCATCGCTTGCGCTGTTACGATTTCGGCGGTGATGTCGTCGCCTTTGGGGAGTGGAGCCAGCTCGGCCGCGAGGGCGGCCAATGGCGCCGGCCGGTGCGCCTGCAATTAGATCAGGATGTGCTGGACGTCGTCTTCGCCATCACCTTCGCCGCCGGCACCAACCACATGATCGAAGCCTATGCGGTGGCCGCCAGCGGCGCGCCGCTGCTGGTCGGCAAATGGTCCGACGACATATTGCGCGAGGCCGTCATGGCACGCCAATCCCGGCCGGCCGGCCTGCGCCGGAGGCCGGGCGGCTGTGGCTAGGCCTCCTGCCGCGGCTGCCACGGAGCTTCGCTTCCGTGACAGCCGCAGCCGGATGGCGCCGTATCAGTGGCCGGCGGCGAGGAAGACGGTGGCGTCCAGCTTGTAGCCGCCCGTCTCGGTCAGCAGCAGGCGCGGCCGGGCAGGATCGGCCTCCAGCTTCTGGCGCAGCCGGTAGACATGCGTCTCGAGCGTATGGGTGGATACCGAGTTGCTGTAGCCCCAGACCTCGTGCAGCAGCACCTGGCGCGAGACGGTCTTGCCGCCGGCGCGGTACAGGAACTTCAGGATATTGGTTTCCTTGTCCGTCAGCCGCACCTTGCGGTTGCGCGTGGTGTCCTGCAGCAACCGCATGCTGGGGCGGAAGACATAGGGGCCGATGAGGAAGGTCGCGTCCTCGGAGTTGTCGAATACCCGCAGCTGGGCCCGCACCCGCGCCAGCAGCTCCGGCAGGCGGAAGGGCTTCGCCAGGTAGTCGTTGGCGCCGGCCTCGAGGCCGCGGACCACGTCGCGCTCGGCATCGGCGCCGGTGACCATGATGACCGGCATCCGCCGGCCGTCGCGGCGCAGCTTGGCGCAGAAGTCGCGGCCATCAGCATCGGGCAGGCCGACATCCAGCAGGATAGCGTCGTAGCGCGCATCGGCGCTCGCCAGCTTGACCTCGGCCTCGGCCGCGGAGTCCGCCTCGTCAGCCATGAACTCGCCGCCGAGCATGATCTGCTCGGCCAGGGTAGCGCGAAGGGAGGCGTCGTCCTCGATGATGAGGATCTGGCGAAGGGCGGACATGGGGGCTCCGAAGGGTAAAGGCTGGGCTAATCGCCAACCATGTATATCATCTACAGGTTGATGCTGGATTTCACCAATCACTCAAAGGAGAGGATTGTCTTATTTTTGGTGCGATACCGCGAGGACCACGACGGGTCCGCATCGATCAGACCCCCTCCCGCCTGCAGGAGGAGGACACCGGCAAGCCAGGCGATCGGCCTCGCCCTCCGCCGGGCAACGTGATCGCGAATTGCACCTTCAGGCCTGACATCGCGGCCAGCAACTGACACACTATCAACCATAAGTAGTGTATTTCCTTGTAATGCATCATGGATATGGCTTGTGGACCGCCAGGGCACGTGGCCCACGCTCCTGGAGACGTCCCGTGGCTGAGGCCATCCGGCAGCCGATGGTCCTGCCCATCGTCGTCTGGGCCCTTCTTACGCTTCTGGCCGCCGGGTCCATCGGCATCGCGCTGCAGCGCATGCATGCGGCACGGGTCGAGGCCGCCTTCGCCGAAGCCGAGGCCGCCTCGGCAACCGCCGAGCAGGTCATCCTCCGCGCCTTCGAACTGGTGACCAGCATCCATGAGCTGCTGCGGATCAAGGCCGGGCTGCTGGACTACAGCTATTCGACCGCCGGCATCGCGCTCGACAACCACCTCCGCGGGCTGGCCCGCGACGGGCGGTTCGGCCTGCTCCAGGTCAGCGTCGTGGACAGGGCTGGCGACATCGCCTGGTCCTCCGCCGCCGAGGCCATCGGCCTGTCCGTCGCGGACCGCGAAGCCTTCCACGTGCATCTCACGGGCGGCATCCAGGGCCTCTACATCGGCAAGCCGCAGGTCGGCCGGGTCTCGGGCCGCTGGAGCATCATGGTCTCGGAGACCCTCCGCGGCGCCGATGGCGTGCCGCTCGGCATCGGCGTGGTGGCGCTGGATCCCGTCGTGCTCTCGCAATCGCTGAGCCAGCTGGTGCATGGCCCCGGGCGGCGGATCGTGGTGCGACGGCTCTCGGACGGCGCCATGCTGGCCCGCAGCGCCGATATCGAGCAGCACATCGCCCGGCCGGCCGAGCCCGACCACCCCGTGGTTGTCACGGCGCGGCAGGCGCGGAACGGGCAGAGCAGCTACGAGAGCGTCCTGTTCCATCGGGAAACCATCTCCGCCTATCGCTCGCCCAGCGTCCTGCCCATCGTGGTCTCCGTCGTCTTCGACAGCGAGGAGGAGCTGCGCGGCTTCTGGCATACCGCCTATGCGGTGATCCTCTGCGCGCTGGCCGCCTCGGCGCTCGAGCTGCACCTGGCGCGGCTCTGGGGACGGCGTCGGCGGCTGCATGAGCTGCTCGTCGCCCAAGCCGAGCAGGATCCGCTGACCGGGCTGCGCAACCGCCGGGCCATGGAAGCGCAGGCCGCCCTGGTGCTGGCGCAGGCCGCGCGCCTCGCCGAACCGCTGGCGGTGCTGCTCTTCGACCTCGACCACTTCAAGCAGATCAATGACACCCATGGGCATGACGCGGGCGATACCGTGCTGCGGGACGTGGCGACGGCCATCGCGCGCAACGTCCGGCCCGGGGACCTGGTATGCCGCTGGGGCGGGGAGGAAATCCTGGTTCTCCTCCGCCGTTGCGACCGGGCCGGTACCGCCATCCGCGCGGAGGAGCTTCGTTCGGTGATCGCCGGCCTCTATGGCGATGGCCATGGCCCGGTATCCCGCGTGACCGCCTCGATCGGCGGCGCCGTCTTCCCCGTCGCCGGCCGGTCCCTGACCGCGCTGGTCCATGCCGCGGACGAGGCCCTTTATGCGGCGAAGCGACAGGGCCGCAATCGGGTCGTGGTCGGCGGCATGTCCCGGCCAGCCCTGGCGGCTGCCTGAGGGCGGGCGGCACTCAGCACGGTGACGCCGGCAATGCCCCACGACGGTTGCGGCCTCGGGTGATCCTCGGTCGCGGGGCAGGGCCACTCAGCCAGGGTGCGCAGCGTCCTGGAATTGATAACCCGCCGCCGGCGCCCAGGGGCCCCCCTGGTAATGCCAGAGCCGCAAGCCGATGCCTTTGACCTCGAAGGGCACGAAGCCCGCCTGCAGCCGCGCGTGCAGCGCCCGCGCCTCGCCCGCATCCACCTTGTTCTGGATGGTGATATGGGGCCGCAGGGACTGGCGGTCCTGCGGCGTCAGCCAGTCCCACCAGGCCTTGGCCAGGCCGGCGTGCAGTTCGACAAGTGCGGGGGATCGCAGCCGATAGGCGACCCCGCGTCCCATCATCCAGGGTCCCAGCACCTCCAGCGGGAAGCTGCATCGGCCTGTGCCGACCGCCCGCAGCCGGGCGTCGATGGCGTCGATCGCCTCGCCCGGCAGATGGTGGAACAGGGTCAGATGGGCGGCGAGGTAATTCCGCTTCACCGGGAAATGGGTCGCCCGCTCGGCATCGAACCGCGCCTGGGCGGCAGCATCCAGTTGCAGCGTCAGGATCAGCGGCGCCAGCGTCATCGAACCGGCCGCGACCCTGTCCCGCTGCCCCGCCGCACCAGCAGCGAGATCGCCTGCGCCATCCCCGCCCTGACCAGCGCCGGTACCGTCAGCACGCTGCCGCTGATCGGCCCGAGGGTCAGCGTCCGCTGCCGTCCCAGGGCCCGCAGCGCCGCACGCGCCACCGTCAACGGGTCCTGCGCCCCCGGCAGGCTCGGCCCATAGCCGGACCGCTCGGCGAACTGGCTTCGGGTCGCCGTCGGGCAGAGCGCCAGCAAATCCACCGGCGCACCGTCGAGCTCTGCCGCCAAGGCCTCGGTCAGCGACAGGCCGAAGGCCTTCGAGGCCGCATAGGTCGCCAGCCGCGGCACCGGGTAGAATGCGACGCCGCTCGAAGTCACGATGACCCCGGCCCGCCGTCCCGCCGCATCGGCCCGCGCCAGCATGCCGGGCAGGAGGCGATGCAGCAGCACCAGCGGCGCCATGACATTCACCGAGACGGTCGCGCGCAACGCGGCTTCCTCGGCATCTAGGAAGTCACCGAAGGGTCCTTGCCCGGCATTGCAGATCAGCAGGTCGACGGCGAAACCCTCGGCCGCCGCGGCGACCTGATCCCGGCCGGCATCGGTGCCAAGGTCGGCGGTCAGCCCTTCGACCCGGCGTCCCGGCCGTGACAACTCCTGCACCCTTTCGGACAGGGCCTCGGCATTGCGCCCGGTCAGCAGCAGGTCCGTCGCCGCCGGCAGGGCACGGGCCAGGGCCCCGCCGATGCCGCCGGTCGCCCCGGTGACCAGGGCACGGCGATAGGTCCGGTTCATCTGCGTCATGGGTGGCTTTGCTCCATCTCGGGGGTTCTGCAGGTCGCCGCGGAACGGGCCCGGATGGCCGGGCGAGGCCGGGTCACGGATGGCCCGGTGGCTTGCCGGGACCGAATGCGACCGCCTGGCGCATCCTGGCCGTCAGGCTGCCGCCCCGCCGCCGGGCAGCATCGGGACGCGCCGTCAGCACCGCCACCGGCACCGCCAGCAGCAGCCCCGCCAGGGCCGGCAGGGCGGCCAGCAGGGCAAAGGGCCCGGCGCTGGCGAACAGGGCACCGAGCAGCAGGCCGGCGGCAGTCTGCGGGCCGAAGCGCCGGCCAGCCTCCGCCCAGCGCAGGCCGCGTGCCGCCCGCGCCTGCGGTTCCCATCCCTGGCCCAGGCCGCCCGCCAGGCGCAGCAGCATGCAGGTCCGGTCGAAGGCGGCGATGGTATCGACCAGCAGCCCCAGCAGGAGCTCCCGTCCCATCACCGTCAGCAGCCGCCACCGGCTCTGGCGCGCGGGCCGCAGCAAGGTCTCGGCATAGCCGGCCAGCTTCGGCAGGTTCAGGGCCAGCGCGCCGCAGCCCAGCAGGGCCAGCAAGGCGAGGCGGGACGTGCCCTCGCCGCCGCCCGTCGCCGCATTCACCGCCGCGAGCGGAAGCAGCGCGAACCAGAGCGGCGTCAGCGCATAATGTAGGATCGCCTGCAGCATCTGGAAACGGCCGAGCCCGCCGAGATCCGGCCGGCGCAGCAGGTGCCGGTACTGCAGGTTGCCGGCCGCCCAGCGCAGGTCGCGGCTGAACAGCGCCTGCAGGTCGGGCGGATGCCGTTCGGCGGAACCGGCATCCTCGGGCACCACCCGCACCGCCCAGCCAGCCTTTTGCAGCAGGGCCGCCTCGACGTGGTCGTGGCTGAGAATGGCGCTACCACCCGGCAGCAGGGGCAGCCGCGCATGCTGCCGGAAGGGGGCGACGCGGATCAGCGCGTTATGGCCCCAGTAAGGGCCCTGCGGCCCCTGCCACCAGGCCTGCCCGGTCGCCCAGAGCCGCGTGCCGTGCCGCTGGCCGAAGCCGAATAGCCGGCTGAAGGGCGTATCCGCGCCATGCCCGCCGATGGTCGGCTGCAGGATCGCCAGCCCGGGCTCCGCCTGCATGCGGAGGACCAGATTGCGGACCGCGGCGGCCGACATGATCGAATCCGCGTCCAGCACCAGCACGAATTCGCTGTCCGCGGCCCCTCCGTCGAGGAAGTCCATCAGGTTGCCGGCCTTGTAGCCGGTATTCTCCGCCCGCCGCCGGTAGTGGACCGCGCCCTCCGGAAAGCCGGCGCCGCATCGCGTCGCGGCCGCTTCCTCGAGGCAGGCCGCGGTGCCGTCCGGCGTGTCCGACAAGATTGCCAGCACGAAGCGGTCGCCGTCATCCGGCGCCGCGCGCAGGTTCCGCAGCAGCCGCGTCAGCGGCGGCAGCACCGCATCCATGTCCTCGAGGCGGATGCAGACGGCGAGGGCGGTGCGCGCCCGGATATCCTGAGCCTGGCTCTGAACCTGGGACGACGCCGCGGCGCCGGCGGATGCCCTCAGCCGCAGGACAAAGCCGACCATCCCGGTCGCCGCCGTAAGCCCGAGCCAGGGTGCATTGGCCGCGAGACAGACCAGGATCAGCGCCTCCCAGAGGGTCCAGCCATTCCCGGCCAGCACCTTCCAGCCGAGGCCGACGAGCCCGGCCGCCAGACCCAGCACCAGCAGGGCCAGGACGGTCCGGCGCAACCCGAGCCGCTCCCGCGGCAGCCTGGATGATGCCATGCCTAGGCCGACAGGATCCGCTGCAAACCGCCATTGGAGGCCAGCATCCGCCGCTCCCAGGTCAGCGCATCGGCGACGATCCGGTCGAGGTCGTCGAAGGCGGGGCGCCAGGCCAGCAAGGCCTGGATCCGCCCGGCCGCGGCGACGATGGCCGGAGGGTCGCCGGGACGCCGCGGCGCCAGCTGCACCGGCAGGACGACGCCCGCCGCCTTCTCCACGGCACGCAGCACCGCCCGCACGGAATGGCCATGGCCATAGCCGCAGTTCAGCACCGCTCCCTCACCGCCCATCGCCAGATGCCGCAGCGCCTCGACATGGGCGCGGGCGAGGTCGGTGACGTGGATGTAGTCGCGGACGCCCGTCCCATCGGGCGTGTCGTAATCGGTGCCATAGACGGCGACCACTGGCCGCTGCCCGAGCGCCGCCTCGCAGGCGACCTTGATCAGATGCGTGGCGCCGAGGGTGCGCTGCCCGGCCCGCCCCGCCGGATCGGCGCCGGCGACGTTGAAGTAGCGCAGCGCCACCACGGCGAGCCCATGCGCCGCCGCGGTATCCCGCAGCAATTGCTCCGCGGCGTATTTCGAGGCGCCATAGGGGTTGATCGGCCGGCAGGGTGCGGTCTCGTCGACCGGCAGCCGGTCCGGGATGCCATAGACGGCGGCGGTCGAGGAGAAGACCAGCCGCGCGACCTTCTCGGCAACGCAGGCCTCGGCCAGCGCCAGGGTATTGGCCACGTTGTTGCGCCAGTAGCGGGTCGGGTCCTGCACGCTGTCCGGCACCACCAGGGAGGCCGCGAGATGCACCACCGCCTCGACCCGGTAGCGGCGCATGGTCGCCCGCACCAGGGCGACATCGCCGGTGCTGCCGCGGACCAGCGGCACCCCGGGCGGCACGGCGGCCGTGCTGCCGGTGGAGAGGTCGTCCAGCACGACCACCGGCAGGCCGGCGTCGATCAGCGCCAGCACGACATGGCTGCCGATGTAGCCGGCGCCGCCGGTCACCAGAATGGTCGATGAGGCATTCATGGGGCGATGCTCCGGCGGTGGCTGCCGAGGATGGCCGCAGCCTCGGCCAGGGTAGCGGCGATGCGCTGCGGCACGGCCGGGCTGGTGCAGACATAGGTCGGGCTGGGATGCGGCATCCGCAGCACCGGCAGTCCCGGGCGCGCGGCGGCCAGGAAGGGCGCTGCCGTCGCGGCGGCACGTCCGGCAAGCACCGCCACCTGCAGGTCCGGCAGCAGCTCCAGCAGGGCCGGCAACAGGGCCAGCCCCGCTTCGCGTTCCGCCCGCGAGGGCGACCGGTTGCCGGTACCGGGCACCTGGATGACGAAGGGCACGGCGTTCCAGATCAGGGTCTCGCTCCGGGCCAGGCCGGCCGCGGCCAGGAAGCGGCGGAGGTTGCGCGCGGTCGGCGCCGGGTTGTCGCGGGAGACGAAGCCGGTCAGGCCGATGGCCGGGCCGGGCGTCTCGAGCAGCAGCAGCAGCCGCGCCCTGACGCCGCCGTCGGCGGGGTCGGCATCCGGCACACCCCGTCCGGTCGAATGCCGCAGCCTTGCCGCGAAGGCCGCGAGCGGGGCGGCATGCGGCACGGCGAGCGCCTCGCGCCGGGCCATGAGCTGCAGGGGGTCGGCCAGCAGAGGCCTGCCGGCAGTGCTGCCGTCGACGGCGGCGATCATGCCGCCGTCGCTTCCCAGAACCCGTCCAGCGGCGCCTGTCCCTGTTCCCGCAGCCGCTCCACCGGTCCGGCACCCTGCAGGGCCGTGGCCAGGCCAGCGGCGCCGCCGAACTGGAAGCCGATCTGGGTCGTATAGGCCGAGCAGGCGGCGAGCCGTGCCGCCGCATCGCCGGTGACGGCCCGCTCCGGCAGCGCAGCCATGACTTCGGCGAAAGGGCGGGCCGGGTGGCTGTGGGGACGCAGGGCATAGGGGAAGTCGGTCCACCACAGCACCGGCGGCGCCCCGGCCGGCAGCACCAGCCGCAGCGCCAGGGCCACCAGCACGTGATCCACATGCCCGCCGATGGCCTGCGGTGCCAGGATCAGATCCGGCGCGCCCTCCATCAGGTCGCCGAACCTGGCACATAGCGATGCCAGGACATCATCCTCCGCCCGGGGAGCGGCGAAGAGGGCGGCCGCATCGGCATAGCCCCGATGCGGCGCCTCGGCGAAGTCCAGCCATAGCGGGCGGGCGCCGAGCGCCGCACAGGCGGAGGCATCCTCCGCGCGGCGCAGGGCCATGTAGTCGACGTCGGCCGGCAATCCCTTGTCGAGCTGGCAGGCCAGGGCGAAGCCGGTCGGCGTGGGCACCGACCGGGTGAAGACGGTGGCGACCGTCACCTCCCAGCCGCTCCGGGCCAGGCGCGCGAGCGTCCCGCCGCAGGAGAAGGCCGCATCGTCGAGATGCGGCGACACGGCGAGCGCGCGTCGGATCACAGCAGATGCGGCGCCGCGCGGAAGCGGCAATCGGGATCGCGCGGCAGCACGGGATCGAAACCGGTGTCGGGCTTCGTGCCCTGCACCGCGGCATAGACCTCCATGATCTGCCGGCCGACCGCCTCCCAGGAATAGGTCCGGCGGCATTCCTCCAGGGCATTCGCCGCAAGCCGGCGCCGCAGCGGCGCATCCTCGATCACCCGGCGCAGCGCGACCGCCAGGGCCGGGATGTCGCCAGGCTGCACCAGCAGGCCGTTCTCCTCGTCCCGCAGGCAGTCCACCACGCCGACGGCGTAGCAGGACACGCTGGGCAGGCCATTGGCCATGGCTTCGAGGATGGTGTTGCTGAAGCCCTCGGCATAGGTCGGGCTGACGAAGACATCGGCGTCGCGGTAGAGCGCCGGCGCCGCGTCGTAATCGGCATAGCCGGTGAAGCGCACGTCGAGGCCGAGCTTCTCCGCCAGCTCGCGCGTGCTGTCGTAGTCGGGCCCGATGCCGGAGACGGTGGCGGCGAAGCGGACGCCCTGGGCGCGCAGCAGCGCCAGCGCCTCCATCATGTCCAGCGAGCCTTTCCGCCGGTCGACGCGGCCGTGGTAGAAGAGCCGCACGGGATCCGCCGCATCGCCCGGGACATGGCCCGGAGCCGGGTGGAAGCGCGAGGTATCGACCGCGCCCGGCACGATGGTGAAGCGCTCCCGCGCCACGCCCAGCCGCTCGACCACTTCCTGGGCGAAGCTCTCGCAGCCGATCAGCAGGGCATTGGCATGGTTCAGCACGTTCAGCATGCCGAGCCGGTGGGTCTCGCAGCAGGATCCGACCCAGTGGCCGTCGCCGCCCTGGATGGAGACGACGGTCGGGATGCCGAGCTGCCGCGCCGCCAGCAGCACCGCCCAGCCATTGGGATAGCCGTATTGCGCATGCAGCAGGTCGAAGGGCTTCTTCCGATGCTCGGCCAGGATGACCGAAACCATGTCCTCCACGTCGCGCTCGAAATCGGCGCCGCCCGGCTCGGCGAAGGCTTCCTCGCCCAGCGACTGCCGGCCGATGACGGTGACGCCGGGCACCTCGGGCGGCGGCCCGCCGCCATAGACCCGGGTACCGGCCGCATCGCCGCGATACTGGCTGACCATGGTCACGTCATGCCCGGCGGCGACGAGCTGCCGCAGCAGGTTCACGGCATAGACGCTCATGCCGGAGATGGCCGGGAAGAAGCGGCGGCTGCAGAACAGGATTCTCATGCGGTGGCCCTCTCCTTGCGGCAGCGGCGCAGCCATTGCAGGGACTGCGGGATCATCCGGTCGGCGCGGTGGCTCTCGCGCGACAGCTCGACGCAGACCAGCCGCTCGAAGCCGATACCCTCCAGCGCGCCGAGGCAGGCCGGGATATCCATGTCACCCTCGCCGAAGGGCAGGTGCGTATGGTCGCCGCGCCGCATGTCCTCGATCGCCACGGTGCCGATCTGCCCGGCGAATTCCCGCACCGCCGCCGGCGGCTCGCGTTCCTGCGTCACCAGGCAATGGCCGAGGTCGAGCGCCAGGGTGAGTTGCGGCAGCCGCGTCCGCAGCAGGGCCCAGTCGTCCAGCGTCTCGACCAGCATCCCCGGCTCCGGCTCAAGCGCCGCGGTGACGCCGCGCCGCCCGGCCTGGGCCACCACCTGCTCCAGCCCCTCCAGCAGCCAGCCACCGGCCTCGCCGCGATCGACGCCGGGCAACGGCACGCCGGCCCAGAAGGACACCGCCTCGGCGTTGAGGATCTGGCCGATCTCGAGCGCCCGGTCGAGGAAGGCGACACGCCGCGCCCGGCCCTCGGGGCTTGGCGTCAGCAGGGTCGGCTCGTGCTTGCGCCGGGGGTCGAGCAGGTAGCGGGCCCCGGTCTCGATCACGCAGCCGAGCCGCTTGGCATGCAGCAGCCGGCCCAGCGCCTCGGTCCGCGCCACCCAGCCCTCGGCCATCGGGTCGAGGTGATGGTGGTCGAGGGTCAGCGCCACGCCGTCGTAGCCGGCCTCGGCGATCAGGGCGACCGCATCCTCCAGCCGGTGGTTGGCGGCGCCGTTGGTGTTGTAGGCGAAGCGCAGCGCCATGCTCAGGCGGCCTTCCGCTTCTGCATCAGCAGCTGGGCCGAGAAGGTCCCGCACTCGCGGTACATCGGATAGAGCCGGCCGACGATCCGCTCGGCCAACGCCACGTCGAACCAGGCGGGGCCGCCGGCCTTCGCCTCATCCTCGGGACGCAGCCGCACCCGCTGCGCGCCTTCGCGCGGCGCATCGAGCAGCAGCGCATCGCCGCGTTCGCGCAGCCGCACGACGCCGCGCCAGCCGATGCGGTGATAGCTCATCGTCTCGCTCTCGAGGCCCGGCACGATGGTCTTCACCACCTTCACCGGGCTGCCGGGCGGCGAGCAGTCGATCACCAGCGTCTCCAGGCCCGCCTCGGCGAGGCGTGCCGTCAGGAAGCGCAGCCGGTCGCCGGAATCGGCCAGCTCGGCCGCCGGCGTGGTGGGCAGGGACGAGAAGGGCACCTGCCGCCGCGCCGAGAAGACATTGCCGCCGAGCCGCCGCCGCAGCTCCGCCGCATCCTGGCCCACCCACTCGGCCATCGCCTCCAGCGCGCGGCCCTCCTCCTCCTCGAGCATCGCCACGCCGATCTGCCGCTCGACGTAGTCGGCCGGCAGCGCGGCGCGGACCAGGTCGATCGGCCCATGCGTCGCCGCCTTGCGCGAGCGCGAGCCGCAGAACTCCAGCAGCGCCTTGCGCAGCCCGCGGGCCCGGTCGGGATGCGCCGCCTCGCCGCAGGAGGTCACCTGCACCGGCACGGTCGGCGTGCCGTGGTCGTCGCCGACGACGTAGAGGTTGGGGATGCCGAAGTCGGTGCAGGCGAGCTTAACGGTGACCGCGATGCCGAGGCTGCGGATATGCGCCAGCAGCGCCGCCACCTCCGGCTCCTCCACCGCGTCGGGTTCCACCACCACGCCCTGATCCAGTGCCCGGTAGGTGACGACATTGCCGTCGCGCTGCAGCTGCTCCATGATTCCATGGGCGATCGCATGCGGCAGGTCGAGGCCGGCGCCGAGCCCGTTGGTGATCGGGGTGATCAGCCTGGCCGGCTCGCCGAGCTGGTAGGGATAGGCCGCCACCCATTCGCGCGGCACCATCACCGGCTCGCCCGAGGGCCAGCGCTGCGCCTCCACCCAGGTGAGCGGCATGTCCGGCGTCCAGACGCTGCCGGCGGGCAGGCAGAGGGTCAGCGGATCGACCACGCCCGCCACGCCCCGCTCGCGGCACAGCGCGGCGTAGGAGGCGACGGTGCCGCGGTTCCGCTTCACCCAGGCGCCGACATGCACTTCCTCGCAAAGCTCGCCGAGCGCGCCGACCTCGGCTTCGATCGGCGTGAAGCCGTAGCCGTAGCCGGTGGTGGCCGGCTCGTCCCGCAGGATCAGGTTGGCCTGCACCACGGGAATGCCGATCCGGTCCAGCGCATCGATCGGGAAGACGGAGACATGGGAATCGGTGGGCATCGTGGTGCGGAATGCCGCGGCCACGTCCTGCAGATCGGGGCTCGCGCTCATCCTGCGGTTCTCCTGTGCAATTCATCGATCGGGATATGCCGCACGCCGGGCGGTCCGCTGAGCTGGTCGTCCAGCACGGCGAGGGCGATGTCGCGGCCGATGCCTGGCGCATGTTCGAAGGGCGTGCAGACGGTGTCGAAATCGAGCCCGGCGATGACGGCGCGGTAGCGGCGGATCTCCGCCGGGGTCAGCGGGATCGACTTGTGGAAGGCCTTGTGCGTGGAGACGGCGGTGTTCCGGCCGGCTTCGTCCTGATCCACCTTGAAGGCGTCGCCGCAGAACAGCATCCGCCGCCCCGCGTCATGCAGCACCGCCTGGCCCTCGTAGTGGCCGCCGACATGATGCAGCGTCAGTCCCGGGCGCAGCTCCAGCGCGTCGTCGTAGGGCCAGGTGACCCGGAAGGCCTTGGTCAGCCAGAGGTCTTCCTTCTGGATCGCCAGCACCTCCGGCTTGAACGCATCCTGCAATTGCCAGAGCGCGCCATAGCCATGCACATGCGAGGCGGCGAGGAAGCGGATGCCACCGAGCCGGTCGATCTCGGCCAGCATGTCGTCGGTGTATAAGGGGGCGGCCTCGAAGGCGACATTGCCCTCGGGGTGCAGCAGCAGCCAGCCGGTGCCGTTCAACCCGAGCGGCGGCGTCGTCGAGAAGGCGACCAGGTCGCGTTCCAGCCGGCGCCAATGGCCTTGCAGGGTCGGCTTGACCGCCTCCACCGGCAGGAACCGCCAGCCATCCTCCGGCAGGTCGTTGCGCGTATCGGTGCAGACCGGGCAGTCCGGCGGCGGCGCGAAGTAGCGCTGCCAATGCCCGCAATTGGCGCAGGCGTAAGGCTTCAAGGGCATCCGGTGGTCTCCGCTGCGGCATAGGCGCGGGCCAGCAGCCGCATGGTGTGCAGATCGCGTTCGATCGAAAATGCATCGGCCGGTCCCTCGCCGCGCAGCCAAGCGGCGAAGGCCGCCATCTGCCGCGCGAAGGGCGAGGCCCCGGCATCGGGCACCGGCACCGGCATCCGCAGGCCGAGCCGGCCATCGATGCGATGCAGTGTGCCGCCCGGCGTCTGGCCCATGGTCCGCTCGGCGACCAGCTGGCCGGTCGTGCCAAGGACCTCGAGCTGCCGGCGCGGCAGGGCCTCGGGGCAATTGTAGGCGACATGCAACTGCACCAGCACGCCGGAGACGGTGCGGCCGATCAGCATGGCGCCGTCGTCCACCGCATAGGACTGGACCCGCCGCTGGGTCAGCGCGGCAACCTCGGCCAGCGGCTCGCCCAGCAGGTAGTCGACCAGGTCGAGCCCATGCGGCGCGAGATCCATCAGCGCGCCACCGCCGGCCCGTGCCGGATCGGCGCGCCAGTTGTCGCGCGCCCAGCCGGCATCGACCCAGCAGGCATAGGCGATGCGGATCGCGGTCACGGTGCCGATCGCGCCGCCGGCGATGGCGTCGCGGATGGCGGCATGGGCGGGATGGTGACGCTGGTCGAAGGCGGTGCCGTAGCGGATGCCGGACCGGCGGACCGCCGCGGCCAGTGCCTCGGCATCGGCCAGGGTCGCCGCCACGGGCTTCTCGCAGAGCACGGCCTTGCCGGCGGCGGCGGCGGCCTCGACCGCGGCGCGATGCAGGTGGTTGGGTGTCGCCACATAGACCGCCTGCACCGCCGGATCGGCCAGCAGCCGTGCGGTATCGGCATAGGCCCGGGCGCCCAGGGTCGCCGCCTCGGCACGCGCCGCCTCATTGGGATCCGCAACCGCGACCAGCCGCCCGCCGGCGGCCTGCAGCCCAGGCACGCCATAATCGCGCGCGACCCAGCCGAAGCCGATGACGCCCCAGCCCAGGGCCTCCCCGGCGGTCATGGCGGATGGCGCAATGCTGTCCAGCATGCTCACCAGCCCTCCGGCAGGTCGACCAGCTCGCGCCGCCGCGCCGCCTCGATTGTCGTTGCATCGAGCGTCGCGCAGTCGGGCGCCCCGCTGCTGCTGGGATAGGTGGCGCGTGGGCCGTATTCATGGCCATAGCGCTCGGAGGGCCAGGCGATCCGCCCGTCCGGACCATAGAGCGGGTTCCGCCGCAGGGACGCCCCGGCGGGCGGCAGGGCCAGCAGGCCGCGCACCGGCTGGGCCGGGTGCAGGCCGGGTCCCTCGACAACGGCGAAGGCTTCCGCCTGCTGCAGGCTGCTGGCCGGCGCCGGCCGGGGCATGCGGTTCTCCGCCAGCGCCCGCGTCAGCTCGGCATCGTCGTAGAGCAGGCCCTGCGGAAACAGCGCCGCCATCTCGGCTGCCGGAATTGCCGCGCCGGCGGAAAGATTGTCCCAGTCGCTGTTGTGGACATGGCCGATGGCGAGCAGCCCGCGTCCGGGATCGAGCAGCGCCCGGAGGTCGGCCAGGATCTGCGGCTTGGGCTCGAGGAAATAGAAGGCGTCATGACAGGCAACGAGGTCGAAGCGCTCTGCGATCGGCCAGGACTGCGCCGCATCCAGGCAGAGCAACTGCGCTTCCGGCGCCACCCAATGGCGGCAGACCCAGAGCTTGGCGAAGACCACGTCGACACCGGTGACGGCAACCCCGCGCCGGGACAATTCGCGCAGATGATGTCCGATGCCGCAGGCCAATTCGAAAGCCTGCCGCGGCGCTGTCCAATGCGCCTCGACCAGGGCGAGGCCAGCCAGGAAGGTCGGGTCGGACCAACGATGCGCGAAGTAGTCGGCGACCGGCCCCCAGGCCAGCAACCGCATCGCCTCCCGCAGGCTCAGCGTGGCCGCATCGCGCACCAGCCGCCGCAAGGCATCGGGCTCGGCCGTCGGGCCACGCCACCAGTCGTCCTGATCGGCCAGCAGCAGGACCAGGGCGGCGTCCCTGTCGCCGGCGTCGAGACGTGCCAGGGCCGCCTCGGCCAGGTCGCGGCGACCGGACCGCAGGAAGGGAATGCCATCCGGCGCCGGCCAGCGCGTGCCGTCGGCGTCGCGCACGGAATGGGCGGTATCGGCCTGGATCGAGGCCATCACGCCGCCAGCCCCATGCGCGCCAGCACGGCGTCCTGGAAGGACTTCACCGGCCCGGCATGGACCAATTCCATCTCCCGCAGGACGAAGTCCATGCTGGTACCGGCGGCACGCAGGTGATGTTCGACCTGCAGCACGCGGTCGAGCGTATCCGCCGCATTGAAGGCGCAGCCCTCTGGCGTCGTCACATCGGGCAGGATCCGGCAGGCAGCCTCGACCGCCGCACGCGGTGCGGGGGCCAGTTCATCGAGCGCCAATGCGGTGGCGCGCGTCATGGCGGGCGCCAGCCATTCCCCGAGCAATACCTCCCCGGCGAAGCCCGCATCTGGCAGCAGCGCGTTGTGCAGATGATGGGCGAGGCTGGCGAGGAAGACCGTCTCCGCCCGCGCCCCCCAGACCGGAGCCAGCACGACGGCGCAGATGGCGACGATGCCGCAATGCTCCGCATGATCCTCCGGTGGTTCCAGCACCAGACGGCCGCGCCCGGGGCAGGTCGCCCCGGCCCGTGGCTGGGCGGCGAGCCGCGCCACGAAGGCCGGGGGTGGCCCGGCCGCAGCGGCAGCGGGAGCCTGCAGGATCCACTCCCGCAGGCCGGCATCGAGCGGCTCGGCCGCCGCCGCGGCCGCTTCCCTGCGGATGCGGCGGACCTCATCCGCAGGGACACCCGACGTTTGCAGCACGCCTGCATCCAGGTCGCCAAGCTGCGTCGCGGCCAGCGCATCGAAGACGATGCGACGCGCGACGTCGGCGACCGGAACCCCGGCCGCGACATCGGTCCAGGCCGCGGCAAAAAGCCGTGCGGCGATCGACCCGTCACGGCCGGAGGAGCGGATGCGCTTGAGGTCGCCGAGCATCCGCAACACCGGCAGCAGGTCCGGCGGGGCGCGCCGGCCCAGTTCCGCGATGGCCATGGTCACTCCGCGGCGGCGGCGCCGAGCCAATCCTCCAGCATGCGTTCCTGGACGTGGAAGGCATGCTCGGGCGCCCGGCCATTCGCGGTCATCGGCGCCTTGAAGAAGACCGAAAGCTGCTCCTGCGGACCGCTCTCGCCGCGCTGCCGCGCGAGGTCGAGCACGCGGGCGATCTCGAGCACCAAGGGCGCCGCCAGCACGCTGTCCTTGCAGAGGAAGTTGACCTTGATCTGCATGCGGTGGCCAAGGAAGCCGCTGATGTCGATATTGTCCCAGGCCTCCTTGTCGTCGCCGCGCGGCCGGTAGTAGCGGATGTCGACGATATGGTCCTCGACGGGATAGCCGAGGATCGAGTCCAGCACCCGGCCCTTGGTGCCGAGCTTCGATTTCAGGCTGTCCGGGTCTTCCAGGGCCTGGCCGTCGCGGTTGCCGAGGATGTTGGTCGAGAACCAGCCATCCACGTGCAGCGACCGCGCCCGCAGCATCGGCGCCAGGGCGGTCTTCATCAGGGTCTGCCCGGTCTTGCCGTCCTTGCCGGCGACCGGCACGCCGCGACGCTGCGCCATCTCCGTCAGCCCCGGCGCATCAGCCGCCACGGAAGGGGTGAAGTTGCCATATGGCACGCCGGCCTCGATCGCCGCCGCCGCATAGAGCATGGCGGGACCGATATCCGCGTCGTCGCGGTCGAGCGCACGCCCGAAGGCCTCGGCGCTGCGCAGCGAAGCGGCATCGGCCGGGGTCCGCTCGGTGGATGCCAGGTTGATCATGACGATGTCGTCGAGCTTGTTCGTCACCTTGAAACGCTCGAGATCCTCGATGATGGCGCCGATGGCGGCACGATGGCCGCTTGCCTCGCGCGTATTGGCACCCTCGATGCGGCGGCAGAAGGCGCTGCTGGCGACCGCGGCCCAGGGCTTTAGGGCGGACAGCGCGCCGGAGGTCTCGGCGAGCTGGTTGTCGTTCAGGACATGATGCTCGGAGGCCGCATCGGCCAGGCTCTGGCCATTCATGTCCCAGCCGCCGAAGACCAGGTCGTCATAGCCAGCGAAGCCGGGAACCGAGACATGCGCGAGCGGTAGCCCATCCATCCGGTTCGTGCCGCGCCGCAGCAATTCTACGCCTGCGACCGCCGTCGTCGCAACGGCACCACCAAGCCCGACAATGGCCACACCGACCCGACGCCGCCTGACAACTTCTGACATTCCACACCCGCTTCCTCAACAAACGCGAACTTTGGCGTGGCCCGGAAAATCACCAGACAAGACTTGGATCACGTAAAGCGGAGTGCCTGTCAAAACCAAGCATGTGAAAGCAGAAACGGAACGTTGTTATTTCGCCATGACGGCTGTTGGTTCTATCGTCATGGTCATATTGGTTTTGATTTAGTGTCGTCGGCATCAGGACCGAACAAGCGTTCCGGACGGCGAGCCGCGGCGGCGCAGGCTGCGAAGATGCAGGCGCCACCCAAGGCGATCTGCCAGGACGAGAGCAGCGTCCCGACCAGGCCCGAGGTTGCGGAGCCCAGGATGCCGCCGAGATTCAACGCTGCCATGAACAGGGCGAAGCGGGTCGCCGCACCGATTCCCCGGCTGCTGCGCATGACCGCGGGTGCCAGCGCGACGAAAGCCAGCGCCGGCACGATGCTCGACAGCGCCAGGGCGCCGGCACTGAGCCAGGCGGCCTGCGGCACCATCAGCATCCCGGCGGCAGCGGCATAGGCGACGGCACAGCCGGCGAGAAGCCAGCGCAGCACGCGGTAATGCCCGACCCGGTCCGACCAGTGGCCGATCAGCAAGGCACCGGCGGTGCCGCCGAGCAGCGCCAGCGCGCCTTGCAGGCGCGACAGGGACACCGCATCCCAGCCGCCGCGCTGGATCATCTCGACGCCGAGATGCACGCCGAGGACGGCCGTCGCGGCTTCCTCGGCGATGCAGAGCGCGAGCAGGGCCAGGGCAGCCGGCTGCCGCATCGCCGAGAACAGCCGCAGGAGGAGGACACGGTACGAATCCACGGGCTCCGCCCTGGCCGCGTCATGCCGCGACGACAACACGGGGTCGCCGTCCGCCTCTCGGACGATCAGCGCAATGACCATGGCCGCGGTGCCGAGCAGCAGCAGCAGCAAGGCAGCCGTGGCCAGCCCATGGGCCGGGATCATCCAGGCGAATACCACCGCACCGACCGCGGTCCCCGTGACGAAGCCGGTCCGTGTCAGGGCCGTCGCCTGACCGAGCCGTTCCACCGGCACGCGGTCGATGATCATCGCATCGACCGCGGTATCGAGCAGGGCCGCGAAGCCGCTGTGGAGCAGCAGCAAGGGGCCCAGCCGTGCCAGGGCCGCCGGGCCATCCCCGGCCAAGGGCAGGCAGGCCAGCGAGGCCAGGGCGCCGGCCAGCGCCAGCACCACCCAGAACCGCCGCCGCCCCATCCGGGCCCGCCCGAACCGGTCGACCAGCGGCCCCCAGAGCGGCTGCAGGGCCCAGGGCAGGCCGACCATCGCCATATAGCCGCCGATCGCCCCGACCGTCGCCCCGAGCTCGGCGAAATGGTTCGGCAGGGCGGTCATGCCGAAGCCGGCGACCAGGCCCTGGTAGCCATACAGGGCGAGGATCAGCAGCCGGCGACCCGCGGGATCGAGGAAGGTCGGGAAGCGCCGGCGCGATGGCACGCGGCTCACGCTCGCTCTGCGCCGCCGGTCCTGCCGGCATCGGCGCGCGCCTGCCGATAGAGAACCTCGCATCGGTCGAGCCAGATGTCCCGGGTGAAGAGGCGCGTCACGCGTTCCAGGGGTATCCGGCGGGGGATCGCCATGGCGGCGGGGATCGCCCGGGCCAGGGCCGCGGCGTCGTTCGCCGCGGCGAAGGCACCGGCCTCGGCGACCACCTCGCGCGCGGCACCCATGTCGAAGCTGGCGACCGGGACGCCGCAGGCCATCGCCTCGACGGCGACCAGACCGAATGGTTCGTCCCAGCATGGGGTGAAGAGGAAGACCGATGCCCGGCCCAGCTCCCCGGCGAGGGCCGCGCTGCCGATATGCCCGCCGTAACGGATTCCGTCGCCGAGCAGGGGGGCCACCTGCTCCTGCCAATAGGCCGGATCCTCGATGGTGCCGAAGATGGTCAGCGGCAGGCCGGCCCGCCGGGCCGCCTCGGCGGCCAGATGCGTACCCTTGTTCGGCGTGATCCGGCCGCACCATGCCGCGCTGCCGTCGCCGTGTTCCTGATAGGGCCAGGCGGCAAGGTCGATGCCGTTGTGCAGGACGGAAACCTCCTCCGGCGTATCATCCGGCCACCATGCCTTCATCTGACTGGCGGAGGTGACCGTGATCCGATGCGCCGGGCCGGCGCTGTCCCGCACGAACCAGCGCAGGGCATCGAAGGGCGGGACATGCAACGAGGTCACCGTCGGCACGCCGCCGCCGCCCGGCCAGGCCAACGGGAAGCGATGCAGGCTGTTGTTGTGCACCACGTCGAAGCCGCCGGCGGCGATCCGCGCCCCGGCGGCGGCAAAGCCGGCATCAACATGCGCGATCAGCGGCGCGCTGCCGCGATGCTCCGCCCAGGGGAAGACCTTCTCGTAATGCTCGGCCAGGACCGGATCGAGGGCGAAGCGCGGGTCGCTGTCGCCCGCGGCGAAGAGCACCACCTCATGGCCCCGCGCCTCCAGCCCGGCGGTCAGGTGCCAGGCATGGGCCTCCATGCCGCCCATGAAGGGCTCGGCGATCGGCTGGCGGACATGCGCGAGGACGGCAATCCTCATGACGCCGCACGGGTGATGCCCATGGCCCGCTGTTCCAGCACGCGGATGACGCTGGCGGTATTGGCATAGGGCTGATGGCTCTGCTGCCCGGTCAGCGCCAGGTCCTCGGCACCCGGACGACGCAGGATGCGGATGGGCCTGCCCGGGGCATCGTCGATCAGGCCCATCAGGCGGAAGGCATGCAGCCAATGCCCCATCGTCCGGTAGCCCCATTTCGCCTCGAACAGCTGCGCGTTGCGGACGACGCTGTCGAGGTGATGGACCGGCGGCATGTGGTGCGGATGATACTGGTGATAGGCAAGCCCGCCCTTCATCCAGGCGATGGGGATGCCCTGGCCGGCGAGCGACTTGCCGAAGTCGGTATCCTCCCCGCCATAGCCGATGTAGCGCTCATCGAAGGCGCCGGCCGCAAGGAAGGCATCACGCCGCATTGCGAAGTTCAACGACCAGAAGCAGCGGTAGTCGGCGCAGGGCTCGATGCCCGCAGGGGGCGGGCCGCGCCGGTCGGAATGGCGCACCGCGCTGGCGGCGAAGGCATCGAAGCGCAGTCCCTCCGCCGCCGCACCGCCGGGCAGATACATGACCTCGCCCATCAGGAGGCCCTCGAAGGCCTCCAATTCCCGGGTGTAGTCGGAGACCAGGGTCGGCGACGGGATGCAGTCCATGTCCAGGAAGATCAGCGCCTTCCCCTCGGCCGCCCGGGCCGCGGCATTGCGCGCGGCCGCCAGCGGCAGCGGGGTCGCCTGGACCATCACCTGCCGGACCGGGAAGGGCGCCTCCGGCAGGCGATAGGGCGTGTCCTGCATGACGGCGACGAGCAGCTCGACCGGCAGGACCTCCTGGCGGCAGAGGCCGAGCACCAGGTTGCACAGGTGGTCCGGTCTTCCTCCGGCAAGCGTTACGACCGATGCAGGCGTCATGCGTCTTCGGGCTCCGAGCGGCGGGATGGATGGTGCGATGGGCGGCCGGACCAGAGCGTGCCGGCAAGATGTTCGAGCCAGGCGGCGGCCTTGCCGGCCGGGCCATCCTCGACCAGCGCGCGCTGCGCGGCGGGGCGGTGCTCGGCCAAGGTCTGTGCGAGCGCGTGCTGCCAGGCCGTGGCGGAGGAGGGCAGATGCGGCCTGACGCTGGCCACCCCCGCCGCGGCGAGCGCCTGCGCCTTGCGGTGCTGCTCGTCGAAGTACCGCCATTCCGGCACCGCGAGCCAGGGTCGCGCCGCGGCGAGGATCTGCTGGCAGGTGGTATTCCCGGTCGAGGCGATGACGATATCGGCGGCCGCGATATGGTCCGCCGCGGTATCGACCCAGCCGCGATGCTCGAGGTTGGCCGGCTCCGTCGCGTGCCAGTCGCGTTCGATCCGGCCGATCGTGATCCAGCGTGCCTCCGGGCGGCTGCGGGCGCCGACGGCGATGGGGCCCTGGCTGAAGCCATTGCCGCCGCCGCCGGCCAGGACCAGGACCATGTCCTCCTCCGCGCCGATGCCGATGCGCCGGCGTGCCGCCGCCCGGTCGATGGCCCGGGTATCGACGCCGAGCCCGCCGGCGAAGCAGGTCTTGGCCCGCATGGTCCCCGGCCATTCCGGCTGCGCCAGCTCGGCGTGGAACGGGGCCAGCAATCCGGCGGCGCCGTCATAGGCGGCACGATGGCCGGCGTCGTCACGATCGCCGTGCTGCAGCACCTTCACATGCGGCACGCTGCAGATCCGGGCGAGCTGGGCCACCTCCGCCGAGACGTCGCAGATCATCAGCGCCGGGTCTGCCTGGTCGAACCACCGGGTCATGGTCGCCATGGCACTGCGGATGCCCGGCCAGCCGAGCGGCGCGCAATGCAGGGTCGCCGGGGTGGCGATATGGTCCATGCCCGGGACCTCGTCGCCGCGCGGCTCGAAGAGGGAAGGGACCTGCAGGATCTGCGCATTGGCCGGCAGGGCCGGGAAGATGTCGCCGCGCGCGCAGAAGATCGTCAGCGGCCGATCGTCCGGCAGCGCCTGCGCAATGGCCGCGCAGCGTTCGGCATGGCCGCGCCCCTGGTGATGGACGAAGTAGCCGAAGGGCCGCTTCATGCCGCGGCGGTGCTCAGGCCGAGGGCTGCCAGTCCTTCCATCACTCCGGCGGCATGGTGCCTGGCCACGCGGCGCAGCCCGTGGCGACGCCGCAGCCGGTCGAGGTCGGCATCCGCGTTGCCGACGACGATGGCATGGCCGCAGGCATCCAGCATGTCGAGGTCGTTGCCGCTGTCGCCCGCCGCGACGCAATCGGCCAGGGTGATCCCGCGCTGCGCCGCATAGGCGGCGATCGCCGCCGCCTTGCCGCCGCCGGGCGCCAGGACATCGATCAACCGGCCATGCGAGTGGATGACGCGGGCGCTGAGCCCGGCCGCCGCCAGTGCCGCCCGGATCGCCTCCGCGTCCCGTTGTGCGCCGAAATAGCTGAGCTTGAACATGCCGGCGGTTGCCGCGGGCTGCGGCACGAGGTCGAGGCCCGCCAAGGTGGCGGCGACCGCGGCTCGGTCCCAACCCTCGGCGAGCTGCGTCGCGTAGCGGGGACATTCCTGCCAGCCGCCATCCACCGTGGGCAGCATGAGGCGGGTGCCGACGTCGACGATGAAGGCGTCGGGTAGCGGCAATTGCCAGTCCCTCAGGATGGCGCGCGCCGTGTCGAACGGCCGGCCGGTCGCCACGATGAAGGGCAATGCGCGGCGGGCCCGCCAGGCCGCGAAGGCGCTCGCCCCGCTGCGGCACCCGGTCAGGGTGCCATCGATGTCGCAGACCAGGAGGCGCGGTCGCCGGCGGAGCGAGGCATAGAGGGCGACCGACCGCGCCGCGTAATCGGTCCAGCTGTACAGATGGATGTTGCGTCGTGCGGCCGCGGCGAGCCGGGCATGGCGTGCCGGATCGGCGACGAGGCTCAGGCAGGCATCGGCGATGGCGGCCTCGTCCTGCGGATCGATAAGCAGGCCGTGGCCAAGCCTTCGGAGGATCTCGGCCGGACCGCCGTGGCGGGTGGCCACCACGGGCACACCGGCTGCGGCCGCCTCGATGAGGGTGAGCCCGAAGGGCTCGTGCAGGGCGGCATTGACGAAAACGCCACCGGCGGCGGCACGCTGATACAGGGCGGCGACATCGGCGGGATCATGCCGGGGCGGCAGCGCGACGCGGCCCCGGAGGGCCGGTGCGTCGCTGAGCTGCCTGAGCTCGCCGATCACCTGCTGCTCCTCCGTCGAGCCATGATAGCCATCGTGCCGGCCGGCGAGGATGATGAGGTTGGCACGGGCCATCAGCGCCGGGCTGGCTGCATAGGCGCGAAGGAGCGCGGCGAGGTTCTTCTTGCGGACCGGGCGGGCTATCGCCAGGACGATCGGCTTGGCGGGATCGTCGAGCCATTCCCCGAGCTCTGCGGCGAGGCCGGCATGCGCTGCGGGTGCCGGCTGCTGCGGCACGCCCGGCAGGATAGGGTGGATGCGTGCGGAGGCCACAACGCCATAGGCGCTGATCTGATTATCGGCCTCGTCCTGGCTGGACACGATGATCGCGTCGGCCGCGGCAATGGCCTGACGCTCGGCTGCGATGCGCAGCTCCATGCCGGGGGCAGGGATCCTGCTGTCGCGCTTCTGGATGCCAAGGGCGTGCGGCGTATAGACGAATGGAATGCCGAAGCGGGCCCTCGCCGTCAGCGCCACCGCGGCGGCATCGGCGAAATGGGCATGGATCACGTCGGGCAGGTGCGGGAGTGCGGCGAGGTGGCTGCAGAAGGCCTGGGTGAAGGCCGGCAGATCATCGGCGAGTGCCTCCTTCTCCAGATATCTGCGGCATGGCGTGGCGATCCGATCGATCGTCGTCTTCGGGTTCATGCGTTCGCGGGTTTGCGAATACTCGTGCCCCAGAACGCCATCTTCGAATAATCTTGAAACTATCGATACGGATTTTACACCGCATTCTTCAGACTGTTTAGTGGCGGCGTCCAGTACGTAAGCAATATGTCCGCCGGTATCTGCCGTAATTCCGAATTGGACCGGGCGAGCCTTGAGGCATCCTCCTAACGCCAAATGCAATACGAACAATCCGACCTCGTTTTATTACGAACAACACCAATATGTATCAAACAGCCGCATATCAGGCGCTCACTTTGAGACGGATGGAGATTTGTCAACCTGTCGGAATATGCCCGCCGGGTGACGTTTCGGCAGGCGCCGCTGACCGCGCCGCGCCCATCGGGCGACCCGTGTCCTTGGCTCAGGCCCTCGGCTGCGCCATGCCCGCATCTCGGCGAGAAAATTTTCGGCAAGCCTGAAAGTCCGGGTGCCGACAGCGGCGGCAAAGCGTTCCCAGGATACGTTTCACCATCAGCGAAGGGGACGGTTCGCCATGATGCCGGAATCAAAGCCTGCCGGATTTGAGAGCCATTGGGATTCGCAGTGGTTCAAGCACAAGGCAGACGAGTGCCGCCGGATCGCCGGCCTGCTGCCTGATCAGACGTCGCAGCAAAGTCTGCTTCTCCTGGCGAATGATTTCGAGCAGCAATCGCAGCATGCCAAATTGCTGGCGTCGATCGCGGTGCCGGGCCAGTTCGAAACCTGAGCTGCAATGATCGGCGATGGATGAGGAAGGCGGAGCGGACGCCGGCCCGCCGCCCAACGCCTCCGGCGGCATCTTCCAGGGCGCCTGATTGAGCCGCCAGGGCCGATTGCCCCTCGGGCTAGAGAGCGCGGGCGGCGGCGGCAGGTCACCACCGCCCCGAGCGCATCAGGGACGGGCCGCCTGCTTATGCCGCCCTTGTTGCTACGCTTCGGCAATACAAACGGTGCAGATGACAGGCCTGTCGAGGGCTGAACGGTTTCTGCTTCCGAAAGCAGAGCCGGCGGTGCAGCCAGCGGATGGAGAGGAGCCGCCACAGCGCAGGCGAATATTGGCTAAGCGCCTCGGAAAGGACGGCTACCCGGCCTGTGACATCGCCTTCTGATGCTCATGCGCCGAAGCTGTTGCGGGTTGCTACGATAGCCTGGGATATCTTGCCGCCGCGTCCACATCCTTATGAAAAGGATGGCGTCCCCAAGGGGATTCGAACCCCTGTTACCGCCGTGAGAGGGCGGTGTCCTAGGCCTCTAGACGATGGGGACCCGGTGGCAAGGCGCGCCTTCTACCCTCCAAGCCGCAGCGGATCAAGCACCCTTCGGACGCTTTTCCAATTTCGCCTTCGCTGCCCCGTAGCGACCCTCCCGGCAGGCGTCGGAACAGTAGCGTACCTGCTCCCAGTCCCGGGCCCATTTCCGCCGCCAGGCGAAGCTCCGCCCGCAGGCGGCGCAGATCTTCTCCGGCAGGACCGCCTTGCGGGTCACCGGCCCAGCCGGATCTCGCCGACCACCTTGCCCCGCTTCGGATCCACCACCAGCACCCGGTCGCCATCCGGCCGCTGCACCAGCACCCCGACGCCGCCATCCACCGCCGCGACGCTGCCGATCCGCGCCCCGTCCGGCTGGTCCAGCCCCAATTGCCACCCCGCCGCCGCGCCGCCGCCACCGGCGCGCTGGACGAGCATCGTCACCAGCGTCACGGTGCCGCCAATGATCAGCACCCCCATCACAACGACCATGACCTTGAGCGCACCCACCGATTCATCCCCCTCCGCCGCCGAAATCCTGGCCGTCACCGCCGCCCCGGACCAGGCCGGCATCCGCGCCGACCGCTTCCTCGCGGAGGCGATAGGTTCGCTCTCGCGCTCCCGCGTCAAGGCGCTGATCATCGAAGGGGCGGTCAGCCGGGACGGCGCGCCGATGCGCGACGCTTCGGAGGCGATTCGCCCCGGCAGCACCTACCGCATCGCGGTCCCCGCCGCGGTAGCCGCGATCCCCCTGCCGCAGGACATCCCGCTGACCATCCTGTTCGAGGACCGCGACCTCATCGTCCTCGACAAGCCAGCCGGCCTAGTGGTCCACCCCGCCCCGGGCAACCAGGACGGCACCCTGGTCAATGCCCTGCTGGCCCATGCGGGGGAGGATCTGCCGGGCATCGGCGGGGAGAAGCGGCCAGGCATCGTTCATCGGCTGGACAAGGATACCTCCGGCGTCATGGTCGTCGCCAAGACCGAACGTGCCTTGCGCACCCTGTCCGAGACCTTCGCCAACCGCGACCTGGACCGGGAATACCTCGCCCTGGTCTGGGGCCTGCCGCAGCCCCTGGTGGGGGAGGTGGAGGGCGACATCGGCCGCCACCCGGCCGACCGCAAGCGGATGGCGGTGGTGACCCGGAACGGCAAGCATGCCCTGACCCGCTATGCCACCCAGCGTGCCTGGGGCACCGCCTGCGCCCTGCTGCGCTGCAAGCTGGCCACCGGCCGGACGCATCAGATCCGGGTACACCTCACCGAGATCGGTCACCCTTTGGTAGGAGATCCCGTCTATCTTCGGCGCACGCCCGGCGCGGCCAAATCCCTGGCCGAGCCGGCCCGCTCCACCCTGCTGGCCTTCCCGCGCCAGGCCTTGCACGCCGCCACCCTGGGCTTCCGCCATCCCGTCTCCGGGCAGCCGCTCAGTTTCTCCGTCCCCCCTCCGGCGGACTTCGCCGCATTGCTGGAGGCCTTGGACCGTAACCACGAGTAACCAACCCAGGCAGTCGGTTTTTGTTGCCTTCGGGCACCACCCTTGCTAAAAAATGCACGGCAGCGTTTCACCGGGTGCCAACGACCCGATCCAGCAGCCTTGCTCGCCTCGTCGTGACCGGGGCAGGCGCGGTCGGGTGGGCCCGGTAGGCGTTCTCACTGCCAGAATTCATCGCTGAGCCGGGCCCCGCCGTCACGGGGAGGTCCATCAGCGCAGGAGGCAGATACCCGTTATGGCTTCCAGCTCGGTCATCCCCATCGCCCCCGAGGGCAACCTCTCCCGCTATCTGCAGGAGATCCGCAAATTCCCCATGCTTGCGCCGGAGGAAGAACTTTCCCTGGCCAAAAGCTGGAAGGAGAAGGGCGATGAGCGCGCTGCCCATAAGCTCGTCACCAGCCATCTCCGCCTCGTTGCAAAGATCGCCATGGGCTACCGCGGCTACGGCCTGCCGGTGGGTGAGCTGATCTCCGAAGGCAATGTCGGCATGATGCAGGCGGTGAAGCGCTTCGATCCGGAACGCGGCTTCCGCCTGGCGACCTATGCCATGTGGTGGATCCGTGCTGCCATCCAGGAATACATCCTTCACTCGTGGTCGCTGGTGAAGATGGGGACGACGGCCGCCCAGAAAAAGCTCTTCTTCAATCTTCGTCGGTTGAAGGGCCAGATGGCGGCGCTCGAGGATGGCGACCTGAAGCCCGAACAGGTCGAGAAGATCGCCCGCGTCCTGGCCGTGCCGGAGCAGGACGTGGTCTCGATGAACCGCCGTCTCGCCTCGCCAGACCACAGCCTGAATGCCCCGGTCCGCGCCGACAGCGAGGGCGAGTGGCAGGATTGGCTGGTCGACGAGGGTGAGACGCAGGAGGTCGAGCTGGCCGATCGCCAGGATCTCTCGAACCGCCGGATGCTGCTGGGCGAAGCCCTGAAGACGCTGAACGAGCGGGAGCGCCACATCCTGATCGAGCGCCGCCTGAAGGACGAGCCGACCACGCTGGAAGAACTCTCCCAGCAATATGCCATCAGCCGGGAGCGGGTCCGCCAGATCGAGGTCCGCGCCTTCGAGAAGCTGCAGAAGAGCATGAAGACCCAGATCGTCGAGCGTCGGCTCGCAGTCTAACGCTCTGCGTCGGCTGGCGGTCTGAGCCTTCCGGCCGGGGATGACGGATGCGATGGCGGCGGGGCAACCCGCCGCCATCGCCAATTCCGGCCAATCATCATCATGGATGCTGGTGATTGGCCGTGGCCCGCCGGACATCCCATCATGCGGGCAGAGGAGATCTCCCATGCCCGAAGCCCCACTCCCTGGTTCCGCCACCGTCGTTCCGGTCCATCCCGGCATGCGCATCGGCCATGTTCATCTCAAGGTCGCTCGGCTCGATCGCGCGCTCGCCTTCTGGCACGGGGTCATCGGGCTCGCGGTGATGCAGCGCATGGGCGACCAGGCGGTCTTCCTCTCCGCCAGCGGCTATCACCACCACATCGCGCTCAATACCTGGGAGAGCGCCGAGGGTGCCTGGCCGCCACCGGGCACGACCGGCCTCTATCACGTTGCCCTGGTCTATCCGGACCGCGCCGCCCTCGGCACCGCGCTGAAGCGGGTGCTCGAGGCCGGGATCACCCTGGAAGGTGCCTCCGACCACGGCGTCTCCGAGGCGATCTACCTGCGTGACCCCGATGGCAACGGCGTCGAGCTCTACCGCGACCGGCCGGAAGCCGACTGGCCGCGCGATGCCGCCGGCGAACTGGCGATGTTCAGCCGCCGGCTGGACCTGCAGGCATTGCTCGCGGAAGCGGGCTAGAAGGGCAGGTCGATCCAGGACAGGTGGCCGCCCTTGCCGGCGCCGGTATCCAGGAAGATCGCCCGCCCGCCGCCCTCGCCGGGCTGCACGAAGGGCCGCCCATCCGTCGCCCGCCGCTCATGCCCGCAATAGAGGGTGAAGCCGGCGGGGATGCGGTCCACCCAGTCGTGCAGCCGCTCCGGATAGCCATCCGGCATCATCCGCCCCGTCACCTGGCCGAACAGCGCGCGGGAGAGCAGCGGATCCGGCTTCTGTGCCCCGGCCTGGGGCGGCGAAAGCTCCCGCAGCATCCGCGGATGCCAGCCGCCATGCACGAAGAGCCAATTCCCCAGCCGCAGCCAGGCCGGCGCCTGGGCGATCTCGGCGATGGCCCGGGCGGTCAGCGCCGGCCCATCCGGCGCCGCTGCCAGCTGCGCCAGGGTCCGCCCCAGCCCTTCCGCCGCCATCCGCACCCGCTGCCCCAGCAGGGCGCGGCGCAGCTTGTGGTCGTGGTTGCCCAGCAGGAAGCGACCGCATCCGGCCTCCAGCAGCCCGAACATCCGCCGCAGCACCGCGGGACTGTCCGGCCCATGGTCGGTCAGGTCGCCGAGCTGCAGCAGGAACAGCCCCGCCGCCTCCGCCCCCGCCGCCGCATGTTCGAAGGCGGTTGCGTCGCCATGCACGTCGCCCACCACCCGCAGCCCGCGGAAGCCCCGCGCCTGGAGATCCGCCTGCGGCCCCGGCATCAGGCCTCCGCATCCGCGGGCGCAGGCACGCCGCCCAGTTCGGCCAGGGCCGCCAGGGCCCGCGCGCGACCCTCCGCATGCTCGATCACCGGCCGCGGGTAGTCCCGGCCCAGCACCAGGCCCGCCGCCCGCAGCACCGCATCCGGCGCCTCCCAGGGACGGTGCACATAGGCATCGGGCAGCCTGGCCAGCTCCGGAACGAAGCGCCGCACGTAGCGGCCGGTGGGGTCGAATTTCTTGCCCTGGAGAATCGGGTTGAAGACCCGGAAATAGGGCGCCGCATCGCTGCCCGACCCCGCCACCCATTGCCAGGAGGCGCTGTTGGAGGCGAGGTCGGCATCCACCAGCGTATCCCAGAACCAGGCCGCGCCCGCCTGCCAGGGCTGCAGCAGGTGCTTCACCAGCAGGGAGGCGGTGATCATCCGCACCCGGTTGTGCATCCAGCCATGCCGCCAGAGCTGGCGCATCCCGGCATCGACGACGGGATAGCCGGTCCGACCCCGCTGCCAGGCCCGCAGCAGCGCCGCATCCGGCGCCCAGGGGAAGGTGGCGAAACGCTCCCGCAGCGGCACCTCCGGCAGTTCCGGCCGGTGCCAGAGCAGGTGGTAGGAGAATTCCCGCCACAGCACCTCGGACAGGAAGGGCCAGGCCGGGGCGCCGGGTACCGCTTCCCCGGGGATCGCCGCCCGCACCGCCCACCAGACCTGGCGCGGCGAGACCTCCCCCCAATGCAGATGCGGCGAAAGGCGGGAGGAGCCATCCACGCCCGGGTCGTTGCGCTGCGTCGCATAGTCCCGCACCGGGCCATCGACGAAGCCGGCGAGCCGCGCCGCCGCCCCGGCCTCGCCCGGGGTCCAGACCGCGGGGAAATCCGCCGCCCAGTCCCGATCGGGCAGCAGGTGCCAATCCGCCAGCGCCTCGCCCGGTGGCGGTGTCGCCACGCCCTGCAGCCGGGCCGGCGCCGGCAGCGGCTGGTCCGGGTCTCCCAGCGCGGCCACTGTCTTGGCGAAGGGCGTATAGACCGCATAGGGCTTGCCGCTGCCGCTCCGCACCTTGGCCGGCTCCCGCAACAGGGATGAGGTGGCGAGCTGCAGCTTGCGCCCCGCCGCCTCCAGCGCCTCCGCGACGCGCCGGTCCCGCTCCCGCGCCCAGGGTTCATAGAGCTGTCCGGCGAAGACCTCGGTCGCCCCGACCGCATCGGCCAGGGCCGGGATGACGATCTCGGCCCGGCCGCGCACCAGCAGCAGCGGTGCCCCGAGCCCGGCCAGGGCAGCCCCCAACGCCTCCAACGAATGATGCAGCCACCAGCGCCCGGCTCCGCCCGGTGCCCAGCGCCCCGCCGCCGCATCGTCCAGCACATAGACCGGCAGCACCGGGCGATCCGCCGCCGCGGCCAGGGCGGGGTTGTCGGCGAGGCGAAGATCCTGGCGGAACCAGACCAGGGCAGGCGGGGAGCTTTGCATTCCCTCCATGTAGTCCGCCCCGGCGAAAACGCGACCATCCAAACCCGCAGAACGCGTGCGAACCGATGCGGGTCTGTCGCGTTCCGCCATCGCACGGGAGCGATCTCTCCCGTTGGCTTGAGCCCAAGCCCACTCAACCCGAAGGACGAACCTGATGCCCACCTTGAATCGCCGCCATATTCTCTCCGCGGCCCTGGCCGGCGGCGCGCTGACGCTCGGCTTCCGCCCCGCCCAGGCGCAGACGCGCAACGTGATGGAGACGATGGCCGCCGATGGCCGCTTCAACCGCTTCATCGAGCTCATCGGCCGTGCCGGCGCCACCGACCAGCTCCGCTCCACCGCTGGCGTCACGGTCTTCGCCCCGGTCGATGCCGCCTTCGACGTGGTGAATGCCCGCATGACCGACCTGCTGCAGCAGGGCTCGGGCGGCAGCATCAACCAGACCAGCATCGACCCGATCCGGCTGCGCGCCCTGATCGCCTACCACATCATCGCCGGCTCCATGCCCTCCTCGGGCCTCACCGGCGACCGGCGCTTCAAGACGGTCAACGGCGCCGAGCTGCGCATCGCCAACGAGGGCGGCAAGATCGCCGTCAGCAACCCGGCGCCCGAGAGCCAGACCGGCAGCTTCGGCGCGGGCGGCCTGAACGTGCAGGCCCCGGCGCTGGTGGTCGGCCCGGACATCATCGCCAACAACGGCATCATCCACGCCGTCAGCCAGGTGCTGTTCCCGTAACCTCGGCCGTATCGGCCGGACCCATCCAGGGGCCGGTCGGCATGCTGAACAGCCGCTCGCGCCCGAGCAGGAAGGCGCGGGCGCCGCGCGGGAACAGCCCGGCGATCGCCGGGTCCCGCGCGTCCAGCCCACCGGTATAGGCGCCGAAGGCCGGCAGGATCACCCGCCGGGAATCGGCGACGAAGCAGGGCCGGGTGACCCCGCCCGCCCGCGTCGGCATGGTGGCCTTGGGGTGGAAATGCCCCGAGACCTCCACCACCGGGGAAGTCGCGAAGCGCGTCGCGCTCGGCACCGCCTGATGGCGGAAGACCATCCGGCCGTCCCGGTATTCGTCGGCGGCGATGCCGGGCAGGCCGTCCGGCGGTTCCGGATCGTGGTTGCCCAGCACCCAGACCATCTCCAGCCCCGCCAGCATCCGCCGCAGCGCATCGGCATCCGCCGGCGGCAGGCGCGAACATCCTTCGCGGTCGTGGAAGCTGTCGCCGAGCGCGATGAGCCGCGCCGGCCGCCAGCGCCGCAGCAGCAGCGCCAGCCGCGTCAGCGTCTCCCGCGTGTCGTAGGGCGGCAGGAAGCGGCCGGCGGCGGCGAAGGAACTGCCCTTTTCCAAATGCAGGTCGGCGACCACCAGCGTCTGCCGGGCCGGCCAGTGCAGCACGCCGCCGGGGCAGAGCATCAGCCGCTCGCCGGCGACATGGATCGGCGCGGCGGTCATGCCCGGGTCACGCTGCGCGGCGCGTTTCGGATGAAGCGGGCATTGCGCGGCCGGCGTTCGCGGTGGCGCGGCTTGTCCACCACCCCGGCGCGGACCCGCACCGCCTCGGTCACCTCGGCCAGCAGGCCGGAGAAGGCCTCCGCCCCGCCGGTCACGGCATCGACCATCGATTCCGCCTCGGCCAGCAGCGCATCCTCGGCGCCGCCGGCGACCCATTCTCGGCCTTCCTCGATCAGCGCCGGCACCGCCAGCGGCGAGACCCGGTCCAGCGCCATGTGCTTGATGCGGCCCTTGGCGCGGGCCAGCACCAGGCCGATGCGGGCCACGTCGGTCAGGCCGCCGGCGGCTTCCTGCCGGGTCGCCCGCAGCAGCACGTGGTCGGGCTCGTGCTTGCGCAGCACGTCGTAGATCAGGTCGGCATTCATGGTCATCTGGCGGGGGCGCTTTTCCTGGCCGGGGTAATTCTTCTCAAGCAGTCCGGCGATCGTCGCGATGTTGCGGAAGGTGCGGCGGAGCATGGAGCTTTCCGCCATCCATTCCTCCAGCTCCTCGCCGAGGATATCCTCCTCAAACAGCTGCTCGACGTCAGTGGGCTCGAAGGCGCTCCAGGTCGCCAGCACGTAGTCGGTGGCGAGGTAGCCGAGCGGGCCGAAGCCCAGCCGCTCCATCCGCTTGGTGACCAGCATGCCGAGCGTCTGATGCGCCAGCCGGCCCTCGAAGCAATAGGCGACCATGAACCAGCGGCCGCCGCGCGGGAAGGTCTCGACCAGCATGCCGTCCTTCTCCGGCAGCGCGCTCTGCTTCTTCTGCAGCCGCAGCCAGTCGCGCACCGGCTCCGGCAGCAGCCGCCATTTCTTCGGGTCGTGCAGTATCTCCCGCACCCGCGCCGCCAGCCAGGTGCTCAGCGGCAGCCGCGCCCCGGCATAGGCGGGGACGCGCGGGTCGCCCTCGCCGCCGCGGGAGACGATGGCGCTCATCGCATCCAGCGCCTCGAAGCGCAGGGTCTGGCCGGCGAAGATGAAGCAGTCGCCGGCAACCAGGGTGGAGACGAACCATTCCTCGACCTCGCCCAGGACCGGGCCGCCGCGCAGCCGCACCTTGATCAGCGGCGTCTCGACGATGGTGCCGAGGTTCATCCGGAGCTGCCGCGCCACGCGGGTATCCCGCACATGCACCAGGCCCTCCGCATCGCGGAACAGCTTGCGGAAACGCTCGTAGACCTTCAGCGCATAGCCGCCGTCCTCGACGAAGCGGATCACGTCGTCGAAGTCCCGGCGCGACAGCGCGGCATAGGGGGCCGCCCGGGTCACCTCGGCGAAGAAGTCGTCCGGATGGAAGGGCGCGTGGCAGGCCATGGCCAGCACATGCTGGGCCAGCACGTCGAGCCCGCCCGGCCGCGGCGGATCGCCATCCAGGTCGCCATGCCGCACCGCCTCCAGCGCCGCGGTGCATTCGATGACCTCGAAGCGGTTGGCCGGGACCAGCACGGCGCGGGAGGCCTCGTCCATCCGGTGGTTGGCGCGGCCGACCCGCTGCAGCAGCCGGGCCACGCCCTTCGGCGCCCCGACCTGGATGACCTGATCCACCGCGCCCCAGTCGATCCCGAGGTCGAGCGAGGCCGTCGCCACCACCGCCCGCAGCTTCCCCGCGGCCATCGCCGCCTCCACCTTGCGGCGCTGCTCGATGGTCAGGCTGCCGTGGTGGAGGGCGATCGGCAGGTTGTCGTCGTTCAGCCGCCACAGCGCCTGGAAGCAGAGCTCGGACTGTGCCCGGGTATTGACGAAGACGATGGTGACCCGGGCCTCGCCGATCCGCCGATAGACCTCCGGCATCGAAGCCAGACCCATGTGCCCGCCCCAGGGCAGTCGCCCTTCCGGCAGGGTGATGGAAAGCTCCGGCGGCGCCCCGCCCTTGACCTGCACCAGCCGGACATCCCCTGGCCGGCCGCTCGGGCTGAGGAAGGCGCGCAGCGGCTCCGGCCAGGCGACCGTGGCGGAGAGCCCGACGCGGCGGGCCGCCGGCGCCAGGGTCGCCAGCCGCGACAGGCCGAGCGCGAGCTGGTCGCCCCGCTTGCTGCCGGCCAGCGCATGGATCTCATCCACCACCACCGCGCCGAGCCCGGCGAAGAAGTCACCGGCCTCGGGCTGGGAGAGCAGCAGCTCCAGGCTCTCCGGCGTGGTCAGCAGGATATGCGGCGGGTCGTCCTTCTGCCGGGCGCGGCGGTTCTGCGGGGTATCGCCGGTGCGGGTCTCGATCCGGATGGGCAGGCCCATCTCCTCGACCGGGGCCATCAGGTTGCGGGCGATATCGACCGCCAGCGCCTTCAGCGGCGAGACATAGAGGGTATGCAGCGCCCCCGGTCCCGAAGGCCGCGGCGTCCGGGTCAGGTCGATCAGGCTGGGCAGGAAACCGGCCAGGGTCTTGCCGCCGCCGGTCGGCGCGACCAGCAGGGCGGATTGCCCGGCCTCCGCCGCGCGCAGCAGCGCCAACTGGTGCGGCCGCGGGGTCCAGCCCCGGGCGACGAACCAGGCAGCGAAAGGTTCCGGCAATGTTCCCATGCGGGGACAATATGGCGGGCCTCACCCGGCCTGGGAAGCGGCCTTGGCGCGGACCTGTGTCAGCGGCAGGCGAAGCGCAGCGTCGCCCGCATGCCGTTGTCGTTTTCCATCCGCAGGCTGGCATGCGCCTGCCGCGCCAGCCGGGGCACCAGATGCAGCCCGAGGCAGCCCTCCGGCGTGTTGCGGGCAGGGGGCTCCGGCACGCCGATGCCGTCGTCGGCGACGATCAGCTCGCCCAGCCCCGGCGCCGCGCGGCGCAGCTCCAGCCGCACCGTGCCGCCGCGGCCATCGGGGAAGGCATGCCGCGCCGAATTCACCACCAGCTCGTTCACGATCAACGCCAGGGGCGTTGCCTGGGACACCGGCAGGGTCAGCGTCGGCTCCATCGAGACCTCCAGTCGGACCTGCGGCTGCGCCACCACGTCGAGGGCGGTGCGCGCCGTCGCCGCCAGCTCGGTGCCGAGGTCGATCTCGGCGCCTTCCGCCACGCGGAACATGCGGTCCTGCACCAGGGTCGCCAGCATCACCCGCATCGCCGCGCCGCGCAGCGCCGCCGCCACATCCGGGTTGCTCGCCCGGCTGGCCTGCAGGCCGAGGAAGGAGGTGGTCGCCTGGGCATTGTTCTTCACGCGGTGGTGCAACTCGGCGAGCAGCATCTCCCGCTCCGCCAGGGCGCGGCGGCGCTCCTCCAGGGCCTGCTTCATGTCGGTCACGTCGACGCAGGAGCCGAAGTAGCCGGCGAAGGCGCCATCCTTGCTGAAGGGGCGGGCGGTATCCAGCAGCCAGCGCCAGGCGCCGTCATGGCGGCGCAGGCGGTAGTCGATGGAGAAGGGCTTGCGGGCCTCGAAGGCCTCGCTGGCCGCCGCCTCGAAGCGGGCGCGGTCCTCGTCGTGCAGGCCCTCGGCCCAGCCGAAGCCCAGTTCCGCCTCGATCGGGCGGCCGGTGAATTCCAGCCAGGGCTGGTTGAAGAAAGCGCGGGATCGGTCCGGTCCGGCATGCCAAATCATGACCGGCGCATGGTCAGCAAGCAGTCGGAAATGCGCGTCCAACGCGACCCCGCTGCTCTTCGCCGCCTCCGCCTCCACTGGCGACATCCAATACCCTTCATCCGTGCATCATACGGCGCGGGCCCATTGCGGACCCGGGCTTTGATTGACGCGCGAGACAGGGCGGGGTTCCCCCGTGCCTCATCGTACCCTTGGTTGCGAAAGGCGAAGCCGTCGATGGCTCCGCCTCCTGCAAGCCACCCCGCGGCCTGCATACCCTGGCCGATGGCGGAGGCGCCACTCGGATTATGGCCGCCGCGCCGGACCCGGGTCACCCCGCGAAGCCATGGCTTCCGGCCTGCCATGCTGCCATTGAATTCTGTCGAAAAGGTTGGCATTTTCAATAATAAAAACATGAAGGAATTTTAACTAAATCAATCTTCGGAATGCGGCCACTACGCATTTCATGTTTTCCGGCGTCGACAAGACAAGTGGAGCGCCGGCTGCGAAGATCAATTCATTAACTTCTACCAATGCTATGCATTTTTAACGACAATATCGCGAGATGTCCCCGATCCCGTCCTGGTCGGATTGACCGGTACCTGCACCGGGACTTGGCTGAACCGAATAACATTCGCATCAGCAGTCAGGGCCAGGAATACATTCATGGAATATCGCAGTATCGATGGTACCGTTCCGGGTCTGGACGGGGCGGTCAACGTCACCAATACGCCTTTCATACGCCTGACCGATGCCTATTACGCCGATGATGCGCGCGGCCTGCGCGATGGCCCGAATGCGCGCGAGATCAGCAACGTCGTGGTCGGCCAGGGCGATGCGGCGGTCGAGAACCCGCAGGGCTTCTCCGCCTTCATGTATGCCTGGGGCCAGTTCATCGACCACGACATCAACCTGACCGCCGACAACCGCACCGGCGAGCCGATCAGCATTCCCGTCCCGGATGGCGATGCGAATTTCCCCGCCGGCTCCGTCATCCCCATGTCCCGCGCCGATGCCGATGCGCATGGCAACGTCATCAATGCCATCACCGGCTGGCTCGACGCCTCCATGGTCTATGGCTCGGATGCGGCGACCTTCGCGCGGCTGCGCGAGCCGGACGGCCACATGACGATGTCCCCGGGCCGCAACCTGCCGGTCGGCCCGGTCGACCCGACCGGGGAAAGCGGCGGCAATCCCGGCGGGCTGGTCGCGCATCTCGCCGGCGATGGCCGGGTGGACGAGAATCCCTCGCTCACCGCGCTGCAGACGCTGTTCGCGCGCGAGCACAACATGCTCGTCGACAACATGTATGCCGCGGACCCGACCCTCGACGGCGAGACCGTCTACCAGCAGGCGCGGGCGATCGTCACCGCCGAGATCCAGAACATCACCTATACCGAATTCCTGCCGCACTTGCTCGGCGGCATGATGTTCGGCGCCTATGCCGGCTACGACCCGCTGGTCGATCCGCGCATGGCCATCGAATTCGCCGGCGCGGCCTATCGCTTCGGCCATTCCACCGTTTCCGACGTGACGGAGAAGCTGGACGAATACGGCAATGCCTCCGGCGAGGTGCCCCTGAAGGAAACCTTCTTCCTGACGCCCGACGCATTCGCCGCGGATGGCGGTGCCGATGGGCTGCTGCGCCACCTGGGGGCGGACCATGCCCAGGCGATGGATGTCCGCATCGTCGACGACCTGCGGAATTTCCTGTTCGACCCGCCGGTGGTCGTCGACCTCGCGGCGATCAATATCCAGCGCGGCCGCGACCTCGGCCTGCCGCATCTGAACGAGATGCGGGAGGCGCTGCACCTCGATCCCTATACCGACTTCTGCCAGATCACCGACGACCAGGGCACGGTGCAGGCGCTGGCCCAGGTCTATGCCTCGGTCGACGACATCGACCTCTGGACCGGCGGCCTGGCGGAGCGGGTGGTGCCCGGCGCCTTCGTCGGCGAGACCTTCGGCCTCATCATCGCCGATCAATTCGCCCGCACCCGGGACGGCGACCCGCTGTGGTGGCAGAACCAGGGCTTCGACGACGCGACGACCACCTTCATCCGCCACAGCGGCCTGACCGACATCATCCTGCGCAACACGGATACGCAATACCTGCAGGACGATCCCTTCATCGCCTATGAGCGGCATGCCGCGGGCACCCCGGCGATGGACCCGGAGGCACCGCAGCTCCTCATCCCCGTGCCGGCCACCGCCGGCTGCGACCACCTGCTGGCCTGAGGCGGCGGGCCGGGACGGCGCGGGTCCCGGCCACTCGCCCCGCCCCGGCCAGGCATTTGCTCGGCATGGCGGGGCGAACCTGCCAGTATCCCTCCCGTGCCAAGGGAAGGAACCGGACCGATGCCGCTGATGCAGCTGATCTATGCCTCGCGACCCTTCGGCTTCGAGGCGGAAACCCTGGACGACATCCTGCTCAGCGCCCGCCGGCACAACCGCGAGGATGGCATCACCGGCGCGCTGATCTGCCGGGCCGACCTGTTCCTGCAATTGCTCGAAGGTCCCCGCGCCGCGGTCACGCGCACCTTCGGCCGCATCCTGCAGGACGATCGCCACCTCGATATCGCGCTGATCCATGTCGACGACATCGAAACCCGCCTCTTCGCCGAATGGGACATGCGCGACGACCCGCCGCGCAGCTGGATGTGGAGCCAGGCGGAGGTGCGGGCCGGCGCCCTGCGCGGCGCGACCGCCGCCTCGGTCCAGGCCATCTTCGCCCGGCTGGCTCAGGAACCGGTCCAGGAACCCGCTGGGCCCGTCGGCGGCTGAGCCGCCGCGGATCCACCTCGGCAAGCGGGAGCCGCGGCAACCCGGCGGGCCGCCAGGCATTTGAACGGACCACGAACAGGCCGAACCCGCCGCATGCCGCATCCCGAGACCTGGCTCCGCCCCACCCCCGCCGGCCTGTTCTGCGAGCCGGGCGGCTTCTTCATCGACCCCGGCGGGCCGGTGGACCGGGCCGTGATCACCCATGGCCACGCCGACCATGCCCGTCCCGGCCATGCCGCCGTCCTCGCCACGCCGGAGACGCTGGCCATCATGCGGGCCCGCATGGGGCAGGGGTCGGGCGATACCCAGCAGCCGCTCCGCTACGGCGAGGAACTCCGCCTCGGCGAGGTCACCCTCCGCCTCGTCCCGGCCGGCCATGTCCTCGGCTCCGCCCAGGTGGTGCTGGACTGGCGCGGCAGCCGCGCCGTGGTCTCCGGCGACTACAAGCGCCAGGCGGATGCCACCTGCGCCCCCTTCGAGCCCATCGCCTGCGACGTCTTCGTCACCGAGGCGACCTTCGCCCTGCCGGTCTTCCGCCACCCGCCGCCGGAGCACGAGGTCGCCAAGCTGCTGCACAGCCTGGAGCTTTTCCCCGAGCGCACCCATGTCGTCGGCTGCTATGCGCTCGGCAAGTGCCAGCGCCTCATCACCCTGCTGCGCGCCGCCGGCTGGGACCGGCCGATCCACCTCCACGGCGCCCAGCAGCCGCTCTGCCGCTTGTATGAGGAGCTGGGCATCCCGCTCGGCGACCTTCGCCCGGCGACCGTCGCCAACAAGGCGGAGCTGAAGGGCGCCCTGGTCCTCGCCCCGCCCTCGGCCATCGCCGACCGCTGGGCCCGGCGGCTGGCGGAGCCGGTCACGGCCGTCGCCAGCGGCTGGATGCGGGTGCGCCAGCGCGCCAAGACCCGCGGCGTCGAGCTGCCGCTGGTCATCAGCGACCATGCCGACTGGGACGAGCTCAACCGCACCATCGACGAGACCGGCGCCCCCGAGGTCTGGGTCACCCATGGCCGCGACGATGCGCTGATCCATGCCCTCGGCCTGCGCGGCATCCGCGGCCGGGCGCTGCACCTGATCGGCCTGGGCGACGAGGAAGACGACGCGCTGCCGGCCGGGGCGTCGGCATGAGCGTCCCCGCCTTCGCCGAGCTGCTGGAACGCCTGGTCTTCACCCCCGGCCGCAATGCCAAGCTGGCCCTGCTGCGGGACTGGTTCGCCACCCAGCCGGACCCCGAGCGCGGCATCGGCCTCGCCGCCCTGACCGAGGAGCTGGTCTTCAGCGCCGCCAAGCCGGCGATGATCCGCGACCTCGCCGCCAGCCGCACCGACCCGGTGCTGCTCGCCCTCAGCCATGACTATGTCGGCGACCTGGCCGAGACGGTCGCCCTCATCTGGCCGGAGCGGCAGGGCGTCAATGCCCCGCCGCCGCTGCTCTCGGAGGTGGTGGAGGCGCTGGAGGTCACGCCCAAGTCCGAGCTGCCCCTGCTGCTCGCCGGCTGGCTCGATACGCTGGATGCCAGCGGCCGCCTCGCCCTGATCAAGCTCATCACCGGTGGCCTCCGCGTCGGCGTCTCCGGACGGCTCGCCCGGGTCGCGCTGGCGGACTGGTCGGGCCAGCCGGTCGAGGCGCTGGAGGAGCTCTGGCACGGCATCCCGCCGCCCTACGGGCCGATCTTCGACTGGCTCGAGGGCCGCGCCCCGATGCCGGACCCGCGCGATGCCCCGGTGTTCCGCCCGCTGATGCTGGCCCATCCGCTGGAGGACAAGGACCTCGCGGCGCTGGACCCCGCCGCCTGGCGGGCCGAATGGAAATGGGACGGCATCCGCGTCCAGCTCACCGCCGGCCCCGGCGGCAAGCGGATCTGGAGCCGCGGCGGCGAGGACATCTCCGCCGCCTTCCCGGAGATCCTCGCGGCAATGGACTTCCACGCCGTGCTGGACGGCGAGCTGCTGGTCATCCGGGACGGGCTGGTCGCTCCCTTCGCCGACCTCCAGCAGCGGCTCAACCGCAAAGTGGCCGGGCCGAAGCTGCAGAAGGACCACCCGGCCGGCGTCCGGCTCTACGACCTGCTCTTCGACGGCGGCGAGGACCTGCGCCCGCTGCCCTTCGATGACCGCCGCGCCCGGCTGGAAGCCTGGGTCGAGCGCCATGCCCCGCCGCGCATGGACCTCTCCGCGCAGATCGCCTTCGCCTCCGTGGCGCAGCTCGGCGAGGTCCGGGACGGCGCGCGGGCCGCCTCGATCGAGGGGCTGATGCTGAAGCGGGCCGACAGCGCCTATGTCGCCGGCCGGCAGAAGGGCCTCTGGTGGAAGTGGAAGCGCGACCCGCTGAGCATCGATGCCGTGCTGATGTATGCCCAGCGCGGCCATGGCAAGCGCAGCAGCTTCTATTCCGACTATACCTTCGGCCTGTGGCGCCCGGACGGGGAGGGGGGCGAGGAGCTGGTCCCGATCGGCAAGGCCTATTCCGGCTATACCGACGAGGAGCTGAACTGGCTCGACCGCTGGATCCGCAACCACACCACCAGCCGCTTCGGCCCGGTGCGGGAGGTGGAGAAGGCGCTGGTCCTGGAGGTCATCTTCGATGCCGCCCAGCTTTCCGGCCGGCACAAGTCCGGCGTGGCGCTGCGCTTCCCCCGCATCGCCCGCATCCGCACCGACAAGCCGGCCAGCGAGGCGGACCGGCTGGAGAACCTGATGGCCTATGTGGAATCGCGCGAAGCGGTGGACTGACCGGCCGGCGCCTTCTCCGGCAGCGGGAACAGCGTCACGAAGCGTGCCGCCAGCGCCCGGTCGCCGGTGAGGCGCAGCGCCCCCGCCGCTTCCAGCGCCGCCAGCGGCTGGCCGCCGTAGATCGCCCCGGCGATCACCGCCGGGGCGCCCTCGAAGACCAGATCCGCCCCGTCCAGCGGCCCGGCCGCGATGGCGATGCGCCCGGCCGCCAGCAGGCCGAGGTAGTCCTCCGCCTCCAGCCGGAAGCCGATCCGCGCGGTCAGCCCCGCTGCGCGCCCCGCATCCAGCATGGTCCGCAGCGACAGCAGCAGGGATGCCGCGCTGAAGGGCAGGGTGGGGTCATGCGCTGGGGACCGTGCCGCCCAACGGCCCAGCGCCTGGAAGATCGGCTCGCTCTCCAGCCCCCAGGGGGTGAGTTCATAGACCTGCGCCGCGCCCGGCGGCGGCAGCCGGCGGCGGCGCAGCACCCCGGCCGCCTCCAGCCCCGCCAGCCGCTGGGTCAGCACATTGGCGCTGATGCCCGGCAGGCTGGCGCGCAGGTCGCTGAAGCGGCGCGGCCCGAACATCAGCTCCCGCATCACCAGCAGCGCCCAGCGCTCCCCCACCAGGTCGAGCGCATGGGCGGCGGCGCAGGCATCCTCGTACCAGCGTCTCGGTTCGCCCGATTGAGTTACTTTTACTGACTTCATGGTTGCATTTCATAACTTCTCACGGCAGGCTCGTCAAAGACCAAGCGGAGGAACCCATGCCCCAACTGATCTTCGTCAACCTTCCCGTCACCGACCTGCCGCGGTCGATCCGCTTCTACGAGGCCATCGGCGCCAGGCTGAACCCGCAATTCACCGACGACACCGCCGCCTGCATGGTCTTTTCCGAGACCATTCACGCCATGCTCCTCACCCACCCGAAATACGCGATGTTCACCGCCAAGCCCGTCGCCGATACCCACAAGACCAGCGCCGCGCTGATCTGCCTCTCGGCCGAGGACCGCGCCGGCGTGGACCGCATGGCCGAGGCCGCCGCCCCCGCCGGCGGCCGCACCGACCCCGGCCCGGTGCAGGACCACGGCTTCATGTACGGCCGCAGCTTCGAGGATCCGGACGGCCACCATTGGGAAGTCATGTGGATGGACCTCTCGGCCATGCCGCCGCCGGCTGCGTGACGGCGGCTGGCCCCCCGGGCTAGGCTCCGGCGCCCCCCGGAGCCCGGCCGCCATGCAGTTCAACCACGTCGCCAACCGCCTCGCGCCCGAGTATTTCGAGACGGTGGTGGAGATGCTGACCACCCAGCTCCGCTTCGCCATCCTGCGGCGGACCGAGCGCGCCATCTGGCTCCGCCAGCCCGGCGCCAACGTGGATCTGCAGTTCAGCCGCAGCCAGACCCCGGGTCGGGATACCGACAAGCTCCGCTCCCAGGTCGCCTTCCTCAGCGAGACGCCGCGGGAAGACCTCGAGGCGCTCGCCGCCTGGGCCATCGCGCATGGGATGGAGGCGACCGTCGGGGCCTATTCCGACCGGGAATTCTACCTCGACGCCCCCGATGCCTTCGTCGATTTCGTCATCGAGGCGATGCGCCCGGAGCTGGCCGATTATGGCATCACGGTCTGAGCCCGTCGCGGGCCTGCCGCGCGCCGCCTTGGGCTTGCATCGCCCCCGCCCCCCTGCCAAACCCGCGCCCGCATGACCGATGATGTCCCCAATCCAGCCCTGCTCCCCGCCGGGCTCATGGACCTGCTGCCGCCCGAGGCCGAGCGCGAGGCGGCGCTGGTCGAGGCGCTGATGGCCGCCTTCGCCGGCCATGGCTATGAGCGCGTCAAGCCGCCGCTGCTGGAATTCGAGGACAGCCTGCTCGCCGGCTCCGGCGCCGCGGTCGCCGAGCAGACCTTCCGGCTGATGGACCCGGTCAGCCAGCGGATGATGGGGCTGCGCGCCGATACCACCCCCCAGGTCGCCCGCATCGCCGCGACCCGCCTCGGCCTGCAGGCCCGGCCGCTGCGGCTCTGCTACGCCGGCCAGGTGCTGCGGGTCCGCGGCACCCAGCTCGCGCCCGAGCGCCAATTGCCGCAGACCGGGATCGAGCTGATCGGCAGCGCCGCGCCCGAGGCCGATGCCGAGGTCGCCCTGGTCGCCGCCGAGGCCCTGGTCCGGGCCGGCGTCGGCACCGTCTCGCTCGACATCACCCTGCCGACCATGACCCCGGCGCTGCTGGAGGCCGCCGGCGTCCCCGCCGCGCTGCGCCAGCGCCTGGCCCTGGCGCTGGACCGCAAGGATGCCGCCGCCACCGCCGCGCTGGCTGCCCAGGCCGGGCCGCTGGCCGCCGCCCTGCCGGTGCTGCTCGCCGCCGCCGGCCCGGCCGATGGGGCGCTCGCGGCGCTCGCCTCGCTCGACCTGCCGCCCGCCGCCCGGGCCATCGCCGACAATGCCCGCGCGGTCATCGCCGCCATCCGCGCGCGGGAGCCGAACCTCCGCATCACCCTCGACCCGGTCGAGTTCCGCGGCTTCCGCTACCATGTGGGCGTCGCCTTCACCCTCTACGGCCCCGGCGCCACCGGCGAGCTGGCCCGCGGCGGCCGCTACGTCTCCGCCAATGAGGAGCCGGCGACGGGCATGAGCCTCTACCCCGATGCCGTCCTCCGCGCCGCCACCCCGGCCCCGCCGCGGCCCCGCGTCTTCATCCCCCTCGGCGCGCCGCAGGAGGCCGTGCAGGCGCTGCGGGCCCAGGGCTTCGCGACCGTCGCCGCCCTGGCACCCACGGATGCCCCGGCCGCGCTACGCTGCACCCATGTCCTGCGGGACGGTGCCGCATCGCCTTTCATGAAGGACGACTGAGCAATGGCCAATGTCGCGGTGATCGGCGCCCAATGGGGTGACGAGGGCAAGGGCAAGGTGGTGGACTGGCTGGCCAGCCGGGCCGATATCGTCGTGCGCTTCCAGGGCGGCCACAACGCCGGCCACACGCTGGTCGTCGGCGAGCAGACCTACAAGCTCAGCCTGCTGCCCTCCGGCGTGGTCCGCGGCAAGCTCGGCATCATCGGCAACGGCGTGGTGCTGGACCCGCAGGCGCTGCTGGACGAGATCGCCAAGGTGACCGCGCAGGGCCTGTCGGTCACGCCCGAGAACCTGCGCATCGCCGAGAATACCCCGCTCATCCTCCCGCTCCACCCGGCGCTGGACAAGGCGCGCGAGGCCGCCCGCGGCGAGGACAAGATCGGCACCACCGGCCGTGGCATCGGCCCGGCCTATGAGGACAAGGTCGGCCGCCGCTCCATCCGCCTGTGCGACCTGGCCGAGCCCGCCACCCTCTCGGCCAAGCTCGACGAGTTGCTGCTGCACCACAACAGCCTGCTCCGCGGCCTCGGCGCGCCGGAATTCCAGAAGCAGGCGCTGCTGGACGGCCTGCTGGCGCTCGCCCCGAAGCTGCTGCCCTTCTCGGAGGCGGTCTGGGAGCGGCTGGACGCGACGCGCCACAACGGCCAGCGGGTGCTGTTCGAGGGCGCCCAGGCGGTGATGCTCGATGTCGATCACGGCACCTACCCCTACGTGACCAGCAGCAATACCTGCGCCGGCGCGGCCGCGGCCGGGGCCGGGATCGGTCCGGATGCCATCGGCATGGTGCTGGGCATCGCCAAGGCCTATTCCACCCGGGTCGGCAGCGGGCCTTTCCCGACCGAGCTGAAGGACGCCATCGGCCAAGGCCTCGGCGAGCGGGGCCGCGAATTCGGCACCGTCACCGGCCGCCCGCGCCGCTGCGGCTGGTTCGATGCCTGCATGGTCCGCCAGGCGGTCAAGACCGGCGGCATCCAGGGCCTGGCGCTGACCAAGCTCGACGTGCTCGATGGCCTGACCGAGCTGAAGATCTGCACCGGCTATACCATCAAGGGCGAGACCTTCCGCCGCCTGCCCGCCGCCGCCGGCGCCCAGGCCGCGGCCGAGCCGGTCTATGAGATCCTGGAAGGCTGGACCACCTCCACCCGCGGCGCGCGCAGCTACGGGGAGCTGCCGGCGGCGGCGGTGAAATACGTCCGCCGGATCGAGGAGTTGGTTGAGGCGCCGGTGGTCCTGCTGTCCACCAGCCCCGACCGCGACGACACCATCACCCTGCGCGACCCCTTCGCAGGCTGATTCCGGTGTCGGATACGATCTTCGTCGTCACCGATATCGAGGCGGATGGGCTGCGGCCCGGCGAGCATTCGATGATCAGCTTCGCCTCGGTCGCCATCACCGAGGCGACCGGCGCCGAAGTCGGCCGCTTCACCGCCACCCTCGCGCCGCTGCCGGAGCTGACGACCGAGCCGGCCACCATGGACTGGTGGCGGACCGAGCCCGAGGCCTGGGCCGCCGCGACGCTGAACCCTCGCGACCCGGCCGCGGTCATGGCCGACTACGTCGCCTGGGTCCGCGCCTTGCCGGGGCCGGCGGTCTTCGTCGGCCAGCCGACGCTGTTCGATGGGGCCTGGATCGCCTGGTACCTCTGGCGCTTCGCCGAGGTGCGGCTTTACCACGGCCCGCGGCCGGGCAGGCCGCTGTTCGAAGGCGGCGGACTCGACCTCGCCTCCTTCGCCATGGGCGCTACCGGCCGCAGCTATGCCGAGAGCGACCGGTCCAACTGGCCCGCCGCTTGGTACGGCGGGCATGTGCATACTCACAACGCCCTGGACGATGCCCTGGGCTATGCTGCCGCGCTGCGGAGTCTGCTGGCCGCCGCGCGGCGCTGAGGCGCCTCTAGCCGAACAGGTGCAGGTCGTGGCCGAGCTGCTCCAGCCCGTCCCGCACTGTGGTGAAGGCATCGTTCCCCGTCGCCACGGCATCCGACCGCAGGCCGTGGACCCAGGCATCGAACAACCCCTGGGCCGCCTGCGGGTCATAGCCGTCGCCGTCGTAGATGGCCCGCAGCGCCAGCAGCCCGGCGTCGTTCACCGGCGCCTCCGGCACCACCACCTCATGCCCCGGCTGCGCCGCCGCCAGGGCGACGCTGCTGGCATAGAGCTCCGGGGCATGCTGCCCGGCATCGAGCTGCGCCAGCCCGGCCACCGCCGTCGCCGGGGAGATGGCCGGATCCTGCCCCGGCAGCACGGTGATCTCGCCGCGGTTCTCGTAATTGACCGTGAGGCTGGCGAGGCTGGCCATCGCCTGGTCCGCGGTCAGCCCGGGAAAGACCTGCGCCGCCTCGTTTGCCGCGACAAGCGCCAGGGTATCGTCCGAACGCAGGATGGCACCCACCTCCGCCCGATGTGCCCCGAGCGCCACCGCCGGATCGTCGGCGATGACGAAATTGGTGATCCGCGCATCCTCCCCGGCCGGCAGGACCGCACCCGGCGAGCCGAAGGTCGTGGCGTCATGGGTCACGCCGCCGGGCTGGTCGGCATGCTCCGCCATGTAGAGCTGCGCCATGGCGCCGCCGAGGCTATGCCCGGTCACCACCACCTGGTCGTAGCGGCCACTGGCCGCCGCCGCATCCACCGCCTGGATCAGCGAGGCGAACAGCGGGTAGTCCGCGTTGATGTTCTGCAGGTCGTGCAGGCTATCCGTCGCGTCGTCGCTGCCGCGGAAGGCGATGACGAGGCTGTCCTTGCCGTCGAGCGTCGCTTCGGTGGCCAGCGCCGCGGCATTGGCGCTGTGGAAGATGCCATTCGCATAGGTTTCGCCGGCGCCCAGGGTCACGGGCAGAGCGGCAGCGGTGAAGCCGGTCGGCAGGACCGGGGTATCGGAATAAGCGTCGAGCGAAAGCTGCGCCAGAACGGCGTCCGTTGCGGTCGTCAAAGCTGTCTCTCCTGCGAGGGCCGCCGGGGTCAGGGGCGGGCGGCCCTCGCAGGAGAGA
>NZ_CEEDBP010000033.1:0-74621 GCF_979252845.1 Belnapia sp. AC561
CGCCAATCCCCCGCCGCCGCCCGCAACCCCACCTCCTGCTCCAGCAGCCCCAAAACCACGGTCACGGCGCGCGATGCCACCCGGTCCGGCGGCAGCGCCAGCACCACCTCCCGCCGTGGCACTGGCCGGACCAGTGGCGCCACCCGCAGCCGTCTGGCCGCTTCCTCCGCCCGGATGGCCGAGCGCGGCAGCACTGCCTGGCCCAGGCCGCTTTCCACCAACTCTTTCAGCACCCCGAAGCTGTCGGCCTCGAAGGCGACGTTCAGGGCGATGCCGGCCCGTCCAGCCGCCGCTTCGACGATGCGGCGCAGGCCATGCTGGCGGCTCGGCAGCACCAGTCGCTGGCCGGCAAGATCGGCAAAGGGCACCGGTTGCGGCCCGATTCCGCTCTCCTTTGCGCCGACCAGCACCATCTCCTCGATCAGCAGCGGCGTGACCCGCAGGTGCAGCGCCGGTGCCGGGCCATAGAGCAAGGTCGCGTCGGTCACCCCGCGCTGGACCCATTCGATCAGGTGGCCGGTATAGCCCTCGACGATCCGCAGCGAGATGCCGGCATGTTCCAGCGCCACCCGCCGTGCCAGCGGCCCGGCCAGGACCGAGGCGATGGTCGGCATCATCCCGAGTGCCACCTGACCACTGACGGCGCCGGCCAGGCTGCGGACCTCGGCGATGGCCCCCTCAAGCTGGCGAACCGGGCCGTCGATGCGGTCCAGCAGCGCGATGCCGGCCTCGGTCAGTTGCATCCCACGGCCGTGCCGGGCGAACAACGGCACGCCGACCTCCTCCTCCAGCAGCCGGATCTGCCGGGACAGCGCGGGCTGCGCCAGATGCAGCCGGTCCGCCGCCCGGCTGAGCGAGCCGGCCTCGGCCACTTCGCGGAAGGTGCGGAGCTGCTTCAGGTCCATGGGGCCAAGGTATAGCAACCTGTTATGGGTGGTATCGGTGTTTTCGAATTCCTCGATGCCTGCGAAGGGCCCAAGGTGCGCCGCCTTGCCACCAGGGTGGCCCCGCCCTAATCCCGAGTCCCGGAGGACACACCATGGACCAGCAAATCGTCACCGCCGATCCGCATGCCGAGATCCGCGAGGAAGTCGGCAAGCTCTGCGCCCGCTTCCCCGGCGAGTATTGGCGCCAAGTGGACCGTGACCGTGCCTATCCGACCGCCTTCGTCACCGCCCTGACCGAAGCCGGCTATTTGGGTGCGCTGATCCCCGAGGAGTTCGGCGGCGCCGGTCTGCCGCTCTCGGCGGCCGCGGCGATCCTCGAGGAGATCCATCGCTCCGGCGGCAATGCCGGCGCCTGCCACGCCCAGATGTACATCATGGGCACCATCCTGAAGCACGGCAGCCCGGACCAGAAGAAGCGCTACCTGCCGAAGATCGCCACCGGCGAGCTTCGCCTGCAGGCCTTCGGCGTGACCGAGCCGACCAGCGGCACCGATACCACCGCGCTGCGCACCTTCGCCAAGAAGGAAGGCGACAAGTACATCGTCAACGGCCAGAAGATCTGGACCTCCCGCGCCGAGCATTCCGACCTGATGCTGCTGCTGGCCCGCACCACGCCGCGCGGCGAGGTGGCGAAGAAGACCGATGGGCTCTCGACCTTCATCGTCGACATGAAGTCGGCGCTGGGCCGCGGCCTTACCATCCGCCCCATCCGCACGATGATGAACCACAACACCACCGAGGTCTTCTTCGACAACATGGAGGTCCCGGCCGAGAACCTGGTCGGCATCGAAGGCAAGGGCTTCCGCTACATCCTGGACGGCATGAACGCCGAGCGGCTGCTGATCTCCTCCGAGAGCATCGGCGACGCCAAGTGGTTCATCAAGAAGGCGGTGGACTACAGCAAGGAGCGCGTGCTCTTCGGCCGGCCGATCGGGCAGAACCAGGGCGTCCAGTTCCCCATCGCCAAGGCCTATGCCCAGATGCGCGCCGCCGAGGCGCTGCTGCGGCTGGGCCTCGCCAAGTTCGAGGCCGGCCAGCCCTGCGGCGAGGAGGCCAACATGGGCAAGATGCTCTGCGCCGATGCCGCCTGGGCCGCCGGCGAGGCCGCCATCCAGACCTTCGGCGGCTTCGGCTTCGCCGAGGAATACGACGTCGAGCGCAAGTACCGCGAGGCGCGGCTCTATCAGGTGGCACCGATCAGCACCAACCTCATCCTCTCCTACGTCGGCGAGCACGTGCTCGGCATGCCGCGGAGCTACTGAGCCATGGCGAGCCAACCGCTGAAGGGCCTGCTCGTCGTCTCGATGGAGCAGGCGGTTGCCGCGCCCTATTGCGCCAGCCGCCTCGCCGATGCCGGCGCCCGGGTCATCAAGATCGAGCGGCCGGAGGGTGACTTCGCCCGCGCCTATGATGCCGTCGCCCTCGGCCAGTCCAGCTACTTCGTCTGGCTGAACCGCGGCAAGGAAAGCGTCTGCCTGGATATCAAGGCGCCCGGCGACAAGGCGATCCTGGAGGCGCTGGTCGCCAAGGCCGACGTTTTCATCCAGAACCTTGCCCCCGGCGCCATGGGCCGGGCCGGCTTCGGCAGCGCCCAGCTGCGGGAGAAATATCCGCGGCTGATCACCGTCGACATCTCCGGCTACGGCGATGAGGGCGAATACGCCTCGATGAAGGCCTATGACCTGCTGGTCCAGGCCGAAACCGGCCTCGCCGCCATCACCGGCCGGGCCGAAGGGCCGGGCCGCGTCGGCGTCTCCGCCTGTGACATCGCCTGCGGCATGCACAGCCACGCAGCGGTGCTGGAGGCGCTGATCGAGCGCGGCATCACCGGCCGCGGCAAGGGCATCGCCGTCTCGCTGTTTGACGGCATGGCCGATTGGATGACGGTGCCGTTGCTGCAATACGAGGGCACGGGCAAGACGCCGCCGCGCATCGGCTTGGCGCATCCTTCCATTTGCCCCTATGGCGCCTTCGAGACCAAGGACGCCCAGCTCGTCCTCATCGCCATCCAGAACGAGCGCGAATGGGCCAGCTTCTCCGAGCATTTCCTGGATGAACGGGACTTGCCGAAGCAGGAAGGCTTCCGCTCGAACAACGAGCGGGTGGCGCACCGGCCGATGGTCGATGCGCATATCGGCCGGATGTTTGCCAAGCTGGATCGCGATGCCTGTGCCGCCAAGTTGCGGCGGGCCAATGTCGCCTATGGCTTCGTGAACGATTGCGAAGGGCTGCGGGACCACCCAGCTCTCCGACGCGTCACAGTTGAGACGGAGAAAGGCCCGATCGCCATTGGCGCGCCGCCTGCCCGGCTTTCGGATGGTGCCCGTAACCTGGGGCCGGTGCCCTCCCTCGGCCAGCATAGCGCCGCCATCCGTGCCGAATTCGGGGCCTGAGCGTCCGGTGCAGCCTTACGGGACCCATGCGCTCAAGGAAATGCTGCACTGCAAAATAGCACTTGCCAAACGTCCGCGCCGGACCTAGATTGTGCATCGCAGCAACACGGCGGTTGCCGGGTTGTCTGTCTTTCTTGGACGTTTCCTCCCTAAACTCGGCGGTGGCGCAAGCCACCGCCCTTTTTTTGTCTGCCGTCCAAGGTGGCTGGCGGCGATGCCATTCAACTAGCGCGGCTCAGCGCAGGAAACGCCAATCCGCTGCGGCCAGGGTTGCGATGAGCCTGGTTAGATCCGCTTGCAAATGTGCCATGCGCGGCAGTCGTTCGATCCTGGCCTCGTCCATGTACAGCGGCCGGGCGATTTCGATCTGGAGGGCATGCACGCCTTCGCGCGGCCGGCCGTAATGCCGGGTGACATATCCGCCGGCATACGGGTCGTTCCGCCGCACCCGGTACCCCATGCCCAGCAGGACTTCCTCGACCAGTCGCGTCGCCTTGGGCGCGCAGGCGGTGCCATGTGCGTCCCCCAGCACGAAATCGGGCGGTGCGGCTGCTTGTGCCGGATGGGTCGGCATGGAATGGCAGTCGATCAGCAGACAGGTACCGAATTCGGCCCGGGTTTCCGCGATCAGGGCTGCCAGCGCCGCATGATAGGGCTGCCAATACCGACGGATGCGGTCCTCCGCTTCCTCGAAGCGCAATTTGTGCCGATAGACCGGCTCGCCTGTCGCCACCACGCGGGCGATGGTGCCAAGCCCGGCACCGACCCGTGGGCTGGCCGTATTGACCCAGGGGGGCAGCGGCCCGTCGAACATCCCAGGGTCGAGTTCCCAAGGCTCCCGGTTCACGTCGCAGAAAACCCGTGGGAAGGTGGCTGCCAGCAATGGCGTCCCATGCTCGGGTGCGGCAGCGAAGAGTTCGTCCACGAAGCCATCCTCCGACTTTCGCAACGCGACCGGGTCCAGGCGGGCGGTGGCAACGAAATCGGCAGGATAGGCACGCCCCGAATGTGGTGAGGCGAAGATGACCGGTACCCCATGGACCTCAGGCCTGGCCAGCCAATAGGGCGGAGGCATGGCATCGAGCGGCGGCACGGCATTGAGGTTCAAGGGAAGATCCATCGGCGCCCCGATCAAGCCACAGGTGCCGATAACTGTCACCTTTTCTCGGCGAGAGTGGCTTGCCCCGGAGCGACGGGCGGGCTAAACAGCCGCTCCGCGAGCGTGGGCGCATAGCTCAGCGGTAGAGCACTACCTTGACACGGTAGGGGTCACAGGTTCAATCCCTGTTGCGCCCACCATTCTTTCAAGAATGATGAGAATTTCGCTTCCGCATAGCATTTGTGCATTTAAAGCATCTGTACCTGCCTTGCACAGGTATTGCTATATTTCAAATATATCAAATTGCTTAAATACTTGCATTGAATGCGGAGTGAGCGATTATTTTGCTGCACGCAAGAATAGTATTTTGAATTTAGATTAAATACCTCTTTATCGAAAGAGGGGCGGCACCGTAGTGCCGCCCGCTCCGCTCAGGGTCGCTCGTTCGAGAAGACCACAGTCCCGCTCGCGCTGAACATGCCGCCGACACCATGGCAGACAGAGACCTTCGCCCCCGCCACCTGCGCCGGCGCGGTGCCACGCATCTGCCGGATGCTCTCCTGCAGGGCAAACATGCCGTACATGCCCGTATGGGTGTAGCTCAGCCCACCGCCATTGGTGTTCAGCGGCAGCTTGCCGCCCGGCCGCGTATTCCCCTCATTGATGAAGCCCGCCGCCTCGCCAGGCTTGCAGAAGCCCAGGTCTTCCAAGCCGTACAACGGCAGGTGGGCAAAAGCATCGTAGATCATCATGTGATCCACGTCCTTCCGGTCGATGCCCGCTGCCTCGATGGCAGTCGGCCCGGCAACGCGGAAGGCGCGGGACGAGGTGAAGTCCTCCATCTGCGAGACCATGTTGGTCTCGACCGATTCGCCGCTGCCAAGGATATAGACCGGCTTCGTCGGAAAATCCTTCGCCCGGTCGCTGCTGGTCAGGATCAGCGCACCGCCGCCATCCGTCACCAGGCAGCACTGCAGGATGCGGAAGGGATAGGCGATCATCCGGCTGCCAAGCACGTCATCGACCGTGATCGGATCCCGGAACATGGCGCGCGGATTCTTGCCCGCCCATTCGCGTGTCACGACGGAGACCATGGCCAAGTCCTCGTGCGTATAGCCGCGCGCCTTCATGTAGCGCAGCACCGGAATGGGAAACAGCGTCGGTGGGCCGAAGGGGCCGTAGGGCACCTCGAACTGCCCGTTCAGGCTTTCCGGCTCCGGCGGCCGCGGCGTCGCATTCACCCGCGAATTGCCGCTCTCGCCATGGGTGATGAGGATGGTCTTGGCATAGCCGGCATGGATGGCCGCCGCGGCATGGCGGACATGCAGCATGAAGGAACAGCCGCCGACACCCGTACCATCCACCCACTTGGGGGTGATGCCGAGGTAATGCGCGATCTGCTGCGGCATCATCGGACCGACACAGGCGACACCATCGATGTCGGACGGCTTCAGGCCGCATTCCGCCATGGCATTCAGCGCGGCATCGGCATGCAGCATGATCTGCGACATGCCCGGCACCTTGCCGATCTTCGTCGATTCGGCGGCGCCGACGACGGCGATCTCTCCACGACCGATCATCACTTGGACTCCGTCGCAGGCCGGAACAGCGGCAAGGTGATGCTGTCGTCCAGCGGCGTGAAGGCGACCTCCATGGGCATGTCGAGCACCAGCGCCTCAGGGGTCTGTGGGCAGTCGATGATATTGGTCATCATCCGCGGCCCTTCCTCCAACTCGACCACCGCGATGGCATAGGGTGGGGTGAAGCCTGGCACCGGCCGATGGTGGATGACGTAGCTATGCAGGGTCGCACGGCCGGAGGCCTCGAAGACCTCGACGTTGCGGGTGCCGGTATAGGGGCTGAAGGGGCGCGGCGGGAAATAGGCCTTGCCCGTGTCGCCGCAACGCTGCAGCAGCAGCTTGCCGTCCTTGCAGCCATCCCAGAAATGCTTGGTTTCCGGCGTGGCTTTCGGCTTCGGCCGATCGGGTGAGAGCATGCCCGCGTTCCTCCTGTGGTTCGGTTGCGACGCGGCGCAGCCTGCCACGGCAAGCTGGCTCCGGCCACCCCAGGGGAAGGGAAGCCTGGGGAGGCGCATCTCCCCAGGCGGTCGCTACAACGCGGTGGCGAAAGCTTCGGGCAGCAGGGCATAGCCCTCGCCGTGGCGCAGTAGATGGAGGAAGCCAGGAAAATGCATATGCATCCCGGCCGTCGCCAGTCCATCCGTCGCCACCATGTCGAAGACCCGCCGCCGCGTCGCGGCTGCCTGCACCGGGTCCACGTCGAAGGCCATGGTCACCTCCGGCCGCGGTACCTGGATTTCCGGGACATGGATGATGTCGCCCCAGATCAGCAAGCTTTCCTTGCCAGACGCCAATAGATAGCCGCTGTGACCTGGCGTATGCCCGGGGAAGGGCATAGCGGTCACCCCGGGGAAGACTTCGCCGCCGGTGAAGGTTCGGGTTCGGCCCCGATAAGGTGCCGCCTGATCTCGCGCCGCCTGGAAGTTACGTTGCCGACCCATTTCATCCGCTCGGGACATGGCTGCATCATCATGCCAGTACGCCATTTCGGCCGCGTGCATTACCAGTTCCGCGTTCGGAAATAGCGCCTTGCCGTCATTTGCAAGCCCGTTGGAATGATCGGGATGCATGTGGGTCAGCAGGACCGTATCGATGCTGCTTGGGTCCACGCCCGCGGCGGTTAGGTTTTGGAATAGCTTGCCGCCGGTCGCCGCCATCGCCGGGCCACATCCGGTATCAACCAGTGCGGTCCGTCCGCCGGAATGGATCAGGAAGGTATTCACCGCCGTCCGCCGCGGCACCGGGCGGAAGGCATCGCGTAGCAGCTGTGCTGCTTCCTCCGCCGGGATGTTCTGGATAACGGCCATGGAGCCGTCCAGATGGCCATCGCCGATGGCGGTGATGGTGATGTCGCCGATGCGGCGATGATAGACTGCCGCCACCTGTTGGGTCGGGATGCTCATGGGCTTTTCGCGCCTCCTCCGGAAGGCGCGAAGGCTAATCCGCCCGTACGCGGCCGGCTATGCCCGGCGAATATTAACCAGGAAGCTTCCGGCCCGATCCCGCAACGTCCCGGCATAGCCTGAGAGACCTTCCGCTGCACCCAGAAGGCCTGCTGAAGCTTCACCCGTCTCCCGCGCCGCCCGCTGCACGTCCTGGATCCGCAAGGCGACGGCCGAAGTACCCTCCGCCACTTGGGTGGCGCTGCGGGCAATCTCCTGGGTCGCGCTGCCCTGTTGCTCGACCGCGGCAGCAATCGCCGTGGTCACCTCATTGATCCGCTCGATGGTCCCGCCGATCGACCGCAGAGCCGTCACGGCATTTCCGGTCGCTGACTGGATGGCACCGATCTGGGTGGAGATTTCCTCCGTCGCCTTGGCGGTCTGCCCGGCCAGCGCCTTGACTTCGCTGGCCACCACGGCAAAGCCCTTGCCGGCCTCGCCCGCCCGCGCTGCCTCGATGGTCGCATTCAGGGCGAGCAGGTTGGTCTGGCCAGCGATATCGCCGATCAGCCGAACGACGTCGCCGATCTTTTGGGCTGCCAGGGCCAAGCCTTGCACAGTTTCATCCGTGGCCCGCGCCTCGGCGGCCGCTGCCCGTGCCACCGTTGCGCCCTCTGCCACTTGGCGGCTGATCTCGGCAACGCTGGTCGCCAGTTCCTCGGCACTGGCCGCCACGGCCTGCACATCCGCCCCCGCCCGGTTGCCGGCTTCCGCCACCGCCTCCGCCTCCCGGTCGCTGGTTGCGGCGGTGCCGGTCAGGGCCTGGGCCGCGTCCTGGACCTGCGCCGCCGCTGACGCCACGGCCTGCACCACGCCGCCGATGTCAGCCTCGAACTGGTCCGCGAGCCGCGCCTGAGCCGTAGCCATGGACCAGACCAACATGGTGCTGACATAGGCACCATTGGCGTCGCGGATCGCACTAATGGCCAGATCGATCACCTCGTCGCCCAGCCTAATGCGGGACTTGTGCGGTAGGCGCTGTGGGTCGGAGAGAATGGCCCGCTGATGCGACGGATTCCTGTGCAGTATGTCGATGCTCTGGCCAGGCATCGAGTCGACGGAACAGGGCAAAAGGTGTTCGATGCTGCCGAGCAATGCCTGGCTGGCCGGGTTCATACTCGTGACACGGAACTCATTATTCGGATCGGCCGTCATGACAGCGATTGGCATTTGTTCCAGCATCTGTTGCTGGGCGAAGGCCCGCTGCACCGTCCCGCGCAAGTCCTCCAGTGCTTCGGCAATGCTGCCGATCTCATCTTTGCGGCCCTGGTCGGGCACGGTTACATCGGCATCTCCGCTGGCGATCGCCCTGATGGTACCCACCAGCCGCCGCAGCGGAGTGCCGATCGCCCGGGCATTTATCCAACCGGATAGCACCAACAGCAGTGCTACCGCGCCGCCAATCCACAGGACGCTCTCCTCCAACGCCTCGCCACTGGCCGCGCTTGCTGCCGCCCGCGCCGTCGCCTCGCTGGTCAATAGAGCCTGCACCTCATTCACGCTGGTCTCCAGGCGCTCCCGGGCCGGGGTGCTACGCTGAGTTCGCGCCATGATCGCAGCTTCCGCGAGCTGAACCACCCGGCTGGCGGATTGCGCCAAGTCAGCGGCAATGGCGGTGATCCGCCGTAGATCGCTCGTCGCCGTCGGCGCTACAGGGATAGAGCCCACTGCCCGCTGATGCACGCGCAGTTGCGCCGCGGCACGCCGCACCCGCCGCGCCTGGCCTTCTTCTCCGGTTGCCAGGAAGCGCTGCGCGCCCAGCCGCACTTCATTTACCGCGGCATGGAAGACGGCCAGCCGCTGCCGCGCATCCTCCCGTGCCTCCGGCGGGACATCCAGCTCCATCATGCTGGAGACCGCCTCGTAGGCTTGGTCATAGTTCGAACTGGTACGCGCGAAGGTCTCGTCGCGTTCGTTGATGAGCTGTTTGCGTAGTCCCGCCTGCTCCTGTGCCGAGGTGCCGTATTCCTCCAGTGCCTGCAGTGCCTGTGCCAGCCGATCCCGTATCGCAGGCGTCGGCGCCAGCGCCAGCGCCGCTTCCAGTGCCACCTTCGACGCCTGCGCCTCGGTCAGCATGCGGCCGCCATGGTCATTCGCCGCATTGTCCGTCTGCGACATCAGTACCTCGCGCAGGGCCGTCGCGGTGCGGCCCACATGAGTCGCCCCCCGTTGTGCGGCGAGTTGGGCGGCGACCGCCGCGCGCTCCGCCATCTGCTGTTCCTGCACGATATTGAGGTTGAGGCTGACCATCCAGACCATGCCTCCCAGCAGCAGCACGGCGAGGATGACGCTGGCGGCCAATTTTCGGCCGACTGACAGATCTCGGAAAGGGCGCATGGTTGTTCTCCTGAGCTCCTGACCATGCACCTGCCGGCTTTAACAAGCGGCAAACGGCTACTCGACAGCCACGCCGCCGCAGGCCAACGTCCGTAAGCCCTACCTGGCCACTCGTGCCATCCCACAAGGACGCCACCGATGCTCTTCGACTTCGAGACGTTGTCACCGCAGGATTGCTACAAGCTGGTGGTCTCTTCGGTCGTCCCCCGACCCATTGCCTGGGTCGTGACGCAAGATGCGGAAGGCGTCACCAATGCCGCGCCCTATTCCTTCTTCAATGCCTTTTCATCCAATCCCGTCGTCGTCGGGATCGGCTGCGGTCCCAAGGCCCCGGATGCGCTGAAGGACACCGCGGCGAATATCCGCGCCACCGGTGAGTTCGTCATCTGCCTGGTGCCAGAGACGGCGGTCCACCAGATGAATGCGACCGCAGTCGATTTCGAGCCTGGTGTCGACGAGATCGCCGAGGCTGGGCTGACCCGCCTCCCCTCATCCAAGGTTAAGCCGCCGCGCATCGCCGAGAGCCCGGTGGCGCTCGAATGCGTCACCTACCAGCTCGTCCCCGCCGGGGAGCACACCATCGTCCTCGGCCGCGTCGTCGCCGTGCATATCGCCGACGACTGCGTGCTGGACGCGGCCAAATGCTACGTCGATACCCCGAAGATGAATCTGGTTGGCCGCATGCATGGCCGTGGCTGGTATGCCCGCACCACCGACCGGATCGAGGTCCCACGCTTGTCGCTGGCGGAATGGGAAGCCAAGAAGGCGGCGGAATAGCGCGGCTGCGCATTCCACTTTCGGTCCTTCCATGCTAGCAGCCGCCTGAGACGCATTCGCAGATGTCAGGTGCCCCCCAAGCCGCCGGCCAAGCTCCGGGATCGGCGCTTCGCCCCGCCCCACGGCTGCCCCGCGCCAGGGCCGTGCGCGCTCCGGCCTGGGCCATGCTTTCGCTGCCTTTCGCCGGATTGATCGCCGCGCCGCTGGTGGCCGTCCTCATCGCCGCCGCCGTCCCGGCCGGGGCTGTCTGGCGTCATATTGCCAGCACGACCTTGCCGGAGATGCTGACAAATTCAGCCCTACTCGCCCTGCTGGTCGGACTGCTGACCGCCTCGGCGGGCGCCCTTGCCGCCTGGCTGGTCACCGCCTGCCGTTTTCCGGGCCATCGCCTGCTGGAAATCGCGCTGCTGCTGCCCATGGCCATGCCCGCCTATGTCTGCGGCTATGCCTATACCTGGCTGCTTGATGTTGCTGGTCCAGTACAATCAGCCTTGCGCGATGCGACCGGCCTGCGCTGGGGCCAGTATTGGTTTCCCGAAATCCGCAGCCTGCCCGGTGCGGCGCTAATGCTGGGCATGGTGCTTTACCCTTATGTCTATCTGCTCTGCCGCAGCGCCTTCCAGCAACAGAGTGTCTGCTTGGTCGAAGCCTCGCGTACCCTTGGTTATTCCCTCTCCGGCTGCTTCTTTCGCCTTGCCCTGCCCATGGCGCGTCCAGCGATTGTCGGCGGCGTGGCCCTTGTCCTGATGGAAACCCTGGCGGATTTCGGCACGGTCCAGCATTTCGGCCTTCGTACCTTCACGACAGGGCTTTACGAGGCTTGGTTTGGCTTGGGCGACCGTGGCGCCGCCAGCCAGCTCGCGGCCTGCCTCATGGGGTTGGTGGCGCTATTGCTGCTGGTGGAGCAGCTCACCCGCGGCGGCCGGCGCTTCCATGCCACTACCAATCGCCAGCCTCCGCTTCGCCCGGTCCGACTGCATGGCTGGCGGGCAGCAGCGGCTTGCGCTGTTTGCTTCATGCCGGTGGTTCTCGGCTTCCTGGTTCCGGCAGGGGCGCTATTCACGCTCATGCTCCAGGTAGGGGACCCGCTGGCGCCCGGCCGCTTCCTGCCCTTCGCCCGCAATTCCTTGCTGCTTGCCGCCTGCGCCGGCGGGTTGGCCGTGGTGCTGGCCGGGCTGTTGGCTTGGGCGGCGCGGCTGCATCCCCGCCCCGCTCAACGAGCTGCGTTGCGCGTTGCCGGCCTAGGCTATGCCATTCCAGGCTCTGTCATCGCAGTCGGCACGCTGGTGCCGCTTGGCCTCTTTGACAATGCACTGGATGGCTGGATGCGAGCACGTTTCGGGCTCTCAACCGGTTTGCTGCTCTCAGGTGGCATCGCCGCTTTACTCTTTGCCTACCTTGTCCGTTTCCTGGCCGTTGCCCTCTCCGCTGTTGAAGCCGGCCTTGCTCGCATCCGTCCCAGCCTCAGGGAAGCCGCACGCGTGCTCGGTGCTCGGCCCGGCGCCGCCGTGCTGCGGGTGGAGCTACCCATGGCGCGCGGCAGCCTGCTCACTGCATTCTTGTTGGTTTTCGTTGATACCATGAAGGAATTGCCTGCTACGCTCATCATCCGCCCCTTCGACTTCGATACATTGGCGGTTCGCGTGCACGGTCTTGCGGCTGATGAAAGGTTGGCCGAATCGAGCACCGCTGCTCTTCTGATCGTCGCCACCGGCCTGCTTCCGGTCCTCGCCCTGACCCGCGCGATGCGACGGCCCTGACAGCAATCAACAAGGACGGCAATCAAGCTCGCGAAATGGATCGATTGACGACCATTCCAGTTCGTGTTCCTCAGCCAACGATACTATCCATGGCGACGCACTCACTCTTGATCTCGCTAAAGCCAATGCGTTCGTTTCGCTTCTTCATTCACGTTAAGGTTGTACCCACCTATGGGGTTCAAGCAATCTGAGACGTTCCAGCAGCCTGTACTGAGCGGTGGTGCAAGATTCCATGCCCAATCTGGCGACCTTTTTTGATACCGAAGCCCTGGCTCCGCACGGGGTATGCCTGCTCTGGCGTCCTGAGCTCATGTGGCTGCACCTCATCTCCGATGCGCTGACCGGCCTGGCCTATTGGTCGATTCCCATCGTTCTGATGATCATAGCGCTGCGTCGCCGCGATCTGATTTTCCCCTGGGCGATCGAACTCTTTGCCGTCTTCATCTTGGCCTGCGGTGCCACGCATTTCATGTCGATCTGGACCCTTTGGAATCCAGATTATGGGATCCAGGGTGCCGTCAAAGCAGTCACCGCCGTCGTTTCCGTCGCAACCGCGATCGCACTCTGGCCTCTGTTGCCTCGGGTCTTGGCACTGCCTTCGGCCGCCACCCTGGCCGCAGCCAATGCCGCCCTTTCCAGCGAGATTGCCGAACGGCGCGAGGCCGAGGCTCGCAGCCGGCGCAGCGAAACCCGGCTCGCCGGCTTCTTCGAACATCTGGCCGATGCCCTATTCGTAGTCCGCGCCGAGGCCGGCACCTTCGTCTTCGAAACGGTGAATCCCAGCTTCTGCAAGCTGTTCGAAACTCCACGAGACGCGATTGAAGGCAGCAGCCCCAGGCAATTGTTGGAAGATGCGGCTGCCGATGAACTGCTTGCAGCTTTCGCAGCGACCCTCGCCGCTGGCAGCGTGCGGGATTGGGAAAGCGCCGTCACTGGTGGACAGGGCACCCGCTTCTGGCACACCGTCTTGGTCCCCTTGCCGGTGGTGGTGGGTGAGCCACAGCGCCTTCTTGGCAGCCTGCGCGACGTAACCGAGTTACGGCGCCTACAGGCCGATCTGATCGAGACCGCCCGTCGCGCCACCATCGGTGCCATGTGCGCCGGCGTCGCGCATGAGATGAGCCAGCCTGTCAACATCATCAGCCTCTGGGCCGATCGCGCCCGCGCCACCATGGATGCTGCTGCTGATCGCCCGCGCAAGGCGATCGGCGTCATTCTCGGCCAGACCAGGCGGCTCGGTGCCCTGCTGGAGCGGATGCGGGAGTTGGCATGGGATACCCCCAGCGAGGCCGGCACCTTCGACGCTGCTGCTGCTGCCAGTGCCGCCGTGGAGGTTGCCCGCCGCGCCTGGGCTCTGGATCGGGTCGAAATCACCTTCAAGGCGCAGCATACGGTGCCACTGCATGGCCATGCCGCGCAATTCGAACAGGCGTTGCTCAACCTTCTGGAGAATGCCAAGGATGCCGTCCTGCGCCGCCGACGAAGCGAACCGGATGCGCCAGCCCAAATTCAGGTCAGTCTCGATGTGGGTCCGCAGCCGGAGCAGATCACCTTGTCGGTGCAGGATACTGGCGGCGGCATCCCAGCCGCCTTGGGCTCCCGCATTCTGGAACCTTTCGTGACGACCAAGGATCCGGGTGAGGGCACGGGCCTCGGGCTACCGATCGCCGCAGGCATCCTGCGCAGCATGGGAGGCCGGCTCGGTTGGTTGAATCGCGGCGCCGGGGCAGTCTTCCAGGTCGCACTGCCGCTTGCCGGACAGCCAGAGGAGCATCCGGCATGATGAACCGCCTGCGCATCCTGATGGCCGAGGATGAATGGCTGGCCGCCGAGGTGATCGAAGAAGGCTTGGTCGATGCCGGCTTCGATGTCTTGCCTGCCCGCGACGGCGAGGCAGCGATGGAGCTTTTCTCCGCCGGTGCAGGTTTCGACGTATTGCTGACTGACCTCCGTATGCCTCGGCTCGACGGGCGGGAATTGATTGCCCGCCTACGCGCCAGCCGACCGGATCTGCCGGTCGTCGTCATGACCGGCTTTCCCCCGGCCGGCGGCAGCGCCGGCCTGCACGACGGCAGCGCCCCGCTGCAACTGCTAACCAAGCCAATCGAGCTAGGGCGGCTCATCACCGCCCTTCGCAGCGTCGCTGGCCAGGCTTGAAGCGTTGCTATTCCTGGTCGGGGGCAGCAGCGCTGTTCAGGAGGATGTAGCGCTCGATCCCGATCAGCTTGATGAGGTCAAACTGACGGTCGAGGAAGTCCACGTGCTCCTCCTCATTCGCCAGGATCTTGAGCAGCAGGTCGCGCGAAACGAAATCGCGCACGCTCTCGGCATAGACGATGCCCTCGCGCAGATCCGCCGTCGCCTTGTCTTCCAATGCGAGGTCAGCCCGTAGGATCTCCTCCACCGTCTGCCCAACCAACACCTGATTCAGACGCTGCACATTGGGCAATCCGCCGAGGAACAGAATGCGCTCGATCAGCCAATCGGCATGGCGCATCTCCTCGATCGATTCCTTGTATTCATGTTCGCCGAGCTTGGTCACGCCCCAGTGGCGCAGTACCCGGGCATGCAGGAAATACTGGTTGATCGCGGTCAGCTCGTTGGTCAGCTGGGTATTCAGATGCTCGATGACCTTGGGGTCGGCTTTCATCGGGGTCAGCTTTCACGGCGGCGCCGGTACGAATTGAACCACGGGCCAATCGGGCCCGTGGCGTACGGCTGTATAGCAGATTGAAGGTTCAGGAAGCCTGAGATTGCGCTGCCGTACCGGGCGAGGCCAGGTCCCGGATCATGCCCAGGATCGCCCGCGTGCAGGTGCCGCACTGCGCCTTGCAGGCGCAATGGGCATAGACGTCGCGGGGTTTACGAGCGCCTTGTGCCACGGCATCCGCCAGCTGCTTGTCGCTGAGAGCATTGCAGAGACAAAGGATCATCGGATTGTCTCCCGCCCGCTCAGCGCCAGCCGGCACGCTGCATGATCTGCAGCGCCTGCGTGGCATTCGCATTGGTTTTTTCCGCGTCTACCGCTTCCGGCCGGAAGCTGCCCATGGCAGCCAGCGCCGGATGCAACGGCGCCTCGGCCACGGCGGGGTATTCCATATTACCCAGGGCAAACATCGCCTGTGCCGCATCACCCGTGAGATATTCCAGGAAGCGGGTCGCAGCCGCCCGGTTCGGCGCAGTCTTCACCAGCCCGGCGCCGGAGATATTCACGTGCGTTCCCCGGTCGCCAGCTCCCTGGTTCGGGAAGATCACCCCGATCCGCGCGAATAGCGCCTTGTCTTCGGGCCGCTCGGACGCGCCGATGGCAGCGAGATAATAGGTATTGGCGATGGCAAGCTGGCACTGGCCTGCCGGGATGGCGCGAAACTGGTCCCGGTCGCCACCCTGCGGCGGTCGCGCCAAATTAGCGGCGAAGCCTCGTGCCCAGGCCTCAGTCCCCTCTGCCCCATCGGCGGCCAGGATGGAGGCGCCGAGGCTGGTGTTATAGGGATGATTGGAGCTGCGGACGCAGATCTGCCCCTTGAAGCGGGGATCAGCCAGGTCCTCGTAGCGTGTCAGCCCCACCGGAACGCCCCGTTCCCGATCATACATCACGACGCGGGCGCGCTTGGAGACAGCGAACCACATCCCTTCCGGGTCACGCAGCCCAGCAGGAATACGCGCCTCGATCACGGCCGATCGGAAAGGCGCCAGTACGCCGGCGTTGGCGGCGCGGGCCAGCCGGGCGGCATCGACAGTGATGAAGACATCGGCCGGGCTATTGGCACCCTCGTTGCGGATGCGTTCGATGAGCTGATCGGCATCGCCCTCGACCAGCCGTACCCGGATTCCGGTTTCCTTGGTGAAGGCGTCGTAGAGCTTGCGGTCCGAGTCATAGTGACGGGAGGAATAGAGGTTGACCTCCTCCGCCGCCGCGGCGGGACGGATGCCGCAAGCCAGCAAGGCGGCAGCGGCAAGGCCGAACAGGCGGCGCGGCGGACAGGCGGGCATGCAGGCTACTCCGAGCTGGTTCGGCAATTGATAAGGCTAATGAGAACCATTCGCAAGTTCTTCTCGAAGCCCTCAGCGCAACGATAGCCAAACTTTGCGCTATGCAGCTTGATCCGGCGCAACCCTTGGGTTCAGTTCGGCTGCAACCCGCGCAGGAACTTGGACCGCCCGGCCGCCGCGGCCATCAGCAGATTATGATCCGAGCCGCTGAGCACGAACCGCGCCCCGAGCTTGATATAGTCCGATGCCCAGGTCTCATCGTAGACCCCGCCCATGCCCATCACCTTGCCCGCCGCCATGCAGGCCGCCGCCACCTTGGCGTAGGCTGCCCGCACATCCGGGTGGCCGATCTGCCCGGCGATACCCAGCGAGGCCGTCAGGTCCGAAGTTCCGATCAGCAGCACGTCGATCCCCGGTACCGCCGCGATCGCGGCGGCATTCTCGACCGCCTCCGGCGTCTCGATCATGCAGGCGACGAGGATGTCGTGGTTAAGCTCGGCCTGCGCCTCAGCAGCGCTCGGCGGCTGCATGTTGTAGGCGAAAGGCGGACCGCCCCAGGACCGGGTGCCAAGCGGCGGGAAGCGATAGGCCGCGGCCACCATCCGGGCCTCGGCCGCGGTATCCACATGCGGCACCACAACGCCCATGGCGCCATTGTCGAGCGCCCGGGTGCCCTCGAAGAGCGCCTCCTTGCAGCAGCGCACGATAGGAGTGACGCCCTGGTTCAGCGCAGCGATGGCAATCTGCGTCGCCTCCTGCACCGAGGCCGCACCATGCTCCATGTCGATGAAAAGCCAGTCGTAGCCGGTGGCCGCGGCGATCATGCCGACTGCGCTGCCGCGCAGATGATGGACCCCGAAGCCGAGCGCGAACTGTCCAGCGGCCAGCCGCTGCTTGGCGTGATTCGGCACGATGGCCATGGCGCTTCCCCGTTCGTTGGGACAAGCGCACCACGCGGCCGGCGTGCCGTCAATCAGGCAGCATGCCGGCGCCTGCCAAGCCGAGCCACCCCAGCCAGCCGCCGGTCAAGGAATTCCATTGCCTCGCCAAGCGCTGGGTCGTCGTTCCGCATCCAAAAGGCCAGCGTCGTACCATAGACCCCGGCTAGGGTCGCCCGCCGCGTATACCAAGAGAAATCGGCGGAAGTATCGCCCGCAGCATGCCACATGGCATCCACTGTCGCCGCTGTGGTCCGCAGTGCGACGGGAAGGTTGTAGGGGATTGCCAGTAGGCTGAGTGCCCGCCGAAGCGCGACCTTGTGCGGCGCCACCGCGGTCAACCGCAGCTCCACCACGCGGCGAATCCGCGCCGGCACCCGTAGCCCGGCAACGCCTTCTGCCGCCGCGGCGTCAATCATCTCTCGGTTGGCCAAGTCGATCCAGGCCGCGACCGCGCCGGGGGCACCGGTCGGAAACCAGCTTTCGGCCAACGCCGGATCTTCACCGGCTGCCGCCAGCCCGGACCGGATCACAGTCCCATTCCAGCCTTCCGCCCCGGCCAAGGGCAGCATAGCGCGGATCGCCGCATCACGGATGGCACTGTCATCATTCATCGCGGCTGGCTCCCGGCCGCCCGGGCCAGCTCGTCGGTAAAGCCGAATAGGGACAGATCCGGCATACGCATCGGGTAGAGTATTCCGTCCAAGTGGTCGGTTTCGTGCTGCATCACCCGGGCGGTCATGGCCTCCGCCTCGCCTTCCACTGGCTCGCCCTCGGCATCCAATCCGCGGAAGCGGATGCGCTTGGGCCGCAACACGGACCCACGCAGCCCAGGAATCGACAAGCAGCCCTCCCAGGCGGACTCGGTCTCCTCGGTGATCGGCGTCAGTTCCGGGTTCACCAGCGCCGCCACGCCATTCGGCCCGCGCCAGACGAAAAGCCGCAGCGGAACATGTACCTGAGGCGCCGCTAGGCCTATGCCGGCCGCATCCAGCATAGTTTCCGCCATATCGGCGATCAGCCGGCGGATTTCTGGATGGGTCGGATCATCCACCGCCTCCGCTTCCCGCAGCAGTACCGGGTGGCCCATGCGGGCAATCTTCAGAATAGCCAAGTCCTGCCTCCCTGCCACAGCATTTGCTTCGCCAAGGTAGGCATGCGGCCTGGAATGCGGGAGGGGGCTTCCACCCTCCCCGGCACCTATGTTAGGAAGGGTCCCTCCGCATCAGGGTGGGGATGGCGAAGGTGGTCCGGGTTATCCGGGCCGCCTAAAGCTGCGCCTCTGATGCGGCGATCCGTATTCTCCGCCAAGCCACAGGAGGTTGGGCCGCGTGCAAGTCGTCGTCCGTGACAACAACATCGATCAGGCGCTGAAGGCGCTCAAGAAGAAGCTGCAGCGCGAAGGTGTGTTCCGCGAGATGAAGCTGCGCCGGCACTATGAGAAGCCGTCCGAGCGCCGTGCCCGCGAAGCCGCAGAGGCTGTCCGTCGCGCCCGCAAAGTTGAGCGCAAGCGGCTGGAACGCGAAGGCTTCTGAGCACAAACGCGGCGCAAGCCGGGTTACGACGATGAGCATGCAACCGCGGCACGGGCTTCCCCGTGATCCGCGGTTTTGCATGTTGGGGCTCTGGTTGCTGGCCGCCATTCCTGCTGCCGCCCAACCGGCAAGGCCTGATAGCTACGTCATCCAGTCCGCATGTCTTGACCAAGCCGGGAGTCCCCTCCCAGGCCGCCTTCCCTTCGAGCCAGGCTGCGACAGCACCCGCTCCCTTCGCACCGGGGAGCCACTGCCCTATCGCAAGCATGACTGGCCCGGCGCCGCCGATGCCCTGCCGCGCGGCTACCAAGCCAGCGATTCACTTCTTGGCACCCTGCATGGCGCTCCCGCAGCAATCCAGACCTTCGACTTCGGCAATACCCCCCGTGCCTTCGGCCACAAGGACCCGGGCGACGGCGGCCAAGTCATCCCATTGCCGGCCAATGGCGAACTCTCTGCCGCGATGACGGAGGATGCATCTGGTGCCCCGCAGTGGTTCCAATCCGCCACGTGCCAAGCCGGCTGGCTGCTTGCCACCCCACCCTTCACCGCCGATTGGCAACAGCGCCTCATCGGCCTGAATATCACCAGCGGGCCGGAGGTCTGCCCCAGCCGCCTCAACCCGAGCCTCACCCGTTGGCGCAGCGCCCGCATAGACCTACCCTGGCGCGAGGCCAGCAACGGCCACACCGCCACCGCTCCGGCCGAGGTGCTGGTTTCCGAGCATTTCAGCGGTACCGCCATCGCCATCGCGGATCATCTTGAGCGCTTTTGGTTCGCCCGCGGCCTGGGACTGGTCCGCTGGGAACGTTGGGAAAACGGCCCGCGCGGCCACCTCGCCGCCCGCACCGCCATGGCGGACCACCTTGCCCACTCCGGACGCTGCCCACCCATCGCCTTCGGTGAGCCACCCGATCCCGGCTGGCAGATGGTGGATTGCCGGACCTGGACCAACTTCGTCCGCGAAGCCCCGCTGCCGGCGTTGGACTGGCCAGCCCCCACGCTGCGATAGCGCGCGATTGCCGGCTGCGGGGGCTTCAAGCCGCCCAGCGGGCATCGCAGTATGCCTTGGCAAAGGGGAGAATCGGCCATGTCCGCAACGCAGACGACCATGAAATTGCATTGGTCCTCCCGCTCGCCTTTCGTGCGGAAGGTGATGCTGGCGGCGCATGAACGCGGCCTGGATAGCCTCATCGAGCGCATCCCCACCGTGGTCGCCTTGACCAGGACCGATCGCGGCCTGTTGCCCCGGAATCCTCTCGGCCGCATCCCCACGCTCTTGCTGCCGGATGGCCGGGTATTCTTCGACAGCGTCGTCATCTGCGAATACCTGGATACCTTGGGCGAAGCTCCACGGCTTTTCCCCAGCGGCGCAGCGCGGATCGATGCACTGCAGCGCCATGCGCTCGGCACCGGCTTCATGGAAATGCTGCTGCTCTGGCGGGGAGAGGTGCTGCGCGAGGCGCCTTCAGCCGTCATCCTCGATGGCTTCGAACTCAAGCGCGCGGCAGTACTGGCAGCACTCGAGCCGATGGTCCCGGCCCTGGAAGCGATTCCCTACGACATCGGCCACCTCACCATCGGTGCCGCCCTCTCCTACCTCGACTTCCGCTGGCCCGAAGCCGGCTGGCGCAAGGACCATCCGGCGCTGGCCGCCTGGCATGCCGCCTTCAGCGCCCGCCCCGCAGTCATCGCCACCGCTCATGTTGATGCCTGACTCTTCAGAAGCCAGCCAGGAGCCGAGCTCATGCAGGAACTACGGATAGGCGACGTCACCATCACCAGCATCGTCGAGAGGGACGGCCCATGGCGCACGCCGGAAACCATGTTTCCCGGCTACGACCCCATCCTCGGTGCGAAGCATCTGGCTGAAATGGACCCTGTCGTCTTCGACGCCGCCAGCGGCCGCATGGTCATCACCTACCAAACCTTCGTCATTCGCACGCCGAAGCATACCATCCTGGTCGATACCTGCACCGGCGAGGACAAGGGCTACCCGGCACCCATGGACTTCCCGAAGCAGCCCTGGCTGGATGGCTTCGCTGCCGCCGGTTTGCGCTTCGAAGACATCGATTATGTCTTCTGTACCCATCTCCATATCGACCACTGTGGCTGGAATACCCGGCTGGTGAACGGACGATGGGTGCCAACTTTCCCCAAAGCCAAATACGTCTTTCATAAAGGCGAATACGCCGCCTGGGAGGAAGCGACGACGCGGGGCGCACAGCCACCCGGTAATGTTTGGGAGTATAACTGCGAGCCGGTCGTCGCCGCCGGCCAGGCGCTGCTGGTCGACGATAATTTCTCGCTGGATGACACGGTCTGGCTTTCACCGACGCCGGGCCATTCGCCTTGCCACTGCTGCGTCAATATCTCCTCCGGCGGACAGCGCGCCGTGGTCACCGGCGACCTGATGCACCATGCTCTGCAGGTCCGCGAGCCCGGCTGGTCCACCATCTTCGACTGGGATGCGGCCCAAGCCGCCGAAAGCCGCCGCGGTTTCCTCGCGGAAGTCGCCGAGACGCCTACCATCGTCCTGCCGATCCACTTCCCCGGGACCACTGCCGGCCGGGTCAGCGCCGGTGCAGACGGCTTCCGCTACAAGTTTCTGCAACCCGAATAACAAGGAAACGTCCATGGCACGCCTCCCTTACCTGGAGAAAGCCGACCTCAAGCCCGAGGACCAGGGCCTGCTTTCGCGCGACATCAATCTCTACAAGACGCTGGTCCATAATCCGGATGCGATGCGCGCATTCTCGGGACTCGGCCAATACATTCGCTACAAGACCAAGCTGGATGCGCGCCTACGCGAGCTTGCCATCCTTCAGGTCGGCTGGCTGGCCCGGTCCCCCTACGAATGGTCGCACCACGTGAAGATCGGCTACGACTTCGGCGTCACCGACAGCGATATCGAAGCACTGATCGTCGAAAGTCGCGGCGAAACCAGCGACCTCGAGCCCCTGGCCCGTCTGGTGTTGAAGGCGGCCCGGGAAGTGCATGACGGCCCTGGTGTCCACTACGACACCTTCGCCGCGTTGCGCGCCGAACTGCCGAATGACTGCATCATGGACTTGGTCGTGACCTGTGCCTTCTACTGCGCGGTAGTCCGTACCCTTGCCTCCTTCGAGATCGACGTGGAGAAAAGCTACATGCCCTATTTGAAGAAGTATCCATTTCCTGTATAAATCTTCTGGCTTGGTGGATTAAACAGCCTTCAGTTGCTTACTCCATTGGCAAGGCGCCTGCTCCCCTCACCACCATGGGAGCATGTCCTTGCCAATAGCCTTCGTGGACCAGGGCTGGTGACACCGCAGGTGTTTGTGGGCCTCGGTGCCAGCACTCTCGTCTGCGTTTCCACGGTCTTGCCTCCGTCCTCGGCTGGCCACGAGAGTTGCGCCGCCCACGCCAAGCCGGCAGGCAGGTTTGGCCGTGGCCTACTGGTGCACCCTTGGAAAGCATTCCCAGGGGAAGCTGCCACGCTGCTGGCGCTGATTCCGGCTGGTGCACTGGTCCGCCTGGAAATGGTGGATGAGGCCAATGCCATGGCCTGTGCTTAGGCCGCACACGCCCCGCTGGCGGCCAAGGGCCAGCGTATCGAGGAAGATACCGTTTTCACCGTGCGCGGGGTCCATGGTACCGGCACCCTGCACTTCCACGCCGGTAACCGCCACGTTCTTCTGGTGTTGCAACTACCGAATGGTCTTGGAGAGACCGGAACGGGGCAAGGTCCGATCCCGCCTAATCTCCCCCCTGGGCAACCGCCCCCAGGCATGGGATGACCAAGGGCAACCGCAGCGATACCCTGAGGGGACTGGACGCCAATGAGCGCGACGCAACCTGCCAAGAAGCCCCGTGGCCGCCAATTCTTCGCCAATCCCGGGCCGACCAATATTCCGGATTCGGTGTTGCTGGCCGGCGCCCACCAAACCATGGACTTCAACGACAGCAACTTCATCGAGGTCTATGACGCCTGCGTCGCCGGCCTCAAGCGGGTGCTGAAGACCGAACAGAACATCTTCCTCTATACCGGCTCCGGCCACGCCGCCTGGGAAGCCTGCCTGGTCAACCTGCTCTCGGCCGGCGACACGGTGCTGATCATCGAGAGCGGCTATTTCTCCCTCTCCTGGGCCAAGATGGCCGAGGATCTGGGCATCGAGGTCCGCAGCGTCACTGCCGACTGGCGCCGCGGCGTCGACATCGCCGCGGTGAAGGCCGCGCTGGTCGCCGATACCGACCGCGTCATCAAGGCCGTCTGCGTCGTCCACAACGAGACGGCGACCGGCATGACGATTCCGGTGCAGGAGGTCCGCGCCGCAATCGATGCCGCCGGCCACCCGGCGCTGCTGATGGCCGATACGATTTCCTCGCTCGGCTCGCTCGATTTCCGCATGGACGAATGGGGCGTCGATGCCGCGGTCGGCGGCAGCCAGAAGGGCCTCATGCTGCATACCGGCATGAGTTTCAACGGCGTCTCGAACAAGGCGATGGAGGTCCACAAGACCTCAAAGCTGCCGAAGCACTACTTCAACTGGACCAACATGTTGGCCCGGCCGCACAAGAGCTTCGTCGGCACCGTGCCGATCAGCTTCTTCTATATGCTGCAGGAATCGCTCCGGCTAATCGAGCAGGAGGAAGGGCTGGAGAATGTCTTCCTCCGCCATTCCCGTCTGGCCCGCGCTGTCCGTGCCGCAGTGCAGCATTGGTCCGGCAATAACGGCCCGCAGCTCTATTGCCTCAACCCCAGCCGCTATTCGGACAGCGTCACCGCCATCCTGATGCCGGAAGGCAGCAATGCCGACGTGCTGCGCAACATTGCGCTGAAGACCTATAACGTCTCGCTTGGTGGCGGCCTGGGTCCGCTCGGTGGCAAGGTCTTCCGCATCGGTCACCTCGGTGACCTGAACGAGCCGATGATTCTCGGCACTCTGGCGACGGTGGAACTGGCGATGAAGGTCGCAGGTATTCCGCATACGCCGGGTGGCGTGGATGCAGCGATCGCGCAACTGGCGGGATAGGCAGGCCCGGGGAGAATGCCTTCTCCCCGGGTTTTTCCTATTATTTCAGTACAAAGTCTTTCATCACTTCCGGCTTGAACGCCAGCCCATGCCCCGGCGTCTCCGGGGCCGTGATGATGCCGCTGCTAATCTTCGGATGCGTCACCCAGACATCGTCGAGCAGCCCCATCTGCTCCGCCCAGATCCCGTTCGGGATGCTGGCGAGGATATGCACGTTCAGTTCCGGAAAGAGATGCGGCGCCATCGTCATGCCCCAGGTCTCGGCGACCGTGGCGATCTTGCGCAACTCCGTCAGGCCGCCGCGCATCGGGTCCGGTTGCAGGATCGGCAGGCGCGGGTTCTCGAAGAAGGGCTTCAGGTCGGCCCGGCCGAAATGCGTCTCACCGCCGACGACGCGCAGGTCCAACGCTTCGGCGCAGCGGGCATAGCCGGCGAAGTCGTCGGCCAGCACCGGCTCCTCCAGCCAGTAGACGTCGAATTCCTCGAAGGCGCGGCCGGCGAGGATCGCGGTATCGGCGCTCCAGCCCATGTTCACGTCGATCATGATCTCGACATCGGGGCCGACCGCGTCCCGCATCCGGCGGACGTTGTCGATATCGGTCCGCACGTCACCGATATGGGCGACCTGCATCTTGATCGCCTTGTAGCCCTGCTCGACGTAGTACTTCGCCTTGGCGATCATCCCGTCGCCCAGAGCACCACGGAAGCAGCCGCTGCCGTAGATCGGGATCTCGCTGCGGTAGTGCCCCCACAGCCGGTGCAGCGGCAGCCCGGCGGACTTGCCCACCACGTCCCACAGCGCGATGTCGATCGCCGATTGCGCCATCATCGCCACGCCACCACGACCGCCGGTCAACGTCGTGCGCCACAGGTCTCGCCAGATCGCCTCCACGTCGGTCGCCTGCCGGCCGATGATGCGCGGCGCCATGGCCTCGGCGATGCAGGCGCCGATGGTGCGCTGCAGCGGCAAGGTCAGAAGATGCAGGTAGCCCATGCCGGTGATGCCGGAGGCGGTGACGACCTCCACCACCACCAGGTCCCGCGTGGCGCCCAGCGCATGGCCGAACAGCCAGGGATCCTCCTGCCAGGGCATCTGCAGCAGGGTGGTCCGCACCTCGCGGATCGTCAGGTCATTCATGGATCGTCGCTCCCCTGGACATGCTTCCACAGCCTGCGCGTGAGCAGCAGGGCCAGCAACCCCTCGGCCCCGCTGATGACGCAGGCCCATTGCGCACCGAGCGCATCGGCCAGCAACCCGATATGCACGAAGCCGATCGGCCCAAGGCCGATGCAGACCGAGAGCAGCCCGAGCACCCGGCTGCGCACCTCGGCAGGCGCCAGCATATAGACCAGCGTCGCTTGCATGATGCTGAACCCCGCCTGGCCGAAGCCGGCAAACAGCAGTGCCGCCCCTGCCAGCGCCGGATGCGGCGCCAGCGCGAAGCCCATCTGTGCGACGAGGTAGAGCGCCATCCCGCCGATATAGCAGCGCGCGTAGATCGCGGGCTTGACCCAGGCCGCCATGGCCAGCGCCCCGGCGAAAGCGCCGACGCCATCCATGCTGGCGAGCACCCCGATCGCCTCCGGCCCCAGATGAAGGTGGTCCTGGCCCACCACCGGGATCAGGCTGGTGAAGGGCCAGCCGAAGACGTTGAAGATCACCGTGACAACCAGGGTGCCCACCAGCCGCCGGTCCCGCCGCACCACCGCGACACCCTCCGCGATGCGCGCCAGCACGCCCTCCCCGCTCGCCGGTTGCACCCCGCTGCGGTAGCGCAAACGCAGCGTGGCGACGACGGCGATGAGGTAGAGCAGCACGGAGATGACGAAGGCGCCCTCGATCCCCACCGTGGCGAAGATCAGGCCGGAGAAGGTCGGACCCAGCATTCGGCTAGCGTTGTTGCTGCCGACATCGGCGGACATTGCCGCGCCCATGCGGGCTTGGCCCACGACCTGGCCGATCATCATCCGCCGCACGGGATTATCCGCTGCCCAGCCGAGCCCATTGAGGAAGCTGGCGACCGCCAGATGCCAAACCGCGAGCATCCCAAGCCAGGCCAGCACTGCCAGCGCCAGGGAGACCAGCAGACTGGAGACCACAATCCCGAGTAGCGCCGTGCGCGCCTCCACCCGTTCCGCCATGGCTCCCAGCAGCGCGCCGAACAGTCCCATCGGCAGGATGCGCAGCATGCCCATCATGGTGACCAGAAAGGCCGAACCCGTGGCCTGATAGACGAATAGGCTGACTGCCAGCAGTTCCAGCCATCGCACCAGGAAGACGATCAGGCCGACGCACCAGAGCCGGCGGAAATCCGGCACGGCGAACAGGCGCGGCGATGCCGCCGCGGAAGCGGTCACGCTGGTCGTTTCCCCCAAAGCTTCACGGCAGGATGGCGCCAATCGGCGCGCACGGCCATAGTCACTCGGCCAAGAAAGGGAGAAACGAGCCATGCGGCCATTCGAGGGCATCCGCATCATCGACATCACGCATGTGCTGGCCGGCCCCTTCGCCGCCTACCAGCTTGCGTTGCTCGGCGCCGACGTGATCAAGATCGAGCACCCCGACGACCCCGACCAGAGCCGCGACAGCGGTCCCGACCTCGCCGGCAACCTGGCCAACATGGGCAGCTATTTCGTCACCCAGGGCTCCAACAAGCGCTCCATCACCCTGGACCTGAAAACCGAAGCAGGGCGCAAGGTGCTGTATAAGCTGGTGGCGACCGCCGATGTGCTGGTCGAGAATTTCCGCCCCGGCGCCTTCGATACCCTCGGCCTGGGCTATGAGGCGCTCTCGGCCATCAACCCGAAACTGATCTACTGCTCCATTTCGGCCTTCGGCCATGGCGGCGTGCGCGGCAATCAGACCGCCTACGACCATGTCATCCAGGCAACCTCCGGCATCATGGCCGCGACCGGCACGCCGGAGGTGAACCCGATCAAATTCGGTGCCCCGGCGATCGACTACGCGACCGGCACGATGGGCGCCTTTGCCCTCTCCGCCGCGTTGTTCCAACGGGAGAAGACCGGCCGTGGCCAGCGCATCGACCTCGCCATGCTGGACGTGGCGCTGATGATGCAGGCAAGCCATGTTGCCGCCTATCTCCGAACCGGCAAGGGCGCCAAGCCATCCGGCAACAAGCATGTCCATGCCACCAACAGCGCCTACCAGACCAAGGATGGGATGGTGATGCTGGGTGCGAGCAACCTTCGCCAGCAGAAGCGGCTCTGGGCCGCGCTCGGCCGGCCGGAACTGGCCAAGGCGGACAATCCTACCCGCACTGCCGACCGAGACCATGAGGAAGCGGTGCTGGCCGATATCATGCTGACCCGCAGCGCGGATGAATGGGAGGTCTATCTACAGTCGAAGCACGTCCCTGCCGCCCGGGTCCGCCGCATGGAGGAGACGCTGGCCGACCCGCATCTCGCCAGCCGTGGCGTGGTGCACATGTTTCCGGGCGGCGCACCTGGCCTTCCCGGCCCCTTCGGTGTGCCGGTCGCTGCCTTCAAGCTGGCGCATGGCGGGCCGCAGATCGATAGCCCGCCTCGGGTCATGGGCGCCGATACCGACGAGGTGCTGCAGGAACTCGGTTACGACGCAACCGGGATCGCCGCGCTCAGGGCTCAGAAAGCCATCTGAGCGCGACTGCCGGCGCCGCTATGCCACAGGCGCCGGCTTGTCTCGTGGCTGTTCCAATGCCGGATCATGCCCCATGGCCAGCACCAGCAGCGCCAGCGGAAAGCTTCCCACCGCCTCCCGCATCCATCCCAATGCATAGGGGACGACGCAGCCGGAGAGATTGCTGATCGAGTTGATCAGCACCTGGATTCGTCCGTGGTCGCGCGACGCACGGAAGACGAAAATGCTCGTCGAGGCTATTCGCCGCGAATACCGGCCTGCAAAGCGGTTTCCCGGGTCCTCGCCCGTTCCTCCCGCAGCCAGGCGGCGAGCCCGGCCGGGGTGCGTACCGCCTCCTCCGAGAGTTGCGCGCCCACCTCCGCCTGGCGCTCCCGATAGGAGGCGTCGGCCAGCGCCGCATTGGCAGCCGCCGCCAAGGCACGAATCGCGGTCTCCGGCGTGCCGCCAGTCGTCATCAGCGCCGCCCAGCTGCCGCCGGTCAGGCCAGGGAAGCCCTGCTCGATCAGGGTGCTGATGTCCGGCACCAGGGGCGTCCGGCTCGGTCCCGTCGTAGCCAGGATACGCACAAGCCCGCCGCGCCAGGTCGGCACGGTGGTCGAGACTTCTCCCATGACCACCTGCACGTTGCCGGCGATGAGATCCGGGATGGACTGGCTGCTACCGCGATAGGGTACGTGGGTCAGGCGGATGCCGGCCGCGGCCATGAATTGTTCGATCAGGAAATGCGTCGCGCTGCCCTGGCCGGAGGAACCGATGGTGATGTCGCCGGGCTTTGCCTTGGCCGCGGCGACCAGATCCGCGACGCTGCGGATCGGGCTATCCGCCTTCACCGCCAGGGTCAGCGGGCTGCGGCTGACCAAGGCGATCGGCGCCAGCTCCGTTTCCACATCATACGGAATGCGGGGCTGGATGACGGGGTTCACGGTCAGCGGCCCGTTCGAGCCGAGCAGGATGGTGTGCCCATCCGGCCGTGCCTTGGCAACCGCTTCCGCCCCGACGGTGCCGCCGCCGCCGGCGCGGTTCTCCACCACGATGGGCTGGCCAAGCACCTCTCCCATGCGGCTGGCGACAAGGCGGCCCTGGATGTCGGAGCTGGTGCCGGCGGCGAAAGGCACGATCAGCCGTAGCGGGCGATCGGGGAAGGCCGGCTGCGCCCGTACGGCCAAGGGCAGCGCCGAGGCCAGCAATACGTGTCGTCGCAGCATGCCGCCGCCCTCCCCCGGTTTCGTTGCAGCCATCCTGGGATGCCTGCAGGCCGGGGTCTAGCCGGGTGACCAACCCGGCGCCGCCATCTCAAAGCCGGTGAAGTCGAAGGCCGGGCTGACTGTGCAGCCGACCAGAACCCAGGCACCGAGTGGCCGCGCCGCCTGCCACCAGCCGGCCGGCACCAGGGCAAAGGGCTGCTCCCCGGCCCCAAGGTCCGGCCCAAGCAGCCGTTCCTCCCGGCCCGACCCATCCGGCGAAAGCCCCAGCACCAAGGGGCTGCCAGCATACCAATGCCAGGCTTCCGCCGCATCCACCCGGTGCCAATGGCTGCGCTCGCCCTCCGCCAGGAAGTAGTAGATCGCGGTCCCTGCCCCGCGGACGCCACCGGCCGGTGCATCCCGCCAGATCTCGCGGTAATGCCCGCCCTCGGGATGCGGCTGCAGGCCGAGACCAGCGATCACCGCCGCTGCCGCCAGCCCCGGATCGCGCAGGTTCAGCGGAAGCTGTCCTTGGCCGAACGGATCGCTGCCAACCGCGCCACATCCTTGGCCCGCACGAAGGGATTCTCAGCCTTCTCCTGCGCCAGGGTTGTCGGCACCGTCGGCTTCCCTGCCGCCCGCTGTGCCGTCACCTCGGCGCTGCGAGCCACCAGAGCGGCATTCTCCGGCTCCACCGTCAACGCGAAGCGGGCGTTGCTTTCGGTGTACTCATGGCCGCAGCAGACCAGGGTCGTCTCCGGCAGCGCCGCCAGCGCCTGCAGCGAGCCATACATCTGTGCCGCCGTCCCTTCCAGCAACCGCCCGCAGCCCAACGAGAACAGCGTATCGCCGCACAGCAGGACATCCCCATCGGCAAAATGGAAGGCGATATGCCCGACGGTATGGCCCGGCGTATCGATCACCACGCCCTCGGTCGCGCCGACCGTCACCGTCTCGCCGGGCTTCAGCGCGATATCCAACTTCGGCAGCCGATGCGCATCAGCCGCCGCCCCCACGACCTTGGCTCCGAAGCGTGCCTGTACCTCCGCCACCCCGGCCACGTGGTCGCCATGGTGATGCGTCAGCAGGATCAGGTCGCAGCGCCCCCCCGCGGCCTCCAGCGCGGCGATGATCGGCCCGGCCTCGCCCGGATCGCATAGCGCGACAGTGCCGGTCGCGTCATCGCGCAGCATCCAGGCGTAATTGTCAGACAGACAGGGGATGGCAGTGACGGAAACCGGCATAAGGTTCTCCTTCAGCCCGGCGCTTGTCCCCACCCGGCCACGGTGCCAAGGGAAACGCGCTCCGGATGGTGCATGGCCCATGAAATCATCGGGCCGATTGCTCTATATCCCTCCCATGCGCCACGAGGTCCACGGCCTGCGGGATTTCTACGCCACCCCGGCGGGGCTGGTGGCTGCGCGCCTGTTGCGGGACCATCTGCGCACCATCTGGCCTCGGCTACCGGGTCAGGCGGTCCTCGGCCTCGGCTATGCCAGCCCTTTCCTCCGGCTCTGGCGGCCGGACCAGCCGGGTGGCGGCGCCCGCTGCATCAGCCTCGTCCCGCCGCATATGCCGCATTGGCGCTGGCCTCGCAGCGCCGCGAGCCGCACCGCGGTGGGGGAAGGCGAGTCCCTGCCCTTTCCCGACCTCAGCTTTGACCGCATCCTGCTGGTGCATGGCCTGGAACATGCCGAAAACGTGCGCCGCATGTTGCGGGAAGCCTGGCGGGTGCTCAAGGACGATGGCCGCCTGCTGGTGGTCGCACCCAACCGCCATGGGCTCTGGGCGCACCTGGAACGCACCCCCTTCGGCCATGGCCAACCCTATTCCACCGGTCAGCTCGAACGCCTCCTGCGCCGGCAGATGTTCGCTGTCACCCGGCGGCAGCCCGCGCTCTTCGTGCCGCCCTTCCAGGCCAGGATGTTGTTGCGCGGCGCCATGGTCTGGGAAAGGCTCGGCAATCGGCTTCTCCCCGGATTTGCCGGGGTCACTCTGATGGAAGCCACCAAGGATTTTTCCGAACTGATCCCCACCGGGGCGGTCCCCGCCACTATCCGACGTCGGCGCGTCGTGGTTGCCGAAACCGCCTAGCTGGCGAACCGCGCACGGGCGCAACATGACAGGCGTCGCGGAGCCCAAGCCATGTCCATCCCCTGGTCTCGCCTGCTCTCCCCTCACGTCGCGGAGGGAACCCCGGTCGAGATCGAGGGCTGGAACGCCCTGCCGAATACGCTTGGCAATGGCCGCACCCTGATCCTCGCCGCAGAGCCACCCTGTTGCCCCGGCTGCCCCCTTGACCCCATCCGCATGGTCGAGGTCCTGGCCAGCGCGCCCATCCCTGCCTCTCGTGGCAAGCTGCGTCTGACCGGCCACTGGCACCGGCTGCCGGAGTGCGATCCGTCCGGCTGGCGCTGGCAACTGCGGGAGGCCCGCTTCGCTGGCCTGGCCGCTGCACCTGGGCCCTGGATGGCCCGCCGCGCTTTGCTCGCCAGCCTACCACTCGTTTGCGTCGCCGCCACCACTGCCTGCACCACGCCGCCCGCTGCGGCCGCGACCGCCGCGCTACTGGCCACGGCTCAACCGATGGATCTGCATAGCCACGCCGGTCGCGTCATCCTGGGCCGCCTGCGTCAGCGGCCGCCCGAGCCCATCGCCGCGCCCATGCGGGAAGGCGGGATGACACTGATCGCCTTGGCGATGGTGGCCGATACCCCCACCACCCATGTCACCCCCGATAGCCGCATCGAGGCCTTCCGACCGCCTGAGCCGGGCGAACTGGCGCGGCATGGCGAAGCCGCCTTCCACCGTCTCACCACCATGGCGCGGGACCAGGACTTGTTCCTTGTGACCGATCGGGCCGGCCTGCATGCCGTCACCAGCCACCGCACCGGCCCGGCCATCCTCGTTGCCGCCGAGGGCGCGGATTTCCTCGTGGGCCGACTGGAAGCATTGGAGGACGCTTTCCGCAGCCACTTCCTTCGCCACCTGCAACTGGTCCATTACCGGGTCAACGAACTTGGCGACATCCAGACCGAGCCGCCGGTCCACCACGGCCTGACCGCCTTCGGCGCCGAAGTGGTCCGCGCCTGCAACCGGCTCGGCATCGTGGTCGACGTGGCACATGCCACCTTCCTCACCACCAAGGCGGTGGCAGAGGTGAGCAACCAGCCCCTCGTCCTTTCGCATACCTCCATCACCCAGCGGCCCGGCCCACGCTCCCGCCAGATCACCGCGGATCATGCCAGGCTGGTCGCTGCCACCGGTGGGGTCATCGGCCTTTGGCCGCCAGCCACCATCTTCCCCACCCTCAGCGCCTATGCTGAGGGCTTGGCCCGCAGCGTGGATGTCGTCGGGATCGACCATGTCGGCATCGGCTCCGATATGCAGGGCCTGCTCTCCCCCGCGTGCTTCGCGGATTACCGCCAGACCCCAGCCCTGGCCGAGGCATTGCTGACGGCAGGCTTCAACTCAGCCGAAGCCGCCAAGGTGCTTGGCGGCAACTATGCTCGGGTCCTTGAGATCGTGCTGCCCGCGTAACCGGCACGCCGCTTGCTGACCTTTGGGCAATCCATCAGTCCGGGGTCCACGAAATGTCCTTGTCTCGCCGCGCCCTCCTTCGCGCCTCCGGCCTTGCCGCCCTGCCCGGCCTGCCCAACCCTTGGGCAGTCAGCCCCGCCCATGCGCAGGCTGCCGAGCGCGTCATCCGCTACGGCATCTCCATGGCCGATATCCCGCAGACCACCGGCCAGCCGGACCGCGGCGCCGGCGCCTACCAATTCACCGGCTATACCCTGTACGACCCGCTGGTCGCCTGGGAGATGGATGTCGCGGACCGCCCCGGCAAGCTGGTTCCCGGTTTGGCCACCAGTTGGGATGCCGACCCCGCCGACCGCAAGAAATGGACCCTTAAGCTTCGCCCCGGCGTCAAATTTCATGACGGCTCAGATTTCGATGCCGATGCCGTCGTCTGGAATTTCGAGAAGGTGCTAAATCCTCAGGCACCGCATTTCGACAATCGTCAGGCGGCGCAGGTCCGCCCCCGGCTTCCCAGCGTTGCCTCATGGCGAAAGCTCGATGCCATGACTGTCGAGGTCACCACCAAAGCGGTAGACAGCATCTTCCCCTATCAGCTGCTGTGGTTTCTCATCTCGTCGCCGGCGCAGTACGAGAAGCTTGGCCGCAGCTGGGAGAAATTTGCCTTCGAACCCTCGGGCACCGGTCCCTTCCGCCTTGCCCGGCTGGTACCCCGCGCCAGTGCTGAGCTGGTTCGGAATACCGGCTACTGGGATCCGAAACGCGCGCCCAAAGCGGACCGCCTCATCCTGGTCTGCGCGCCAGAGGCCGTCACCCGCAGCAATGCCCTGCTGACCGGGCAGGTGGATTTCATCGAGACCCCAGCGCCTGACATGGTTCCTCGCCTGAAGCAATCCGGCGCGCGGATCATCGAGAACGTCACGCCCCATGTCTGGAACTACCATCTCAGCCTGCTGGAAGGCTCGCCGTGGCGCGACATCCGGCTGCGCAAGGCGGCCAACCTCGCCATCGACCGGGACGGGGTAGTGGCACTGATGAATGGGCTGGCGAAGCCGGCAGTGGGCGTGGTCGATCCGACCTCCCCCTGGTTTGGCAACCCTAGCTTCAAGATTAAACACGATCCGGCCGAAGCGAAGCGCCTGCTGGCCGAGGCCGGCTACTCCACCCGCAACCCGCTGAAGACCAAATTCATCGTGGCAACTGGCGGCAGCGGCCAGATGCTGTCCATGCCGATCAACGAATACGTCCAGCAGTCGTGGCGCGAGGTCGGCATCGAGGTCGAGTTCAAGCCGGTTGAGTTGGAGGTGCTCTATACCTGCTGGCGCCAGGGTGCGACCGGGGAACTGGCCAAGGATGTCACCGCCAACAATGTCGCCTACGTGACCAGTGATCCGTTGTACGCCCTGATCCGCTTCTTCCACTCGAAACAAATTGCGCCGACCGGGGTGAATTGGAGCCACTATAGCGACGCCGAGATGGACCGGCTGATCGATACCGCCACCAGCACCTTCGACGCAGCCGAGGTCGACCGGCTCATGGCGAAGGTCCACGAGAAGGCGGTGGACGAAGCGCTGCTGGTCTTCGTCGTGCACGACACCAACCCGCATGTCGCGACCAGCAAGATCCGGGGCTATACCCAGGCGCAGCACTGGTTCCAGGACCTGACGACGCTGGCCTGATGTCACCCGGTCGCGAGCAACCGCCGCCAGGGTTGCCGCGGTCACCATCTCCCATGCGACCCTTCCCCAGGCCGTCCGCACGAGGCGGCCTGGGGAAGGAAACACCATGTCCGAGACACCGATCGCGCGCCGCGGGTTGGGCCTGCTTGCCGGCGCCCTGGCCGCTGGCGCCGCCGTGCCTGCCCATGCCCAGCGCAGCTACGACCGCGGCGCCGCCCCGGTCCGCTACCCCGATGCCGATATCGTCGCCATCGACCCCAAGCGCTTCAAGGCGATGCTCGGCAATACCGCCATCCGCCGCATCGGCACCGGCTACGGCTGGGCCGAGGGCCCCGCCTGGCATGCCAATGGCCGCTTCCTGATCTGGTCCGATATCCCCAACGACGAATGCCTGCGCATGGTGGAGGAGGATCACTCCATCCATCGCCGTTTCCGCAGCCCCTCGGGCTTCTCCAACGGCAATACCTTCGACCGCGAGGGCCGGCAGATCGCCTTCCGCCACTTCCACCGCGACGTGCTGCGTTACGAGCCGAACGGCACCACCACCGTGCTGGCGGCGCGCGGCCCGGACGGCGCCTTCAATGCCCCGAACGACGGCGTGGTCCACCCTGAGGACGGTGCCATCTGGTTCACCGACCCGGGCTATGGCGCGCTGATGAACTATGAAGGCAACCGCACCGCGGAATCCGCCAATAGCCCCCGCCCTTTCATCAAGGAGGCGATCTACCGCATCGATACCGGCGGCCAGGTGGCAAAGGTCGCCGACCAGCCCTTCAAGCCGAACGGCCTCTGCTTCTCACCCGACTACAAGCGTCTCTATGTCGCCGACAGCGGCAAGACCCACTACGAGGAGGCGAAGAACATCATCTGGGTCTACGACGTGGACGGCGCGCGGCTGACCAACCCGCGCACCTTCTGCGACATGGAGTTGGGTGGCAAATCCGGCTTCGGCGACGGCATCCGCTGCGACGAGGCGGGCAACCTTTGGGTTGGCGCCGGCTGGGTCGGCGAGGGTTATGACGGGGTGCATGTCTTCGCCCCGGACGGCCAGCGCATCGGCCAGATCCGGCTGCCCGAGATCTGCGCCAACCTCTGCTTCGGCGGGGCGCGGCGGAACCACCTGTACATGACGGCGAGCCAGTCACTTTACATGGTGCCGGTGGAGACGCGGGGCGCGCATTTCTGCTAAGTGTAAGAAGAAAAGCTGGAGAGAAGGTATTCTCTCCAGCCTCTCATCTATTTCTTTTGGTCAAGTCGAGCGATTCAGATACGCTCGAGGCACATCGCCACGCCCATGCCGCCGCCGATGCAGAGCGTTGCCAGGCCACGCTTGGCCTCGCGCCGCCGCATCTCGAACAGCAGCGTGTTCAGCACCCGTGCACCGCTCGCACCGATCGGGTGGCCGAGGGCGATCGCCCCGCCATTCACGTTTACCTTCGAGGTATCCCAGCCAAGGTCCTTGTTGACCGCGCAGGCCTGCGCCGCGAAAGCCTCGTTGGCTTCGATCAGGTCGAGTGTATTGATATCCCAGCCCGCCTTGGCCAAGGCCTTGCGGCTCGCCGGGATCGGCCCCGTCCCCATGATCGAGGGATCGACGCCCGCCGTGGCCCAGGAAGCAATGCGCGCCAGCGGCGTGATGCCGCGGCGCTTGGCCTCCTCGGCCGACATCACCACCAGCGCCGCGGCGCCGTCATTGATGCCACTGGCATTGCCCGCCGTCACCGTGCCGTCCTTGGAGAAGGCCGGGCGCAGCTTCTGCAGCACCGCCAGGTTGGTCTCCGGCCGCGGATACTCGTCATCGCTCACGACGACGTCGCCCTTCCGCCCCTTCACCGTCACCGGGATAATCTCATCCTTGAAGCGCCCGGCCTGCATCGCCGCGGCTGCCTTGGCCTGGCTGCCGGCGGCGAATTCGTCCTGCTGCTCACGGGTGATCTGGTACTTGGTCGCCACGTTCTCGGCGGTGGTGCCCATATGGTAGCCGTGAAAGGCATCCCAGAGCCCATCCTTGATCATGGTATCGACCAGTGCGAGGTCGCCCATCTTTTGCCCGGCGCGGAGCTGCTGCGCATGCGGCGCCTGTGTCATGCTCTCCTGACCGCCGGCCACCACGATGCTGGCATCGCCGGTGGCGATCTGCTGCGCCGCCAGCGCCACGGCCCGCAAACCGGAGCCGCAGAGCTGATTGATCCCGAAGGCGGTCCGCTCCACCGGGATGCCGGCCGCGACGGCGGCCTGCCGCGCCGGGTTCTGCCCCGCGCCTGCGGTCAGGATCTGACCGAGGATCACCTCGTCCACCTCCTCCGGCGAAACGCCCGCCCGCTCCAGCGCAGCGCGGATGGCGATGGTGCCGAGGGCATGGGCGGTCATGCTGGCGAAGGCGCCGGAAAAGCTGCCGACCGGCGTCCGTGCCGCGGAAGCGATAACGATATCGGTCATGACTGGGTCTCCCACCCGCGATGAATAGGCTGTTTATGCGCCGCAGTCTGGCCCGCGTCCCCCCTGCCTACAAGTCAGCCTAGGCCGGAAGCCCGTGGAGCCAGTCACACAGCGGCCGCCATAGCGCCGCCTCAGCCGTGCTGCCGGCCACCATGCCGATATGGCCGGCCGCCGCGCGATGTACCAGGGCGTCCGGCAGCGCCGCCGCCAAGGCCATGGCACTCGCAGGCGGTACGATCCGGTCCCGAGACGGGATTGCGAGGAACGCCGGCTTTCGCAGCCGTCCCGGCACCACCGCCTCCCCAGCCACCCGCCATACACCCCGCGCCGGCGCATTGGCGCCATACCAGCCGCCCAAACATTCCCGTGCCACAGGTGCCGCCAGAGCCACACCGTCGTTCAGCCAGTCCTCCAACGCCACGAAGCGCCGTGCCCGGTCCGAAGCGGGGTCCAGCTGGGAGAAGGCGCGATACTTGGCGGCGATCGAGAACGGCTCCAGCCCTGCGAAGATCGCTTGGATGACATCCACCGGCAGCGCCCCGGCCGCTGCCAGCATCGGCTCCAGCCCTGGCAGCAGTGCCCCCATGGCCCGGGCTTGGCCGGGGTCCGCCGCCCAGAAATCCCAAGGCGTCGCCAGCAATGCCAGTGCCCGCACCCGCTCCGGCCGCCGCTGCGCCGCCGCCAATGCGAGCAACCCGCCCATGCAATAGCCTGCCAGCACCACAGGCCCGGTGACCGCTGCCAGAGCCCGTTCCAGGCGCCCGGCGATGTAGTCGGTCAGTCCGAAGCCCCGCTCCACAGCCCCAGGCTCCCCCCAATCCAACAGCAGAGGCCGTATCCCCTGCCCAGCCAGGAAGCGCAGCAGCGACCCTCCCGGCAACAGGTCCAGCACCTGCGCCCGATTGATGAGGGAGGGCACGAAAACCACCGCCTGCCCATTGCCCCCACCATAGTCCAGTAACCGGCTACCACCTTCGGCCCAGATGGCCGGCGGATCTGGCAGTTCTCGCCTCCAGGGATACGCCCGATAGGCCGCAACCCCCGCCAACAGCCTCGTATCTGCCCGACCCATTGCTTGCCATACCGCTGCGGCGAAGGCCTCAGGCCGGTGGCTTCCGGCGTCGAGTGCTGCGGCGATCCGCGCTACCCCCGCTTGCCCTGTCTTCGAGCGCGGCCAAGCGGCTTTCCAAGGCATCGATCCGGGCGCGGAGGCCGGCGTCAGCGCCAACGGCAGGTTGGCCATCGCCATGCCCCGGCGCAGCATCTGCAGCGCCAGGTGCAGCGCCATCGGCCGTGGCCCGCGCCGCGTCATCGGTACCCTGCAGACCAAGGCTCGGCCAACCGGCGATCAGCCAGCCAGCCCCCGCCGTCATGGCCTGGCGCCAGAGCACAGCCAAGTCGGGGTCTGCCGCCAGCGCCGCGATTTCCTCCTGCCAAAGCTTGATCCAATCCTCTGCCAAGCGATCGAGCGCCGGGTCATCTCCCGCCGGCAAAGCCCCTGGCTCCGAACAATTCACGACCCAGCAGTCCCTTGGTGTGCAATGCAAAAAACACGCTTACGCCGCGGCCATCGCGCCGTGCTAGGTTGCAGAGCCTGTCACGCAACAACCGCATCGGAAACGCCATGGCCGAAAGCACTGCCCGCGCCGAACCCGCGAACGACGCGACGTCCGCCGCGCCGACGCAGCCCGTCGTGGTCAAGAAATACGCCAATCGCCGCCTCTATAACACCGAATCCTCAAGCTATGTGACGCTGGAAGACCTAGCGGGCATGGTGCGCCTGGGCCGTGATTTTGTGGTCTACGACGCGAAATCGGGCGACGATATCACCCGCTCCGTCCTTACGCAGATCATTGTCGAGGAGGAATCGAAGGGCCGCAACTTGCTGCCGGAAGGCTTCCTGCGGCATTTGATCGGGTTCTACGGAGATAGCTTGCAGACGGTGCTGCCGCGGTACCTAGACGTCGCCATGAACGGCTTCGCTCGCCAGCAGGTCCAGATGCGTCGGTCCATGGAACAAGCCATGGGCGGTTTCATGCCCTTCCCCACCATCGAGGAAGTCAGCAAGCAGAACATGGCCATGATGGAACGGGCGATGAGTCTTTTTGCACCCTTCCGGGCACCAGAAGCTCCACAAACCGTTGAGTCGCTCAAGGCCGAGGTTGAGTCCCTCCGCCGTCAGCTGGCTGAGGCGCAGCGAACCACGCCGGATTCCTCGCGCGGCGGGTGATGTCCGATCGCGGCGCTGACCTCACGCGGTCGTCACGCGCCATGGTGGAACGGGACCGGTGCCACGGCATTGCCCTTGGTGAGACATTCACCGGCCTAAGGGATACAATATGCCATCGACCACCGATACGGACGCGCCCCGCCCCGGCGCCGCCAAGGTTGGCCAGCGTGCCAATGCCGCGGATCGCCATGTCGGCGCGCGAATCCGCGAACGACGGGTGATGATGGGCCTGTCCCAGCAACAGCTCGCCCGTATGATTGGCGTGACCTACCAGCAGGCCCATAAGTATGAGCGCGGTCTCAACCGCATCTCAGCTGGCCGCCTGTTTGAGATCGCCCAGGTCCTGGCCGTTGCCGTTTCCTGGTTCTTCGAGGGCCTCACTGATGACGCCGAGCCGAACGAGGTTTCGCCCCGTCAGCGCATGTGTTTGGAATTGGCGCGAAATTTTGCGCTGATCGACAACGAGAAGCACCAGGAGGCGTTGAGCCAGATGGCCCGTGCCCTCGCTGCGCAAAGCCTTGCTGAAAACCCCGCTGCTGCCGCCGCTCTGGAAGTTGGCGAGCGGCACTGAACAGCTGAACCTGGGTCCTTTCTCCGCTGCGTATGAAGCCTCCGCCTGCCGCCTCACTGGTTCGTCCGCCTCGGCGGTCTGGCCGACTCGTCCTGGCCAGTGTCCTGTTGGGCCTGACTGGATTGGCGGGCGGCTTGATGCTTGGCCATGGGCTTCGTCCCGCGTCAGTTATCAGCACCCCTGCTCCATCCCTGCCAGCCCCTGGGCCGGCAGTGGATGCTGGAGCTCTGGCCAGCCTGCAGGCTGAAGTCGCACGGCTCCGCTTTGCGCAGGAGGAGGATCAGGCCAGGCTGGCAAGCTTGACCCAAGCGCGTGTGGCAGCTGAGGCGGAATTAGCAAGCCTGCGCCGGGACCTTGCGATCGCCCGGCGAGATGCAGTGCCGGCGCCCGCAGCCCCTGCGGCAATCACTGCTGCACCTATGCCACCGACACGCCCGGCACGGGCAGAAACCTTGCCTGGCACCAGCCAGCCCCGTGTCTTCATCCACATGCGGGCCGGCTCTGCCGTTGCCGCAGATGTTGCGGCCAGCCTGGTCCAGCCCTTGCGGGAAGCAGGCTTCGACTTGGGGGAACTACGCCCGGTCACCAATACGCCATCCCAGCGTGTGGTTCGCTATTTCCACACCGAGGACGCCGCCGCCGCCGCCCGCCTCGCCGGTCGGCTTGGCCGAGGCTGGGCGATTCAGGATTTCCGCGGTTACGAACCTGCTCCTGCATTGCAGACGCTGGAAATCTGGCTACCCGATCGTTGATCTGTTGGCGGGCGACGCTACCGCGCGGCTTGCCCTTCCGAGCGACGCCGCTCAATCTCCCGCCACCGCGCCACGTTGCGGTTATGCTCATCCAGGCTACGGGCGAAGGCATGCCCGCCTGAGCCATCTGCGACGAAATACAGGTCATCGCTGCTCGCCGGCCGGGTCACTGCGCGCAATGCCGCCAATCCAGGGGCAGCGATCGGACCGGGCGGTAGACCCTTCACCCGGTAGGTATTGAAAGGATTCTCCCGGTCGAGATCCGCCCGGGTCAGCGGCCTTTCCAATGTGCCTCCCGCTGCTGCAGCATAGGCAACAGTCGGATCGGATTGTAACGGCATTCCAAGGCGCAGCCGGTTCAGGAAGACCGCGGCAATCCTCGGCCGTTCCTCTGCCAGAGCTGTTTCCCGTTCGACGATGCTAGCCAGGATCAAAGCCTCTCGCGGGTTGGCCAATGGCAGGCCCTCAGCCCGTCCGGCCCAGCTCTCAGCCAGCGCTTGGTTCATCGCCGCCTCAGCCCGGCGCAGCAGTCCAGCCTGGTCATCGCCCCATTGATAGGCATAGGTCTCTGGCAGCACCGCACCCTCGGCCAGCGTCGGGGCCTCCCCAGTCAGCCCTTCGGCTCGGCCAAGCAGGGTGGTAATCTGCCGGGCTGTCAGCCCTTCCGGGATGGTCAACCGACGCTGCACCGGCCTCGCATGCCGCAATATCTCCAGTATCTCCGCAAGTGAGGCACCGGCTGGAATGGCAAATTCCGCTGCACGCAAGGGTCCTTGCCCACGGGTCGCCCAGGTCGCCAAGGCGAAAAGCCTTGAGTCATCGACGACGCCCGCGCCCTGGAGCGCTGCGGCAATAGCCTCGGTCCCTCCTCGGGGAATGACAATCTGCAGAGGTGCCACCAAGGGCCCGGGCGCGCGGTACATCCGCTGTGCTTGCCAAGCTCCGGCGCCGACCAGCAGCCCGAGGACAAGCAACGCCGCAATGATACGGCGCAGGACTCGCCTCAAGGCCAATACTCGTTAACGAAGCCGTTCAGGGCGCAGCGCGGAAAACGATGCTGGCATTGGTACCGCCAAAGCCGAAGCTATTCGACAGCGCCACCTTGATCGGCCGTTCCTGCGCCACCTTGGCCACGCGGTCGATCGCACTCTCGCGCGACGGCTTGTCCAAGTTGAGGGTTGGCGGAGCAACACCATCGCGAATGGCCAGGACCGAGAAAATCCCCTCCACGGCACCCGCGGCGCCAAGCAGATGGCCAATCGCCGACTTGGTGGAGGACATGGCCAGCCCCGAGGCCGCATCGCCCCAAAGCCGTTCGACCGCGCTCAACTCCAGGTCGTCGCCCATCGGCGTGGAAGTGCCATGTGCATTGACGTACTGCACTTCATCCGGCGCAACCCCGGCACTGCGCAACGCTGACCGCATGGAGCGAAAGGCGCCATCGCCAGTCTCGGAAGGAGCGGTGATGTGGTGGGCATCGCCCGACATGCCGTAGCCGATCACCTCGGCATAGATCTTCGCACCACGCGCCTTGGCATGCTCATATTCTTCGAGCACGCAGACACCAGCACCTTCACCCATCACGAAGCCATCGCGACCTTCGTCCCAGGGGCGGGAGCCTTCGCTTGGGCGGTCGTTATAGGCCGTGGAGAGGGCACGGGAGGCGCAGAAGCCGGCCATGCCGATCTCGCTCACCGCGGCCTCGGCTCCACCGGCCACCATCACATCGGCATCACCAAAAGCGATCAGCCGCGCCGCATCGCCGAGGGCATGCACGCCTGTCGCACAGGCGGTCACCACCGCGTGGTTGGGACCCTTGAAGCCATAACGGATGGATACATGACCGGAGGCTAGGTTGATCAGTGCGCTGGGTATGAAGAAAGGCGAGACACGCTTGTGCTTGCCCTCCCAAATCAGCCGGGAGCTTTCAAAGATGGTGGTCAGGCCACCGATGCCGGAGCCGATCATCACGCCTGTCGCGCATTGATCTTCCTCGGTCTGGGCCACCCAGCCGCTATCCTCCACCGCTTCCACCGCCGCCACGACGGCGAGCTGAATGAAGCGATCCATCTTCTTCTGATCCTTGACCGGGATCCATTCAGCGAGATCGAGCTTCCCTTCGGCCTTGGCACCCACGGGCACCTGGCCTGCGATCTTCGCGGATAAATCTTTCACGTCGAAAGACTGGATGGCGGCAATGCCGCTCTCGCCCGCAACCAGGCGCTTCCAGACCCTTTCGACACCCAAACCGAGCGGGCACGCGATGCCCATGCCGGTGACGACAACCCGCCGCGGCGCGGCACCGTGTGCGAACACGCTCAGCCTCTCCCTGCGATCAGTCCAGTATCAGAACCGAGGTTCAGGACTTCTGACCATCGATATAGGCGATGGCGTCCTTCACCGTGGTGATCTTCTCCGCCGCATCGTCCGGAATTTCCACGCCAAAGGCTTCTTCGAAAGCCATGACAAGTTCCACGGTATCGAGGCTGTCGGCGCCCAGGTCATCAATGAAGGAGGCGTCCTCGGTCACCTTGGCCTCGTCCACGCCGAGGTGCTCGACGACGATCTTCTTAACCTTCTCGGCGGTCTCGCTCATCGCGTGCCAGTCTCCAGAAATACGCTGCCCCGGCCGGGGGGCCAGAATTGGACGGCCTGCATGTGCCCCGGCCGGCCAGACCGAGGACGCCCCAGACGGGGCGCCAGCCCGGTTCGGGCGGGAGCAACACGGAACCCGGAGGGGGCGTAGGCGGTGTTTGCGGCGCTGTCCAGCCCCTTTGGCAAGACGCTCCACCGAGGCCACCATACTGCGGCGCAGCATTTCGGCAGCAGACCCTAGCGGCGATCCACCATCAAGAGCGCCAGCCGCGCCAAGCCTTGCATGGCCTCAATCGCCAGGCAGGGTGATGCTAGGCAGGCAATGCCCGCCAGCATCGCGGTATGGGCATCTCCTCCCTGACCGAGCACGGCAAAGGGTGCCGAAAGAGCGGCTACACCCAACAGTAGCCAGGGCCCTTCCCGCCAGGGGTCCGCTTCAGCCCAGGTACGCCGGAATAATCCCACGCCTAAACCTCCGCCGGTTTGTGCTGCGGCACCTGCCACACGCCTCAGCGAGGCCAAGCGCTGGAGGTTGCAACGGACAGCCGGCAAGACTGCGTGCGCGGATCATGCGCCACCCCGGCGCCTCAAGGCCACAACGACCTCTGCGACCACCGCCTCCCAGTCGCCAGGCTTTGGCTGCCGGAACAGTCGTAGTGAGGGATACCAGGGGCTATCGGCACGCCCGAGCAGCCATCGCCAGTCGGGCACCGCCGGGAGCAACGCCCAGGCTGGGCGGCCGAGTGCTCCCGCCAAATGCAGCGGAGCGGTATCGACGCTGATCAGCAAATCCAGCGCAGTCAGTGCGGCTGCGGTCTCAGCAAAATCTTCAAGGTTGTCGGCAATATCCACCAGTCCAGGCAGCGGTGGGGCAACACAACGTCCGGGCCCGCATTGCAGGCTGAACAACCGCACGCCCGGTATCCCCGCCAGCGGCGCAAGCCTAGCTGGTGCCAGGGAGCGGTTGGCATCGTTGCTATGCCGCGGATTGCCGGCCCAGACCAAGCCAACTGCCAACCCCGCCTTGCCTCCATGGCCGATTCGCCGTCGCCAGCGCGCCACCGCAGCCGGCTCCGCGCCCAAGTAGGGTGTCGCGGCCGGAATATCGCCCAACCCTTGCCGCAGCACTCGCGGCACCGATAGCAAGGGCAGGGTGTAATCGATCGGTGGCAGAACCTCACCACAAGCCACCACCGTAACCCCCGGTCCCTCCAGGCTCCGCATCAACCGCTTCAGCGCTGGTTGAACTCCTAGCACCACCTGACCGCCACGCGCGGCCAGCAGCGGCGCATAACGGGCGAATTGAAGGGTATCTCCCAGCCCCTGCTCCGGCTGCAGCAGCAAACTGCGACCGGCCAGCGGCCTTCCATCCCAGATCGGCCGAGGGATCGTCGGACGCGGTCCCACTTCGGAAAGCGACCAGCGTGCCTCGAAGTCATCCCAGCCTCCGGGCATGTCCCCAGCCTGCAACCGTGCCATGGCTCGGGTCCAGCGTGCTGCGGGAAAATTCGGTCGAGATGCCAGCGCCGCATCCAGCAACCGTATCGCTTCTCCGGGGCGGAGATCCCAGCTGGCCAGCCGCGCGAGGTTGTTCAGCGCCTCCGGCATACCGGGATCGAGTGTCAGAGCGCGGCGTAGCAGCGCCTCGGCACCCGACAAGTCGCCCTGCCGCAGCAACAGCGCGCCCAGCCCGTTGCAGGCCCCTGCATCGCCCGGCGCCAGCGCGAGCACCTCACGATACCGCGCCATGGCTCCGACCAGATCGCCCGCCAGGTGCTGCGCCACGGCCAGATCGAGCAGCAAGGCCGGGTCGCCCGGGCAAGCCGCCGCCGCGACTCCCAAAGGAGCTAAAGCGGCCATCGCCTCACCCCGGCGCAGCATTGCCCGGCCGACAGCGGCCAGGGACACTTGTCGCTGCTGAGCGTCAGCGGGATCGAGGGGGTCGAACAGCGGGATCATCGGGGAGGTAGCCTGGGCCACCTCCCCTAGGAAAGTTTTAAACCGAGAGGCGCAAGCGCCTCAGATCATCGCCATGCCGCCATTCACATGAAGGGTCTGGCCCGTCGTCCAGCCCGCCTCGACACTGGCGAGGAAGACCACGGCCGCAGCGATGTCCTCCGGCGCGCCCATCCGCCCGGTCGGGATACGCTCCATCAGCTTGGCCTTTTGCGTCTCATTCAAGGCATCGGTCATTGCTGTTTTCACAAAGCCTGGCGCCACGACATTCACCGTGACCCCGCGGGTCGCGACTTCCTGTGCCAGGGACTTGCTCATCCCGATCAACCCGGCCTTGGCAGCGGCGTAATTCGCCTGTCCGGCATTGCCGGTGACCCCGACGATGGAGGCGATCGAGACGATCCGCCCCCAACGGCGCTTCATCATCCCGCGCAGCCCGGCCCGGGCCAAACGGAAGGGCGCGGTCAGGTCCACTTCAAGAACCGCCGCCCAATCGGCGTCGCCCATCCGCAGCGCCAGCATGTCCCGGGTGAAGCCGGCATTGTTCACCAGGATGTCCAGCGAACCGAGCGCGCCCTCCACCTGCTCCACGAGGGCCGCTGGCGCGGCTGGATCGGCGAGGTCGGCGGGCGCTACCAGGACCCCCTCCCCCAGGTCGGCGGCCAGCGCCTCCAGCTCAGCCGCGCGGCGGCCGGTGATAGCCACCTTGGCACCCTGCGCATGCAGGGCGCGGGCGGTGGCGGCGCCGATGCCGCCCGTCGCGCCGGTGACGAGGGCGACCTTGCCATCGAGGCTAAACATCGGCGTCTCCTAGATCGTCTTCAGGAAGGCCTCGACATCGGCCGGGGTGCCGATGGCGGAGGCGGTCGCCTCGGGGGCGTTGCGCTTCATCAGCCCGGTCAGCACCTTGCCGGTGCCGACCTCGACGAAACGGTCGCAGCCCATGGCGGCCATGGCGGCGACGCATTCGCGCCAACGCACCGTGGCGGTCACCTGCTGGACAAGCAGCCGGCGGATCTCGCCCGGATCGGTCGCCTTGGCGGCACTGACATTGGCCACAACCGGCACCACCGGGGCGGTGATGGTCGCCCCATCCAGCGCCTCGGCCATGGCATCGGCCGCCGGCGCCATCAGGGCGCAATGGAACGGAGCGGAAACCGGCAGCGGCAACGCCCGGCGTACCCCAAGCCCCGGGGCGGCAGCAATGGCCCGCTCGACTGCGCCGGCAGCGCCGGAGATCACGATCTGACCGCCGCCATTGTCATTGGCAATCTCGAGAACCTCGGCCTTCTCCGTCTCCGGATCGATCTTCGCGGCCTCGCAGATGGCCAGGGCCTGGGCGGTGTCGGCACCGAGCAGCGCCGCCATGGCGCCGGTACCCGCCGGAGTCGCAGCCTGCATGGCATCGCCACGCAGCCGCAGCAGCTTGGCAGCCGTGGAAAGGTCGAAGGCACGGGCGGCGGTCAGTGCGCTGTATTCGCCCAGTGAATGGCCGGCGACCAGCGCAACCTTGGAGGCGAGATCGAAGCCGCCCTCCTTTTCCAGCACCCGCACCACGGCAACGGAAACCGCCATCAAGGCCGGCTGGGCATTGGAGGTCAGGGTGATATCGATGGCCTGGCCCTCGAACATCAGCTTCGAGAGCTTCTGCTTCAGCGCGTCATCGACTTCCTGGAAAACCTCCCGCGCGATGGGAAAGGCTTCGGCGAGGTCGCGGCCCATGCCGGGGGCCTGGCTACCCTGGCCAGGGAAAACAAGGGCCAATGCCATGGCGGTTCCTCGGAGTTTCTTGCAGCGATTGAAGGCGGCGGCGGTAGCCCGGTGTCATCGTTGTGTCAACGGAGATGGCCATGGCGCAGCTGCCTCGCACTTGCAACAGCGCAGCTTCCCAAGCAACGTGCCGGCCGCCAGCTTTTCGGTTTACCGCATGCCCCCTTCGCCCACGCGGCCTGTATGAGAGAGAGTGATGTCCTCGGCCGATGCCTTCCCCGGCGAGATCATGGTCGGCCAGGCGCTGCCGCGACGCGCCTTCACCCTGGTTCTCGCCCTGCTGGGCCTTTATGTTGTCGCCGCCCTCGCCGTGCTGCCGTTCGCCGCCGGGCCGGGACCCGAGATCAATGCCATCACGCCGGTCTTCGCCGCCGTGGTTCTCGTTACTGAACTGGCCACGAGCTTCCTGGTCTTCGTGCGTTTCCACGAAGTCCGGAGTTGGTCCATGCTGCTGCTTAGCTGTGCCTGCCTTTTCGCGGCACTGATGGCGGTGCTCCATCTCCTGACTTTCCCGGGTGCGATCCTGCCCGGACGCGGCGCCATCGGCAGCCCACAATCGGCCGCTTGGTCCTTCGTGCTCTGGATGGCCGGCTATGCCGGATTGAGTCTCGCCGCCGTAGTATCGGCGGCCTTTGCCCCGCAGTGGCAGGTTCCGCATGGCTTGGCGATACGTCACGGCGTCCGGGCTGCGGCCATGACGGTCGCGCTCGTGCTGGGCTGCGGCCTTGTCGTGACCCAGCAGGCGGAAACGCTGCCTACCCTTATGGCCGGCGCGACCTGGACGCCCCTCAATGCCGCCATCACCTATACGGCGCTAGGCATGGTGACGGCGGCCATCCTGTTGATCTTGCTGCGGGTCGGGCAGCGGGATGCAATCTTCCTTTGGCTCGGCCTAGCGCTGACCGCGCTGCTGGTCGCCAATATTCTCTCCCTCGCCGGGGCTGGACGCTATTCGGTAGGCTGGTCGCTGGGCCGGTTGAGCTGGGTGCTTTCCGCCTCCGTGCTGCTGCTGTTTTTCATGGGCCAGTTCGTCCGCCAACAGCGCGCCCTTGCCCAGACCAAGGCCACGCTGGAACGGCGCGTCGCGGCGCGGACGGCAGATCTCACCCAGGCCCTCCGGCAGCGGGACCTGTTGCTCCGGGAGGTCTACCACCGGGTGAAGAACAACCTGCAAATCGTCGATGCACTGATTGATTCTGAGGCACGGCGGATCGGCGACCCCGCGGCGCAGGAGGCCTTTAGCCGTATGCGCCGGCGAATCTTCACCTTGGGCCAGGCGCATCAGCAGATGATGATATCGCCCGACCTCCGCAGCTTCAATATCGCACCCTTCCTAGAGGAATTGGTAACGAGCATCGGCCGGGCCGCCGCGCCGGATGCCGGGGTCACGCTGGAAGTCGCGGCAGATCCCGTCCCGGTGGATCTCGACTTCGCCATTCCCCTGGGCCTCATCGTCTCGGAACTGGTCTCCCTGGTAGTCCAGCAGGCCGGCGTCCAATCAGTGCTGGTTGCCTTCCGCCAGGACGTGGCCGGCGGCCGGACCGCTACGCTGACAGTGACCGGCGATGGCGCGCAGGCGGCAGCCGAGACCGTGCCTGGCAACCGACTGATTGCGGGGCTGCTTCGCCAGCTCGGTGGCCGTCTGGACGCATCTTCCGGGGCCGTTGGAATCGGGATCGGCCTCCCCATTCCGGAGGTTCCATGACCCGTGTCAGTGGCCGCGTGCTTGTCGTCGACGATGAGTTCCTCATCGCCGAATTGCTGACCGTCATGATCGAGGACATGGGGCTGACGGTCTGCGGCAGTGCCGCGACCGCGGCCGAAGCCAAGGCGCTCGCCACCGAGCACCGGCCCGAGCTGGTGCTGATGGACGTCCGGTTGCAGGGACAGGAGGATGGCATCGACGCGGCAAAGCACATCCACCACCACGTCGGCTCCCGCGTCATCTTCATCACCGGGTCACGGGAGCCGGACACGGTTGCCCGGATCGAGACCGACCATCCCGCCGCCGTGCTCTTCAAGCCAATCACCTTCGAGCAATTGCGCCAAGCGGTCGGCAAGGCAAGGCTGTAGCGAAGCGGCTCGAACGCCGACGGCAAACTCAGTGCTGATCAACGAAAAGCTGATCGCTGTTGCACGCCGTAACCGGCGAGGCTAACCGGAATGGGCCGGATACCGCCAGCGCCCTCGTGGCGTCGTGAAAACGATCGGGGCTTTCGCATGACCAGTATGCCCGAGACCGCAGGGGCCGAAGCCGTACCACCCGCCCGGAACGCCCGCATCGTCGCGCTGATCGGCACCGGCCATTTTCTCTCGCATTTCTACATGCTCTGCCTGCCGCCGCTCTTCCTCATCTGGCGGACCGAATTTGATGTCTCCTACGCGACTCTCGGTCTTTCCGTGGCGCTGATGGCTGGCACCACCGCAGTCCTGCAAACACCGGTCGGCTTCTGGGTGGACCGCTGGGGCGCCCGCCCCTTCCTGGTCGGCGGCACCCTGCTGATGGCGCTCTCGGTCGCCGCCATGGCCTTCGCCCCGGCTTTCTGGATGATCCTGCCGCTGGCCATCCTGTCCGGCATCGGCAATAGCGTCATCCACCCGGCCGATTACGCCATCATGGCCGGCAGCATCGAAAAATCCTTCATGGGTCGGGCTTTTGCCCTGCATGCCTTCACCGGCAATCTAGGCTTTGCCTTCGCCCCGCCGGTTATCGCCCTGCTGCTGACCGTGATGGACTGGCGAATGGCGCTGCTGACCGTGGGCCTCGCCGGCATGCCGGTGGTGGCAATGATCCTGGCACAATCGGGCGTGCTGCAGGACCAGGCCAAGCCGCAGAGGAAGGAATCCGGCCCGGCCGGCCGCGCCCTGCTGCTCAGCCGACCGATGCTGCTCTTCTTCGCCTTCTTCCTGCTCAGCTCGATGGCCGGCTCCGGCATCCAGGCCTGGATGGTCACCGTGCTGGGCAGCCTTTGGGGTACCCCGGTGCTCGCCGCCTCCGCCGCGCTCACCGGCTACATGGTCGGCAATACTGGCGGCAACCTGATCGGCGGCTGGATCGCCGACAAATCGAAAAGCAACCTGTTGGGCCTGGTCACCATGCTCACCCTGCTGGCCATGGCGGTGCTGCTGGTGCTGGGCCTCATGCCGCTGCCGGCCCCGGCCCTGCTCGCCGTTGCCGTGGTCGGCGGTCTCGCCCTCGGCATCTCCCGCACCCCACGCGATGTGATGCTGAAGGATGCCTGTCCGCCGGGCGAGGTCGGCAAGGTCTTCGGCTTCGTCTCCTCCAGCCTGCCGCTTGGTTCCGCCATCACCCCCGTGCCCATGGGCCTGCTGATCGACCTCGGCCATCCCGGGCTGGTGCTGCCGGTGGTGGCTGGGCTGCTCGGGCTTTCGCTGCTTTGCGCCGGTAGCGCCCGCGGCTCGGCCCGCGCCGCCGCTCCGGCGCAGGTCCTGCCGGCCGAATAGATGCGGCGGCTGCATCGCTGGTTAGCGCTGGCCTTCGGGGCCTGGTTCGCTCTGCTGGGACTCACTGGCGCGGTGCTGGTCTTCGAGCCGGAGATCGAAGCGTGGTCGGTGCCCCACCCCAGCCCCGGTCAGGCCTTGCCGCTCGATGAACTGACCGCCGCCGCCCGGACCGCTGGGCCACCCGGCCTCCTGCGGATCTGGCCCGGCAACCGCTTCCGGGCTGATTTCCGCGACGAGCATGGCCGCACCACCCTTTATCTGGACCCTGCCTCCGGCGCGTTGCTGGGGGAGGTCCGCCAGGGCGCCCACCTCGTCAATTGGATCCATGCCCTGCATCGCGGGCTGCTGCTGGGCCGGCCGGGGGATGTGCTGGTCGGGCTGCTCGGCCTGCCGCTGCTGGTCCTGCTGGGGGCCGGACTTGGCCTCTGGTTCAAGCGGGATGTGCTGCCATGGCGGGAGAAGCTGTTCTCTGACGCCCGCCTGCGCGGTCGCCGCAGATTGGCCAACCAGCATCGGGCGCTCGGCTTCCGTGCCGCCCTGCCGCTGCTGATTGCGGCGCTGACCGGCATCGGCATGGCCTTCCCGCAAACCCTGCAATGGGCGCTTTATCGGGTCTTCCGCGACATTCCGCCGCCGCTGAGCCTACCCGGGGAAGGCCCGGTCGACCTCGCCGGCGCCGCCGCCCTGGCGCTTGCCCAGCGCCCCGGTTGGCGCGTCGCCTTCATCGACCTGCCGCAACCCGGCCAGCCGTCGCTGCACGACATCGAACTCGTCCCCGCCACGCCATGGCCCGGCCAGGGCACCACGGTGCGGGTCGATACCGCGACCGGCGCGCTGGACGCGGTGATCGCCGCCGGTCCGGTCGGGCGCATTCGCGGCTGGATCGTCGCCCTGCACGACGGCACCGTCTTCGGCCTGCCGCATCGCCTGGTCATGCTGGTCATCGGCCTGCTGCCGCTGGCCCTGGGCTGGCTCGGCTTCCGGCTCTGGTGGCGCGCCCACCAGGCCCGTCGGCGCCTTGGGGCATGATCGGTGTCGAGACGCTGCTCCGCTGGCTGGACCTCGCCGGCATCGCCGTCTTCGCAGCCTCCGGCGCCCTCGTCGCCTCCCGCAAGCAGATGGATGCGGTGGGCTTCATCCTCATCGCCGCCGTCACCGGCATAGGCGGCGGCACCATGCGGGACTTGCTGCTGGGCCGCACCCCGGTCTTCTGGCTGCGCGACCCGGCGCTGCTCGCGGTCGCCAGCAGCATCGCCGTGCTGATCTTCTTCACCGCCCACCGGGTGGAAAACCGCTTCCGCGCCTTGTTGTGGGCCGATGCGGTCGGGCTCTCGCTCTTCGCCGTGCTTGGTGCCGAGACGGCGCTGATCGCCGGCGCCAATCCCTGGGCCGCGGTGCTGCTCGGGGTGATGACCGCGAGCTTCGGCGGCGCGCTGCGCGACGTCATCTGCAACGAGATCCCGCTGCTGCTGCGCAAGGAGATCTACGCGCTCGCCGCGCTCGCCGGCGCCGCGGTCTTCGTGCTGCTGCGGTTGGAGGGCGTCTGGCGCGAGACCGCGCTGCTCGCCGGCATGGGCGTGTGCTTCGCCATCCGCGCCGCCGCCATCCTGCGCGGTTGGTCGCTGCCCGCCTACAAGGGGCGGCCGGGGCGGGATTATCCGGATCGCGGCTGACACCCGCCACGGCAGGGAATGCCCCCGGTTCAGCTTGCGGCCCGGGTCCGGCCCGACCTAGGCTGGCCGCCGCAGGGCACGCCAGAACGGCCCGTGGGAGGAAACCACCATGCAGCGAAGGAGCCTCGCCGGCCTTGCCGCGAGTATCGTGGCCGCACCCCTGGCGACCCCGGGCCTGGCACGCGCCCAGGCAACCTACCCTGCCCCCTACCCCGATCGGCCGATCCGCTTCATCGTTCCCTTTCCCCCCGGCGGCGGCACCGATGTCTGGGCCCGGATGGTGGCGGAGGGGCTGCAGGCCGAGCTCGGCCAGCCCATCCTGATCGAGAACCGCGGCGGCGGCGGCGGCATGATCGGCACCGAGGCCGCGGCCAAGGCGCCGGCGGATGGCTACAACCTGCTCTACAACATCACCACCCATGTCCAGGCGCCGGTCACCTTCCGCCGCTTCCCCTACGACCCGGTGGCGGATTTCTTCCCCATCGGCCGGCTCGGCACCACCGCCATCACCTTCTGCGTCGGCCCCTCGGTGCCGGCCGAGGTGCGCGATCTCGCCGGCTTCGTCGCCTGGGGCCGCGGCCGGCCGCTGGCCTTCGGCAACTACGGCCAGGGCTCGACCGGCCATGCCTTCGCCGTGCTGCTGGCCGAGGAGGCGAAGCTGCAGGTGACCCAGGTCGCCTATCGCGGCGAGGCGCCGATGCTGCAGGACCTGCTGGCCGGCAGCTTCCACGGCAGCTTCAACAGCATGACCGCCTCGGGCGAGATGATCCGGGCACGCCGCATCCGGCCGCTGGCGACCGGCGGGCCGGACCGGGTGCCCTCGCTGGCCGCCGAGGTGCCGACCCTGATCGACCTCGGCTATTCCCGCCGCTTCGACTTCACCGGCTTCACCGGGCTCTTCGCCCCGGTGCGGGTACCGCAGGCGGCGAAGGACCGATTGGTCACCGCCTTCCGCCGCGTCGCCACCAGCGAGGCCATGTTGCAGCGGCTGCGGGCCATCGACACCACCCCGGGCTACGAGGACCCGGAGACCTTCCGCGCCTCCATCCAGCGGACGCTGCGGCAATGGGCCGAGCTCGCCGAGGCCCTCAATCTCTACGCCACCGGATGACCCGCATGAAGCGACGTAGCTTGTTTGCCGTGCCAGCCCTGCTTGCCGCCCCGGCCATTGCGCAGACCACCCGGCCGGACCGCCCGATCCGCTTCGTCGTCCCCTTCCCGCCCGGCGGGGCGACCGACATCTGGTCCCGCCTTATCGCCGAGGCGATGGCGCCCGAGCTCGGCCAGCCCATCGTCATCGAGAACCGCAGCGGCGCTGGCGGCATGGTCGGCACCGAATCCGTCGCCAAGGGTCCGGCCGATGGCCATACCCTGCTCTTCACCATCAGCCCCTTCATCCAGTCGCCGGTGGTGTTCCGCCGCTGGCCCTACCAGCCGCTCGAGGATTTCGCGCCGATCGGCAAGCTTGGCACCACGCCGCTGCCCTTCTGCATCCGTCCGGAGATCCCGGCGACGACGCCGGCCGAATTCAGCGCCTTCGCCCGCGGCAAGGATCTGTCCTTCGGCTCCTATGCGACAGGCTCCTCCGGCCATGCCTTCGCCCAACTCTATTCCGACGTGGACAAGCTCGGCATGACCCATGTCGGCTATCGCGGCGAGGCGCCGATGCTGACGGATATCCTCGGCGGCCGCATCGCCTGCGGCTTCCACAGCATGACCGCGGCGGGGGATTTCATCCGCTCCGGCCGCCTCCGCCCCATCGCCACGCTCGGCCGCCGCCGCGTGCCCTCATTGCCTGACCTGCCGACCTTCACCGAGCTGGGCTATCCGGCCCAGTTCGGCATGTCCGGTTTCATCGGCCTGTTCGCTCCGGTGCGGGTGCCGGCACCGGTTCTCGCTCGGCTTGCCGCGGTCTTCGGCCAAGCCATGGCCAACCCGGCGGTACTGCGCCGGTTGACCGAGATGGACACCATCCCCGGCTACTTACCCCCTACCGAATTCCGCGCCGAGATCACCGCCCAGCTGGCGGAATGGAGCGCGCTGGCAACCGCGATGAACCTGACGGTGGATGGCTGACATGACCTCACGACGTGCCCTGCTCGCCCTGCCCGCCCTGCTGCCCGTGCGCGCCTTCGCCCAGGGCACCTTCCCCGACCGGCCGATCCGCTTCATCGTCCCCTTCCCGCCCGGCGGCGGCACCGATACCTGGGCCCGCATCGCCGCCGAGGGCATGCAGCCCGAGCTCGGCCAGTCCATCATCATCGAGAACCGCGGCGGCGGCGGTGGCCTCATCGGCACCGAGGCCGCGGCCAAGGTCCCGCCGGACGGCTATACGCTGCTGTTCACCATCACCACCCATATCCAGACGCCGGTGGTCCTCAAGCGCTTCCCCTACGACCCGGTGGCGGATTTCGCCCCCATCGGCCGGCTCGGCACTACCTCCATCCTGTTCTGCGTCGGCCCGCGGGTGCCGGCCGGCATCACCACCATGGCCGAGTTCACCGACTGGGGCCGCGGCCGCGACCTCTCCTTCGGCTCCTATGCCCCCGGCTCCACCGGCCATGCTTTCGCCCTGATGCTGGCAGAGGAGACGAAGCTCGAGATGACGCATGTCGCCTATCGCGGCGAGACGCCGATGCTGCAGGACATGCTCGGCGGCTCCATCCACGGCGGCTTCCACAGCATGGCCGCCGCCGGGGAGATGATGAAGGCGGGCCGCGTCCGTGCGTTGTGCAGCACCGGCACCGCCCGCGTGCCCTCCATGCCGCAGGTGCCGACCCTGCAGGAGCTGGGCTTCTCCGAACGCTTCAGCTTCAGCGGCTTCTCCGGCCTACTCGCCCCGGCCCGCACCCCGCCCGCCGTGCTCGACCGCTTGGTGCAGGCCTTCCGGGTGGCGGCGGCGAAGGCCGACACGCACCAGCGCCTGCTGGCGATCGACACCATCCCCAGCTACCAGGACCCTGCCGCCTTCAAGGCGCAGATCGCGCGCAACCTGCGGGAATGGACGGAGATCGCCACCCGGCTCAATCTCACCATCGAAGGGTAACCGGAGCGGTCGCCCCGACCATATCCTCCGCGACGCCCCATGAGGAGATCCACGCCGTGAGTGACGCCCCGGAATACACCCCCGCCAAGGTCTGGACCTGGAACAAGGCCAGCGGCGGCCGCTTCGCCAATATCAACCGCCCCATCGCCGGTCCGACGCATGAGAAGGAGCTACCGGTCGGCAAGCATCCGCTGCAGCTCTACTCGCTCGGCACGCCGAACGGCGTGAAGGTAACGGTGATGCTGGAGGAGCTGCTGGCCGCCGGACATACCGGTGCGGAATACGACGCCTGGCTGATCAAGATCGGCGACGGCGACCAGTTCGGCAGCGGCTTCGTCGGCATCAACCCGAATTCCAAGATCCCCGCCCTGCTTGACCGCAGCGGGCCAGAGCCGATCCGGGTCTTCGAGAGCGGCGCCATCCTGATGCACCTGGCGGAGAAGTTCGGCGCCTTCCTGCCGACTACGCCGGCGAAGCGTGCCGAATGCCTGTCCTGGCTGTTCTGGCAGATGGGCAGCGCACCCTATCTCGGCGGCGGCTTCGGGCATTTCTACGCCTATGCGCCCTTCAAGATGGAATACCCGATCGATCGCTTCACGATGGAGACGAAGCGTCAGCTCGATGTGCTCGATCGCAGGCTGGGCGAGAGCGAGTATCTCGGCGGCAGCGACTATACCATCGCCGACATTGCGGTCTGGCCCTGGTATGGCGGTCTGGTGAAGGGCTGGCTCTATGGCGCTGCCGAATTCCTCGACGTGCAATCCTACAAGAATGTGCAGCGCTGGGCCGATGCGATCCATGCCCGTCCGGCCGCCAAGCGAGGCCGGATGGTGAACCGTGTCCAAGGCGACCCTTCGAGCCAACTCCACGAACGTCACGACGCCAGCGACTTCGAGACGAAGACCCAGGACAAGCTCACGTCCTAGGGCCGAAACAGAAGAATGGGACTTGGGGAAGTACGGCGATGCTTCTTCCCCAAGCCTGCCTAGGCCAGGGGCGCCTTGCGCAGTTCCGGCTCGACCAGACGGGTAAAAGGTATTTCGCCCACTGCCTCTATCGCTGCCTCGCCCAGCGCCGCTCGTGGATCGGCTGCATTGCGCATGGCCTTGTAGCCATCCTCCGCTTTGATCCCGGCGCTGGCAGCGAGCAGATGGATCCAGTTCACCACCCTGACCGGATGGTTCTGCTCCAGCCCGACCATCTCCCGATGGCAGGAATGGAAGATCGTACAAAGCGTATCGGCGGCGACCTCAGCCATGGCGGCCAGCGTCGCACGCTGTGCATCGGCCAATGCGCCCCGCACGCCGGCAAGGGAGGAACACATATGCCCTGGCGCATGATACGGCTGCTCCAGCACGACCAGCCCAGGGATCAACCGCAGCAGATCCGGCACGAGGCTGTTCACCGGGACCCTTCCATTGAAGCCGAGATGCCTGTGCAGCAGTACCCGGGCCTGAACCGGGCGTACCAATAGTGGCCGCAACCGCTCGCGCCCGGCATGCAGCACTTCCGTGACATGCACGGTCTCGAAATTCGTCGGCGTCACCGGCGCCATGCTGTCCTGCATGTTCATGTGACAGGATGGGCACCAGGTGACGACCTTCTCCCGCCCGCTGGCATTGAAGGACTGGATGGTGCGGCGGGCCATGCCCTCGTTGATACGAGCACTGGCATCCTTGGGACTGCCGCAGCAACTCGCTGGACCGCCGGCCGGCACGGCATCCAGGCCGACCGCTTCCAGCAAACGGGCGGTTGCGCGGATGACCTCGCCATGGCGGGTCATGTTGCAGCCGTACCAGAAGATGGCTTTCTCGTCGGTCACAGCCATGTCGCCTGCTCCTCCTCGGTCAAGGTCAGCCGGGCGAAGGCCTTCACCTTAGGAGAATATTGGGTGTCTTCCCTCACCGGAATCAGCGCCGGCGTACCCAACGCCCCCTTGGCCCGCCACTGCGCCAGCCGCAGCATGAAAGCGGCGTCGAGCTTTTCCGGGCAGGCCGGGGTGCAGACGCCGCTGCGGGTGCAGGCGGCGATCCAGGCTCGGGCCTCCGGCGTGCCGACCCCATCGCGCAGTACATCGCGCATCCCGGCGGCTACCTCACCCGGCGCTGCGGCATCGACTCCCTCGGCATAGGGCGTCATCGGGCAGGCCCGCACGCATTCGCCGCAGGCGACGCAAAGCGTCGCAAGCCGAGCGGATTCCATTCGGATATGTTGCGCCAGACTCATGACGCCGGCACCACCGCGATGGCCTCGATCTCGATGCAGACATCGGTCGAGGTGAACTGCGCCCCGCCCACGCAAGTGCTGGCCGGCGGTGTCGCCAACGCGGCGAAGGCCTCCCGCCGGACCTCATTGAAACCTTCGTAGTGGCGCATGTCGCTAAGCCAAGTGGTAATCTTCAGCAGATGCGTGAGATCCGCACCCTCCCCCGACAAGGCTCGCTCCAGCCGCGCCAAGCATTCTCGCGCCTGCAGCTGGACGGTACCGCCGGCCGCGGCGCTGCCCCGGGCGGTGACGCCGGACGCAAAGATCAGCTTTGCTCCGCCTCCGAGCGGTACGACACGGGCAGGCGGAAACAACGGGGTCTGGCTCATGCGCGACGCCTCCGTTCCCCAGGGCGCAGGCGCGCCAGGGATCAGGCTGCCAGCCTCGCCCGCCCAGGCTGCCTCGGCAAGCCGGATCGAGCCGGAAGCATGCCGCTATTGGGCCGGCACGGTCGCCTGCAGCGCCGGCTGGTTCGGCCCGCGCGCCAGCTCTGCCTGCAACCGTGCGGTATCCAGCTCGCCTTCCCACCGGCTGACCGCGACGCAGGCCACGCCATTGCCGATCAGATTGGTCAGTGCCCGGCACTCGCTCATGAATTTGTCGATCCCGACCAGCACCGCCAAGGCCGTGATCGGGATATCAGGAATGACGGACAAGGTCGCCGCCAGGGTCACGAAACCCGCGCCGGTCACGCCCGAGGCGCCCTTCGAGGTCAGCATCGCCACCAGCAGGATCGTCAACTCCTGCGTCCAGGTCAGCGGCGTATTGGTCGCATAGGCGAGGAAGAGCGTCGCCAGGGTCATATAGATATTGGTGCCGTCGAGGTTGAAGCTGTAGCCCAGCGGCACCGTCAGCCCGACCACATTGGGCGAGCAGCCCAGCCGCCGCAGCTTCTGCATCAGCTGCGGCAGCACGCTCTCGCTGCTCGAGGTGCCGAGCACGATCAGCAGCTCCTCCCGGATGTAGCCGACGAAGCGGATGATCGAGAAGCCGCAGAAGCGGGCGATGCTGCCCAGCACCAGCAGCACGAACAGCGCCGAGGTCAGGTAGAATGTCGCCACCAGCTCCCCGAGCTTCAGCAGCGAGCCGATGCCATAGGCGCCGATGGTGAAGGCCATCGCCCCGAAGGCCCCGACCGGCGCCGCCTTCACCACGATCTTGACCACGCCGAAGAAGATCTCGCTCAGCGTATTCACCGCCCCGCTGGCCGCCAGCCGCCCCTTCTCCGGCAGGGCATTGATGGCGAAGCCGGTCAGTACCGCCAGCACCAGCACCTGCAGCAGCTCCCCCTGGGCGAAGGCGCCGACGAAGGTATCCGGGATGATCGCCATGAAATGGGCCACGGCGCTGTCGGACTGCGCCCGCTGGGTATAGCCGGTGATCGATGCCGCATCGAGCTTGCTCGGGTCGATGTTGAAGCCGGAGCCGGTCCGGAAGACCTTGGCCACCAGCAGGCCGATCGCCAGGGCGAAGGTCGAGACCACCTCGAAATAGACCAGCGCCTTCACCCCGACCCGGCCGACCCGCCCGGCGTCCTGCACGCTCGAGATGCCATGCACCACGGTGCAGAAAACGACCGGCGCGATGATCATCTTGATCAGCTTGATGAAGCCATCGCCGAGCGGCTTCATCGCCGCTCCCGTCTCGGGCCAGATCGCCCCCAGCGTCACGCCGAGCGCAATCGCGATCAGCACCTGCACATAGAGCAAGGACAACCAGCGCCGGATCATCGGATTTTCCTCATCAACGCATGCCCGATCATGGCATGGGCCGCCCTCATGCCGCCAAGCCGGCCGAGGCGCCACAACAAGACCGCGAGACCAGCGCCCCGGCCGGCACCGTTACGGCCGCGTCGCCGGCGGCCAAACCCGCCGCCCGGCGTTCACCCGACGCAACCGGGGATCATCGCATGAAGGGCTCGCCGCGCAGCCTCTGGCTCACCACCGCCAACCGCATCGCCGGCTTCTGGATGGGCCATGCGACCAATGCGCTGCGCCAGGCCCAGCGCGCCGCGCTGAAGGCAGCGGCCAAGCCGCCGCGTGCACCGCGCAAGCCGCGCCGCAAGGGCTGACTACCAGCCGTTCACCCGATCCCAGACCGCGAGCACCTCCTCCCCACCATCGACCACATGGTAGCGGTCATGCGCCGCCGCGGTCAGGCAGCAGTGGTTCGGTGCCACCCGCAGCCGGGCGCCCAGCGGCAGCATCGGCAGCGGCTGCTCGCTCCGCACCTCGCCATGCTCCTGGTAGGCGCGGGCAATGTTCGGCTCGCCCGGCAAAGGCGCGCCGTGGGGATCCAGCACCAGCCCGAAGCCGTAGTCGCGCGGCGCCGCCTGGGTGCTGCGGTCCTTGGACAGCGCCAGCGCGCCGGCATCCAGCAGCAGCGTGTTGCGGGCCGCACTCCGCCCGATGACCGAGGCCAGCACCGTCAGCGCGATATCCCCGACGGCATGGGTGCCGAGCTGCGCCTGGAACAGGTCGCCGAACATATAGACCCCGGCCCTGACGTCGGTGACGCCATCCATCCGTCGGGCATAGAGCGCGGTCGGCGAGGACCCCAGCGAGACGATTGGCACCGCCAGCCCCGCCGCCCGCAGCCGCTCGGCCGCGACGACGATCCCGGCCCGCTCCACCTCGGCGATCGCCGCCATCTCCTCGGGCGAACGGCCGTTGTAGCTATGCCCGGAATGGCTGAGCACGCCGGCCAGCCGCGCCCCCAGCGCCGCGCCGATCTCCGTCAGCGCCGGATCCTCCGGCGGGATGCCGCCGCGACCCTCGCCAACATCCACCTCGATCAGCGCCCGGACCGGCCCGGGATGCGCGGCGATGGCGCGGGCCACCTCCAGGTCGTCGGTGATGACCTTGATGTCGGCCCCCGCCGCATTCAGCGCCGCCACCGCATCCAGCTTGGCCGGGACGATGCCGACGGCATAGATCTGATCGTGCCAGCCGGCCTCGGCGAAATACCGCGCCTCGGCCAGGGTGCTGACCGTCACCGGGCCGAAGTCCGGCGCGGCGAGTTTCGCCACCTCGATGCTCTTCGCCGTCTTCAGATGCGGCCGCAGCACCAGCCCGGGATGGCGATCCACCGCCGCCTGCATCGCCGCCAGGTTCCGCCGCAGCCGCCCGAGGTCCAGCACCAGGCAGGGGGTCGGCAGGTTGTCCAGGGTTATCGGGAGGGTCATGGCGTCCAGCTCGTCTCGTCATCCAGCGGCAGCACCGGCCGCGGCAGCCTGGTCCAGTTGAAGCGCGCCAGGATCGGCGAGGTCAGCCCCGGGGCATCCACCTCGACGATCCGGTCATGGGTGAAGAACTCGTCGAAGCCACCACGGAAATGCCCGCGCGACTTCACCACCACCGCCCGCGCCGCGCCGATATCGAGGCCCAGATGCTCGAAGAAGGCCGGGTCGGCGCATTGCGTCCGGATCGAGATCACCACCACGGTGATCCCGCCCAGCCGCAGAGCGGCGGTCGCACCCAGCGTCATCGCCGTGCCGCCATAGATGCCCCGCCGGCCGGTGACGCGGCCATCCGACAGCGCCACCACCTCCGCCTCCGCGGCGAAGGGACGGCTGAACTCGTCATCCGCCGTCAGCGTCCCCTGCGGCCGGTTGAACTGCGCGGTGAAACGCGCACCCTTGCCGAGGCGATGCGCCTCCTCAGCCAGCAGCGGGTCGTGGATGACCCCGAACAGGCAGCCCTCGACCCCGGCGGCGCAGAAGGCGGCTAGGATCTGCATGGTATTGCCGCGGCCGCCGCCGCCGGGATTGTCGGCGACATCGGCGAAGGCCAACGGCACCGTGCTGGCCTTGGCCCGCGCCACCGCCTCGCGCAGCGGGGTGAGCTCGGCGACGAAACGGTCGCGCCGCGCCCAGGCCGCCATCGCCAGCCGCTCCGCCATGCTGTCGGCCGAGGCTTGGTCAGCCGCCGTCACCACCACCGCCATGCCGTTGAAGGGCGTGTCACCATAGGCGAAGCCGCCCATGACCGAGACGTTCCATACGGCGGGATCGAGCGCGGCGAGTTCCTGCCCGAGGTCGATCACCTCGGCATAGGGCCCCTGCGCCGTCAGCATCGAAACCGTCGGCGCCACGATCGGCAACCGCCGCAGCGCCCGGAAGGCCCGCTCCCCCGCCAGCAGCCGGCGCAGCAGCTGCGCGCTCTCGGCGCCACGCTCCCGCATGTCGAGGTGCGGATTGGTCCGGTAGCCGACGAAGGCATCGCAATCCCGCACCATGGCATCCGAGACATTGGCATGCAGGTCGTAGCTGCAGACCAGCGGCACCGGCCCGAGGATCTCACGGATCAGCCCCTGCAGTGCGCCTTCGGGGTCATCCTGCTCGGTGGTCAGCCCCGCCCCATGCAGCACGCAATAGACGCCATCAACCCGGCCGCGGATCGCCTCCAGCCCCGCGCGCCAGATCGCCATCATCCGGTCGAAGGCGGCCTGCTCCACCGGCCCATTCGGCTCGGCCATGGCCAGTAAGACAGGCAGCGGCTCCCAAGGGCCGGCCGCATCCATGTCGGCGACGAAGCCCGGCATCTCGCCCAGCGCCTTGGGCGAGGCGCTGCGCGCATCCGTCACCAGGCCTTCGCCTTCCACCCAGCAGCGGGTATCGAAGTCCCGCTGCGTCGCCGGCGGGGCGAAGCGGTTGCACTCGATCGAGAAACCGAGCAGCGCGATACGGCTCATACCTGCACCCCCAGCATCTCCGCGTAGCGCGGCGTCGCCTTCAGTCCCGTCCCGGTCAGCACGACCACCGTCGTCTCCTCCGGCGCGATGGTGCCGGACCGCAGCAGCTTGGCGAAGGCCGCCGCCGCCTGGGCGCAGGTCGGCTCGACATAGAGCCCGCTCCGCGCCAACTCCAGCGCTGCCTCGGCGATCTCCGTCTCCGCCAGCATAACCGCCCCGCCCTGGCTCTGGCGGAAGACGCCGATGCATTCGCGCAGCCGTAACGGCTTGGCGATGGCCGTCCCTTCGGCAATCGTCGGCTTGGCCTCCACCGGCTCCAGCTCGAGGAATTCCCGCGCGATGGGCGCACAATTGGCCGGCTGCGCCCCGAAGATCCGCGGCATCCGGTCGATCTGCCCGGCCCGCAGCAGCTCCCCGAAGCCGATCCCGCAGCCGAGCACGTTGGACCCCGCGCCGCAGGGCACGATGACATTGTCCGGTGCCTTGAAGCCGAGGTCCTCCCAGAGCTCATAGGCCAGGGTCTTGGTGCCCTGGAGGAAGTACGGGTGCCAGTTGTGGCTGGCATAGAAGATCCGTTCGGCTGCCTGCAGGGCCGCATCGGCACAATCCTGGCGGGAGCCGGGGACCAGCTCGATGTCCGCACCCGAGGCCCGGGACTGCACCGTCTTTGCCGGAGAGGTGCTAGCCGGCACCATGATGGTCGCCTGCATTCCGCCCGCGGCGGCATAGGCGGCGATGGCCGCGCCGCCATTGCCGCTGCTGTCCTCCAGCACCGCCGTCACGCCCTCGGCCCGCAGCAGGGACAGCATGACGGAGGCCCCTCGGTCCTTGAAGCTGCCGGTCGGCATGAACCATTCGCACTTCATATGTGCCATCGCCCCACCGAAGGCGCGGGGGATCAGTGGCGTGCAGCCTTCTCCCATGGTGATCGGCTCACCCGCCAGAGGCGGGAGCGCAGCCCGGTATCGCCAGAGGCTGCGGATGCCGCGGTCGATCTGGTCCGGGCCAATGCCCGGCAGGTCGGTGAGGAACAGCGGCTCCCCGCCATCGCCGCACCAGCGGGGGGCACCAAGCGGCCAGGTGCGGCCACTGCGGGGGTCAAGATACGCGAGGGATTCCATGCGCCGGAGACTTGCCCTTTCGCCGCGCCGCGGCAAGGCTTGCCGCATGATCCCTTCCTCCTCCCCCGTCGCCCGCCTGACCGCCGAGCTGGTCGCCATCGACAGCCGCTCCTCCGTCTCCAACCTGCCCATTGCCGAGAAGATCGAGGCCGAGCTGGCGGGCTTCGAGGTGGAGCGCCTGGACTACCTGGATGCCAATGGTGTTGCGAAGCGCGCCATCGTTGCCCATCGCGGCCCGCCCGGCGGCTATGCCCTGTCCGGGCACATGGATACGGTGCCCGAGACCGGCTGGCAGGAAGATCCCTGGACCCCACGCCTTGATGAGAAGGGCGTCCTGCATGGCCTCGGCAGCGTGGACATGAAGGGCGCGGTCGCCGCATGCATCCTGGCCGCCCGCTCGGTGCCGGAAGACGTGCCCGCCACCTTGCTCATCACCACCGACGAGGAAACCACCAAGGCAGGCGCCCGCGCCGTCGCTGCGAGTGCCTTCGCCCGCTCGCTCGGTCTCCAGGGCATCGTGGTAACGGAACCGACCAGCCTCATCCCCGTGCGCGGCCATCGGTCTTCAGTCAACATCGTCGCCCGGGCCCATGGCATCCAGGCGCATTCCTCCGCCGGCATCGGCCGCAATGCAAACTGGTCGTTGATCCCCTTCCTGGCGGAGATGAAGGCGATTTATGAACGACTGCTTGCCGACCCGGCATTGCATGACGCGGCCTACGACCCGCCCTTCACCGATTTCAACTTGATCATCGACAACCACGGCACCGCGGTGAACGTCACCGCCGCACTGGCCACCTGCCGGATCAAGTTTCGGGCCAGCCGCAGCCTCGACCGTGCGCCCATCCTGGACCAGGTCCGCGCCGCCGCCGCCCGCGCTGGCCTCGAACTGTCCATTGCCGCCGAGGGCACCCCGCCCGAATTGCCCGCCGACCACCCATTGATCGCTCTCGCCGGCCGTCTTACCGGTGCCGCTCCACGCACCGCCGCCTTCGGCACCGATGCCTCGGAACTGCAAGAGATCGCGCCCTGCGTGATCCTCGGCCCGGGTGGGATCGAGACCGCCCATACCCCGCATGAATGTGTCCCAGTAGCAGCACTTGAAGCCGCGGTGCCGTTGCTTGCCCGGCTCCTGGCCACGGCTTCACGCAGCGCTTAACACTCTGACATGTAACGAGACGAGTAAAGCACGGGCTGCGGCACCATATCTCCCTCAAGACCAACCGGCCTCCTGGCCCGAGCCGAAGAAGACCCCAATGATTAGCGTCCCGCTCTCCCCCACCTTCGCCCGAACCGGCCTTGCCCTGTTGCTACCGGTGGCTTTGGCTGCCTGTGCCGTTGCCCCGCCCACCGGCCCCTCGATCTATGCGATGCCGGCGAAGGGCAAGGACATGGCGCAGTTCCAAGGTGAGGAAGCCAACTGCCGCAATTTTGCCCAGGCCCAAATTGGTGGCGGCAGCCCGACCCAGGCGGCAAATCAGGCTGCCGTCGGCAGCGCCGCGATCGGCACCGCCCTCGGCGCCGCGGCTGGTGCACTGATCGGCTCGGTTGGCGGTGCGGCAGGCGCGGGTGCGGCGGTGGGTGCCGGCGCGGGCCTGCTGACCGGCTCCGCCATCGGCGCCAATAATGCGCAGGCCAGCGGTGCCGGGCTGCAGGAACGCTATGACGTCGCTTACGCCCAGTGCATGTCCAGCGCTGGCAATACCATCGCCGCGCCGCAGGCTCCGCCCGTTGCCTATAGCGTGCCCGCCTATGGATATGCCGTGCCTTATGCCTATCCAGCCTATCCTTATTACTGGGGTCCCAGCGTCTCGCTCGGCTTCTACGGTGGGCGCGGTTACTACGGCCGTGGCTGGGGCTGGCACGGTCGTCGCTGGTAAGCTGGATGGCTTGGCAGCGCTAGTCAGAAGGCCAATCTACGTTCGGTGATGTCCTTCCCCAAACTTGCGCTGCTGCTTTTCGTCCTGCTGTTCCTGTTCCCCCTGGCTATCTCAGCCGTGCTCTACCAGACCAGTGGTGGTGGTGCCGGCTGGCAGGTCGCGGACCGGTCGAGCATCGGGTTGCTGCCCCAGGCTCGCCAGCACCCCGGCGCTGTCGTCCGGGTCTTCGCGGCGCAGACGGTGCGGTGGCGCGGCATCTTCGCCGTGCATTGCTGGATCGTCTTCAAGCCGGAAGGCGCCGATCGTTATACCCGCTACGACTATACCGCCTGGGGGGAGCCGATCCGCATGAATGGCTTTGAGCCGGACGGGCGCTGGTTCGGCCGCACGCCGGAAGTGGTTTACGCCGCCGATGGACCTGAGGCTGCGGTGCTGATCCCACGCATGCGAGATGCCATCGAGGGCTATGCTTGGCGCAACCGCGGCGACTACCGGCCCTGGCCCGGCCCCAATTCCAATACCTTCGTCGCTGCAGTGCTGGATTCGGTGCCGGAGATTGGCGCCGCCTTGCCGCCGACCGCCATCGGCAAGGATTTCCCGTACGACGGCCGCTGGCTGCGTCGCACGGCGACGGGTATCCGATTGACGCTGGGCGGCTATGCCGGGTTGACCCTTGGCTGGGTGGAGGGGCTTGAGGTCAATTTTCTCGGTGCCGTCGCCGGCCTCGACCTGAGGCGGCCGGCGATCAAACTGCCCGGCCTCGGCCGGCTGGGTCTGCCAGCCGTAACAGCGGAAGCACGGGCTCTGCCAGAAAACGGTTGAAGTTCAAGAGTTGGGCAACCAAAGGTTGCCGCTCATCAGCCAGCCGTAAAAATCTTGCGGCGCTGCGGGTGCCGAAGGAGGAATGGCTCGTTTTGCGCGCATGGCGAGCATGCGGGCATGAACGGCGGCAAAGTCCTCGACGATGGGCTGCGGCACGATCGGATATCCTCGGGCGGATCACCGGCGACGTCCGGCCCCAGAATGTTACCGAAAAACCCTTCCGCCTTCGTTACCCGCGACAATCAGCCCGTGCCTGCCTCAGCATCGCGGGTTTTGGCGTCGGGCGCGGTCGGGTCAGGGGGTAGCGCGGCCGCGGCAGTGCCACCGGACGGTGCAGCCGTGGATGAGGTATTTGGCTCCTCAGCAAAATGGAAATCGAACGCCCCGTCGCGGGACTGCCATTGCTGCACTGTCAGGACTCGAGCGCCACCCCGGCTTTCATGCGGCCCATGCAGGGTGCCGGCAGCATGGGTCAGGAAAGCGCCGATCCCGAATTCGCGCCCGGCATCGATCAGGTCGCCTTCGAGGACGTAATGCATTTCAGACCCTGCGCGGTGCAGATGCGCCGGGATGCGTCCACCTGCTGGCAGATGGATGATGCTGGTGACGACGCCGCGCTCCGTATCCTCGTTCAACAACTGGATCAGGAAGCGCCCACCGGTCGCGCCGGGGATCTCGACCGGCGCTGCCGCCACATCCTTCGCCATCAGTTCCAGCCTTGCCGCATCCATCCCCGATATCCCTTGCTATTACTCGGGCGCCGGTCCGGGCCCTTCAGGGCGTCAACGCCGGAGCGGCGGCGGGTTCCGGGCTATTCCAGCTTCAGGTCCAGCTCGCGCACCTTGCGCGCCCAGAACGCGGACTCCTGCTGCACCGCCGCGGCAAATTCGGCACGCGGCCGGACCGGCGCCAGCTCCAGCCCGTCATGCTCCAGCCGTTCGAGGAATTTCGGCGTGGCGACAGCGCGACGGGCGGCGGCTTCCAGCCGGTCCATAACGTCAGCCGGAACCCCGATGGGGGCGAAGACGCCATGCCAGCCGGTGATGACCGCACCTGGCAGCCCCGCCTCGGTCAGGGTCGGAACCTCCGGCAGTGCTGCGATACGTTTCTCCCCAGTCACCGCAATTGCCCGCAGCTTTCCTTCCCGGACCAGGGCCAGAGCCGGCGGGGGGGAGGAGAAATTCATGGTCACCCGTCTCGCCACCACGTCCAACAGCGCCGGCGCCGTGCCGCGATAGGGCACATGCTCCATCTGCACACCCGACGCCTCGGAGAACAGCACGCCGGCCAGATGGTTCGCATTGCCGACACCGCCCGAGGAATAGGTCAGGTCGCCAGGTGGCTGCCGGCGGATATAGGCCAATAGCTCCTGCAAGTTGCGCGCCGGCACATCCGGATGCACCACCAGCAGGTACTGATAGGAGGATACCTGCGCCACCGGCTGCAGCGCCGCCGCCAGGTCTAGGCGGTCGCCCTTCTGCAGATGCGGATTCACCACGATATTGGTCGATACGGCGAAGAGCAGCGTCGTCGCATCCGGCCGCGACCGTGCCACGCTGACCGACCCGACATGCCCCGCCGCGCCACCGCGGTTGTCGATCACCACGGTCTGGCCACCAAGTTCCGGCGCGAAGACCTGCGCGAATTCCCGGGCGGTGATATCAGTGCCACCGCCCGCAGCATAGGGAACGACGATGGTCATTGCCCGCTGCGCCTGTGCCAAGGCGGAACGGGCGCCCAAGGCGGGGACAAGCAACCCCGCACCAAAGCCAAGCATCAAGCTGCGACGGGTGGGCGGGAGGGGCGGCATGGCGAACTCCAGAAATGGTGCGGCGCAGCAGCCGGTAGCGACCACCATGCTGCAACGCAACCCGTATCCACTTGATCCCACGCAAAGCCGCCGCCGCCGCTTTCGCGCTTGATCCCGCGGCGCGATCCAGGTTGACCTAGGTCTGCGAACCATAAAGGGAGGGCGCATCATGGCACGAGTCGCATTGGTCACCGGGGGACAGCGCGGCATCGGCGCGGCCATCAGCGAAGCGCTCAAGGCCGCCGGCCGCACCGTGGTCGCCAGCTACGCTGGCAATGACGCCGCCGCCGCCGCCTTCACCGAGCAGACCGGGATTCCCTGCTACAAATTCGACGTCTCCGACTATGCCGCCTGCACCGCCGCTGTGCAGAAGATCGAGGCAGAAGTCGGCCCGATCGACATCCTGGTCAACAACGCCGGCATTACCCGCGACGGCACAATGAAGCGCATGTCGCGCGAGATGTGGGACAGTGTCATCGATACCAACCTCGGCAGTTGCTACAACATGGCGAAGCTGGTTTGGGACGGCATGACCGCGCGGAAGTTTGGCCGCATCGTCAATATCGGCAGCATCAACGGTCAAGCCGGGCAATATGGCCAGGTCAACTACGCGGCCGCCAAATCCGGCATCCACGGCTTCACCAAAGCCCTGGCCCAGGAAGGCGCCCGGACCTCCATCACCGTCAATGCCATTGCCCCCGGCTATGTCGACACGGAAATGGTGCGCGCCGTGCCGCCCGACGTTCTGGAGAAGATCATCGCCCGCATTCCGCGCGGCCGGCTCGGCACCGCGCAGGACATCGCCCGCGGTGTCGTCTTCCTCACTGCTGATGATGCTGATTTCATCACCGGGTCGACCCTGTCGATCAATGGTGGCCAGCACATGTACTGACGCCGGCATCGGGGCCGCTGCAAACTGTCTCACCAGAAATGGCTCAATAAAATCGGCCCGGCTACGGAATCAGCCGGGCGGTCCGGCAATAGTGGAATACTGTCCTGCCTATGCCGTTCTGCTGCTGCTTCGCAAGGCCGGAGACAAAGGCGATGAGCGGTAAGCACAACACCGGTTCTGACATTTCCGGCGATCGCCGTAGCGTCGATATGCCTCGGCCACCGAACAAGCCGCTAATGCCAGCGGGTGGAACCCGGAAGCCCTGGATGATCCAGCGACCCTGGCGGTAGTCAGCCGGGCCACGCCGCGGCATGCTACCCTTGGAGGCTCAGATGGGTTTCGTGCTGATTGGCCATGACGGAGAGGATGCAGACGCTGCCACCCGGCGGGAGGCAGCACGGGAGCCGCATCTTGCCAGTATCCATCGCAACGCCGCCGCTGGGCGATTGTTGATGTCGGGGCCGAGGCTGCGGCCGGATGGTTCAACCGCCGGATCGCTGCAGGTCTTCGAGGTGCCGGCGCAAGCCGACATGGAAACCTACCTGGAGCAGGAGCCCTTTGTCGCCAAAGGCGTCTGGGCCCGTGTCGAAGTGCTGCCCTTCCGCATCGCGCCGATGCCCTGGGCCCCGCAGCCAGGCCGTCCGGGTGGCGAGGCCGGGCCACTCTTCGCCTATGCCGTCACCGCCCGCGACGGCACCGATGCCGAAGCGCCGCAACGGCGCCAAGCAGCACGACCACGCCATCTCGTCCGCATTGGGCCGGAGGTGGCAGCTGGGCGGCTGCGGCTGGGTGGGGCGCTCCTCGATTCGCCGGACGGCAGCATGGTCGGCTCCATCATTGCCCTTGCCTTGCCGGACGAGGATGCGGTGCGGGAATGGCTGGCCGCCGAGCCCTATGTCACCGAGGGCGTCTGGCAGGACATCCGCATCGAACGTTGGCGCATTGGCGCGCAGCCTTATCCGGCGCTACCGGGGCAGGCTGCCTGATGGTTCGCCTGATCGAATACGCCGATGCGGCGCCCGAGGCTCAGGCCGTCTTCGATGCCATCATGGCGGCGCGCGGGACTACCGACGTGAACAACTTCTGGAAGGCCCTGGCGATCGACCCGCCCAGCCTGAAGCGGACCTGGGAAAGCCTCAGCCAGGTCATGGCCCCAGGGGTGCTGAACCCCTTGGTAAAGGAGTTGCTCTACATCGCCGCCTCGATGACCAGCGGTTGCGCCTATTGCACCGCCAGCCATACCGCCGCCGCCCGCGCCAAGGGCATGACCGATGCCGAGTACGGCGAGTTGATCGCCATCGTCGGCATGGCCGCCGAGACCAACCGGCTGGCCGAAGCCCTCCGTGTACCTATCGACCCGCAATTCGAGTGACCCAGGACCTGCGCATCTGCTTTGTCGGCGATAGCTTCACCGCCGGCGCCGGCGACGAGACCGCGCTCGGCTGGGTTGGCCGGGTCACCGCCGCCGCCTGGCATCGTGGCGTGGCGCTGACCGCCTACAACCTAGGCGTTCGCCGCGATACCAGCGCCGATATCCGCCGCCGGGCGGAAGCCGAGGTGCTGGCTAGGCTGCTCGCCGCCGGTGGCGATGCCCATGCCGTCGTCTTCTGCTTCGGCGTTAATGACACGACCTTTGAGGATGGCATGCCACGGGTGCCGCCTGAGGCGACACTCGACAATGCCGGCGCTTTGCTTGGTTGGTCCGCCGCCCGCTGGCCAACCCTCATGCTCGGTCCACCCCCTGCCCTGCACGACGCGGTGCAGGATGCCCGCGTCGCCGCTCTTTCACCCGAACTCGGCGCGGTGGCGGAGGCGCTGGGGGTGCCCTTCCTGCCGCTGCATGCAGCGCTTGCGGCGATCCATGCCTGGCGCGCCGGGGCGGCCCGGGGCGATGGGGTCCATCCCGATGCCGCCGGCTATGCCGCGATGGCCGCGCTGGTCGATGCCTGGCAACCCTGGCGTCGCCTGAGCGGCGGCTGAGGTCCCGCACCGCCCTGGCGGATCGGAGAATTCGATTCCAGGGCGTCGTCATGTCGGTTTCGCTTTCGGCTGAGGGGCCGGCATGCGTATGTCCGCCCATGCCCCTGCTCCGCTCCCTGCCGCTGCCACGTGCCTTCGCACCGCTTCGCCATGCCGTCTTCCGCACCCTCTGGCTGGCGACCTTGGCCAGCAACATCGGCGGCTGGATGCAGAACACCGGCGCCGGCTGGCTGATGACCAGCCTTTCCCCCTCCCCCTTCATGGTCGGGCTGGTGCAGGCCGCCACCATGCTGCCGGTCTTCATGCTCGCCCTGCCGGCGGGCGCCCTGGCGGATATCGTGGACCGCCGGCTTTTCCTCATCGGCGCCCAGGCCTGGATCCTGCTGATGGCGTTGCTGTTGGCGGTGCTGACCTGGACCGGCTCGATCGGTCCCTGGGGCCTGCTGGCACTCACCTTCGCCATCGGCGCCGGCAGCGCGATGAACTTTCCCGCCTGGGCCGCCACCACCAATGAGTTGGTCCCGCGGGAGGATCTGGTCGGTGCGATTGCCCTGAACGGCATCGGCTTCAACCTGGCCCGCGCCCTCGGCCCCGCCTTCGGCGGCTTTGCCATTGCCGCCGCCGGGCCAGAGGCCGCCTTCGCCCTCAATGCCGTCGCCTTCCTGGTGCTGATCCTGGCGCTGCTGTTCTGGAAGCGGTCCGAGGCGCCGAGCCGGATGCCGAAGGAGCACCTGATCTCGGCCATGCGGGCGGGGCTCCGCTTCGTTTCGGCCAGCCCGGCGATGCGCGCCGCCATTCTCCGCGCCTGCGCCTTCTTTCTTTTCACCGCCGCGGTCTGGGGGCTGCTGCCGCTCTTCGTCCGCCAGCAGCTCGGCCTCGGCCCGCAGGCCTTTGGCCTGATGCTGGGCGTGATGGGACTTTCGGCGGTCGGTGCCGGCTTTGCCCTGCCGGCACTGCGCGGCCGGCTGGACCGCAGCGGGACGGTATTCTGGGCCTCCATCCTCGCCGCCGTGGCGATGGGCATCCTGGCAGTCTCGCACCATTGGGCGCCGGCGGCGCTTGGGATGCTTTTCTACGGCGCTGCCTGGATCGCGGCCGGTAGCACCCTCTCGGCCTCGGCCCAGCTGGCCGCTCCCGGCTGGGTCCGGGCGCGGGCCATCGCCATCTATCAGCTCAGCTTTTTCGGCGTCATGGCCCTGGGCTCGGCGCTTTCGGGCTGGGTTGGCGGAAGCTTCAGCGTGCCTCTTGCCCTTGGCGTGGCCGCTGCAGGCTGCGCCATCGGTGCCGTCCTGGTTCGCGGCTGGCGGATCGACAGCGTGGCGCTGAGCGACTCACAGCCCGATGCCAACCCGGTCCCCAAGCCAGCCGCCCCGGCGCCGGAACTACGCGGCATGCTAGGCGAAGCCTCCGGTCGGGTGATGGAAGTCGTCCGTTATCGCATCGATCCGGCTGAGCGCCCCGCCTTCCTCGCCGCCATGCAGGAAGTGCGGCGGGTCCGACTACGGTCTGGAGCCGGCACATGGGGACTCTATGAGGACATCGCTCAACCCGACCTTTGGGTTGAACTCTGGACGGTGGACAATTGGACGGAACATTTGCGGGAGGAGACTCGCCGCACCGATTGGGACCGTGCCGCCCTGGCTCGCGCCGCGGCCCTGCACCGGGCTGAGGCAGTGCCGGAGGCGGCCCGTTTCCTCAACGTGAATCCCTGACGGACGAGCCGCCCGACATGGCGCCCATATGTCACGCGTCAGGGGTAGAAATTTGCCGCGCACGGGTTTGTCATGCGCCAAGTGCGGTGTCTCTGCGCTGCGGCATGGCAGCAATCGCGCATCGGGGGGATGAACCCGGGCGCGGGGATGCCACATGACGCGATCATATCGACGGAGGAGTACCTCATGGCGAAAGCCGCGAAGTCCATGACCACCCGCAATGATGTGCCGAGCAATGCGAAGCAGGTGTCCATCGGGGTGCTACAGGCCTGCCTGGTCGATGGCATCGACCTCTACAACGCCACCCGCCAGGCGCATTGGAACGTGAAAGGCCCCCACTTCGGTGAGCTGCACAAGCTCTTCGAGGAATTCTACAACGCCCTGCACGTCGACACCGATGACTTGGCAGAGCGCATCGTCCAGCTCGGCGGCACCGCCATCGGCGTGACCCAGACGCTCGCTTCCAGCACCCGCCTGCCGCCCTACCCGACTGACGTCTATGCCGGGATGGAGCATGTGAAGCTGCTGGCCGATCGCTACGGCATGGTGGCCAAGGCCCTGCGCGAGGGCATCGACACCACCGATGAGGCGGGCGACGCGGATACCGCGGACCTGCTGACCGAGAAGTCCCGCGCCACCGACAAGATGCTGTGGATGCTGGAAGCCCACCTGCCGTCGGACACTGTTGCCTGACGCGACCGACATTGTTTTGAGGCTAAAATGGGCGGCGAGGCGACTCGCCGCCCTTGTTGTATGAACCCGCCCTGGCGGCTATCTTGGCGTGATCAGGGGAACAAGACATGAACGACCTGTTTGGCGGCGGCCGCCCCGGCGCGAAGGCATCCGCCCCCAAGATCACACCCACCAAGGCATCCGCATCTGCTTTCGATGCTACAGCCTCCTACTCCGCCAAAGACATCGAGGTGCTGGAGGGGTTGGAGCCCGTCCGCCGCCGCCCTGGCATGTATATCGGCGGCACCGACGACACGGCACTGCATCACCTGGCCGCGGAAATCCTCGACAATGCGATGGACGAGGCTGTTGCCGGCCATGCCGACCGCATCGAGGTGACGCTGGAGGCCGGCAATTGGCTGACCGTGCGGGACAATGGCCGCGGCATCCCGACCGACCCGCATCCGAAATTTCCCAAGCTCTCCGCGCTGGAGGTGATCTTCACCACCCTCCACTCGGGCGGCAAATTCTCGGGCAAGGCCTATGAGACCTCAGGCGGCCTGCACGGCGTCGGCTCCTCCGTGGTCAATGCCCTGGCCGAGAGGATGGAGGTGGAGGTCGCCCGCGACCGCACTCTCTTCACCCAGGCCTATTCACGCGGCAAGCCGTTGGGCAAGCTGAAGAATGCCGGGCCGATTCACAACCGCCGCGGCACCACAATTCGCTTCAAGCCGGACCCGGAGATTTTCGGCAATCTCGAATTCTCCGCCGCCCGGTTGCACAAGCTCTGCCGCTCCAAAGCCTATCTCTACCGCGGCGTTGAGATCCGCTGGGCCTGCGACCCCTCGCTTGCCGGCGGCGATACCCCGGCCAGCGCCATCCTTCACTTCCCTGGCGGCCTGGCCGATTTCCTCGGCACCGCCATTGAGGGCCGCGGCCAAGTGGTCCCCGCCCCCTATGTGGGGGAAGCGGCCTTCCCAGATCGCGCTGGCCGTTGTGAGTGGGCGGTCACCTGGCTGGAACAGGGCGACGGCTTCCTTAGCACCTATGCTAATACCATCCCGACCAGCCAGGGCGGCACGCATGAAGCAGGGCTGCGTGCCGCGCTCGTCAAGGGCTTGCGCGCCTATGGCGAACTGAAGAAGGACAAACGCGCTGCGACCGTCACCGCGGAGGATATCTTCGGCGGCCTTGCCGGCATGCTCAGCGTCTTCGTCCGCGATCCGCAATTCCAGGGCCAGACCAAAGAGAAGCTGACCAGCCCGGAAGCCGCCCGGCTGGTGGAAGCCGCGCTGCGCGACCATTTCGACCATTGGCTGGCGGGCGACCCGACCACTGCCGGCAACCTGCTAGCCTGGGCGATCGAGCGCGCCGAGGACCGCATTCGCCGCCGCGAGATGAAGGATACCCCGCGCAAGTCGGCGACCCGCAAGCTGCGGCTGCCCGGCAAGCTGGCCGATTGCTCGCGCGAGGGGATCGAGGGCACCGAGCTCTTCCTGGTCGAGGGCGACAGCGCCGGCGGCTCCGCCAAGCAGGCGCGCGACCGCGAAACCCAGGCCGTGCTGCCGCTGCGCGGCAAGATCCTCAACGTCGCCAGTGCCTCCGCCGACAAGCTGCGCGGCAACCAGGAGCTGAAGGACTTGGTCGAGGCGCTGGGCTGCGGCGCCGGCGACCGCTTCGACCTCGCCCGGTTGCGCTACGGCCGCGTCGTCATCATGACCGATGCCGATGTCGATGGCGCCCATATCGCCGCCCTGCTGATGACCTTCTTCTACAAGGAGCTGCGCGAGCTGGTGGTCCAGGGCCGGCTGCACTTGGCGCAGCCGCCGCTGTTCCGCCTCCAGCACGGCGGCAAGTCGATCTACGCCCAGGACGACGCCGACCGCGCCCGCATCCTCAGGCGCGACTTCAAGCCGAGTCAGAAGGTCGAGGTCAGCCGCTTCAAGGGCCTCGGCGAGATGCCCCCGGCGGCGCTGAAGGAGACCACCATGGACCCGAAGCGCCGCACCCTGCTGAAGGTTGTGCTGCCGCCCGAGGACCGGGTCCGCACTGCCGAGCTGATGGAGGCGCTGATGGGCCGCCGCCCCGAATTGCGCTTCAAATTCATCCAGGAGAATGCGGCGAAGCTGGATGCGGCGGAGGTCGACGTCTGACCCCCGCCGCGCTTCTCAGCGCTGCGGGAGAGGGCGATGGGCTGCTGCACCAAGTCCGCCCGACCTATAGAGCATCGTTTTGTAGGCCCGGCTGCGGTTGCCGCGCCGGCTGGTGAAGCCGGCCCAGTTGATTGAAAACAAGGAATGATTATAGGCGATTGGCTGGTCGACAGCGGCCAGCAGTACCATTTTCTCCCTAGAGGCTGTTATGAACCTCCGTTCAGTAGCGCGGCCTGTTTGAGCATGAGGCAGACGAAGGCGACGAGGTGAAG
>NZ_CEEDBP010000034.1:0-72106 GCF_979252845.1 Belnapia sp. AC561
GCCGGCAGGCCCCGCCCCCGCGGGACCCGCCGGCCGCCCCCTTTCGCCGCTAGAGCGGGATGTCCACGTCGAGCAGCGGTGCATGCTGCTGCGCCCCGTAGACATCGGTGTCGCCGAAGTCCCCCGCCGGCACCAGCCGCGGCAGCGTCGCCTTGAAGGCCGAGGCGGTGTCATAAGGCGTGAACAGCACGTCCGATTCCGCCACGCTGTACAGCCGGGCGAACAGCGCGGCGCTCAGCACGCCGGTCGCCTTGACCCGGCGGTAGACCGCCGGGTCCTCGAACAGCACGTCGATGGTCACCATGAAGGGGCCGGCGTTCTTGCTCTTGCAGACCTGGGCGATGTCGCGGATCAAAGCCATCAGCCGACCCTCTCGTATTCGATGGGGAACATCTCGTAGGGGTCGTCCGGCGCGACCACGTGGAAGATGCTGAAGCGGTACAGCTCGCCGAGCGGAATGTCGGAGGGCGAGAAGGGAAAGGCCATGTTGCCCTCCTTGCAGAGCCGCCCGGGGAAGTCGGCATGCAGCAGGCTGGTGCGCGCCATGGCCAGCACCGCATTGGCGATGTCCTGGCTCTCGGCCAGCACCTCCAGGATGAAGCCCAGCTCGTGGGAGGTGGTGGTCTTCACCGGCTCCCACCCCGCCATGACCGCATCCCGCCCGATGGTGCGGACGGACATGCGGTAGCTGTCGGCCGGCACCCCGAAGGCCGCCGCCTTGGCCGCCACCTTGGCCCGGTGGGTTGCCAGGTAATCCGCGATCTGGCCGATCAGCACCGGGTCGCGCGTGGCGCAGATGCTGATGGCGCGATAGCCCGCCAGCTCCACCCCTTCCAGCTTCACCGTATAGGTCTCGGCCGGCGTCCAGGTCATGCCGGCGACCTTCACGGCACGGTCGGTCACCGCGACGAAGGTCACGTCGCTGGTATCCAGCAGCCCACCCGGCTCGACATGGTGGGTCGGGCTGGAATTCTCGTGCAGCGCGAAATTCGCCACCGACAGCGGCGTGCAGCGGCGGATCGGGTTGGGCGGCTCGCAGATGATGTGGTCGTCGAAGATCGTCACCAGCAGGCAGTCCGGCTCCTTCGGCGTGGTCGGCTCGGCGCCGCATTCCAGCATCTTGCCCGCGTACCAGCTCGGTGCCGGCGCCATCCCGGCGCGGATCGCGGGCGCGGCCCATTGCGCCGGGTCGCTGCTGCGCCCGGCCAGGATCACCTGCGCGCCGCCGTCGAGCGCCCGAGCGATCGGCTCCGGTCCCATCATGCCGACGATGCGCGTCGCGCGGTCGATGGTCGCCGCATCGAGCGGCGCCAGCTTGGCCAGCGGCCTGGTGCGGCCGATGCGCCGGGTCAGCGTGGGCTTGTCCTGCTCCGCATGGATCAGCGCCATCTTGAACGACAGCTTCTCCTCGCGCGCGATCTCCCGCACCAACGCCGCGGTATCCTGCAGATGCGGCTCGCCGCCGGCGCCGCCGGAGGTGCCGATGATGCAGGGGATCTTCGCCGCGACGGCCGCCTGCAGCATCAGCTTCAGGTCGCGCTTGACCGACAGCCGCGAGCAGAAGGAGGTACCGGAGCCGAGGTAGTGCGGACCGGGATCGGTGCTGCCGCCGTCGCAGCCGATGACCTGCGGGTTGCGCGCCATCCCGATGCGCAGCGATTCCTCGGCATAGCCGTAACCGAGGATGCCGCTCGTCGAGAGCATGGTATAGCCGGATGCGTTGCTCATTGCTTCGGCAACAGCCCCTCGCGGGCCGCCTTCGCCCAACGGGCCTCGTCGTCGCGCAGCACCGCGGCCAGCGCCTCCAGATCCATCGGGGCGGGGTCGACCGCCATGCTGTTGTAGCGCGCCTGCATCGCCGGCGTGGCGCTCAGCTCGGAGCAGGCTCGGTTCAGCGTCGCCGCGATGTCCTGTGGCACCTTGGCCGGGCCGAACAGCCCGGTCCAGCCGATGAACAGGCTGTCCGGCAGGCCGCATTCCACCAGGGTCGGGCTGTCCGGCAGGAAGGCGGAGCGCTGCGGCGAGGTCACCGCGATGACCTTCACCTTGCCGCCCGGCAGCAGCGGCATCGCCGTCGCCGTGCTGCCCCAGGCGAGCTTGAGATGCCCGCCCGTCAGGTCGCCGAGATAGGCGCCGCTGCCGCGATAGGGCACCTCGGTCAGGTCGATCCCCGCGGTCTTGGCGAATTGGTTGGCGGCATAGGAGGATTGCGCATCCGAGGTCGCCTGCGCCAGCTCGCCCGGCGGCCGGGTCTTGGCATAGGCGATCAGGCTGGGGACGTCCTTGAAGGGCGCATCGACATTGGCCATCAGCACCAGCGGATAGCGGGCCAGCAACGCGATCGGCGTGAAGTCGTTGGTCGGGTCGAAGGGCAGGTTCGGCACGATCTGCCGGTTCATCACATGCGTGCTGGTGACGGCGACGAAGGTATAGCCATCCGGCGCGCTGCGGGCCACCGCCTCACTGCCGACGATGCCGTTGGCGCCCGCCCGGTTCTCCACCACGAAGCTCTGGCCGAAGCGGCCGGTGAGGGCTTCCGCCATCGCCCGCGCGGTCAGGTCGGTGCCGCCGCCGGGTGCATAGGCGACGACGAAACGCACCGGCCGGTTCGGCCAGTTGCCCTGCGCCCGGACGACGGCGGGCGCCGCGAGCAGCCCCCCCGCCACCGTTGCCGCCGCCGCGGCCAATCCGCGCCTGCTCCAACCGGTCATCGTGCGTTCCTCCAATTGCCGTGCTTGGGCTTTTCCAGCCCCAGGTTCTCGCGCAGCGTGTCGCCGGCGTAGTCGCCGTGATAGAGCCCGCGGCGCTGCATCTCCGGCACCACCATGCGGACGAAATCCTCGAAGGATCCCGGGTTCTGCGAGGCCACCAGCACGAAGCCGTCGCAGGCGCGGCCCTCGAACCAGACTTCCATCTGGTCCACGACTTCCTTCGGCGTGCCGGTGAAGTTCGGGAATTCCCGCGTCGTGCCGCGGCCGGAGAAGGTGACGAAATCCCGCACCGTCGGATTGGCCTTGCCGCTGAGCGAGACGATCCGGTCCTTGAATCCGCCCCAGGACAGGCCGGCCAGTTCCGCATCGGTGAAGGGCTCGTCCATCGGCTTCGAGGCGAAGTCGAAGTTCAGCGCCTCCGACAGCAGCACCACGCCGTCCTCGGCAGTCGCCAGCGCCTCGGTGTAGCGACGCTTCTCCTCCGCCGCGGCGGAGGTCTCGGCGACGTTCACGTAGCAGGCCGGCGCCACCGTCACGCTGTCCGGGTCGCGGCCGGCTTCCTTCACCGCCGCCTTCAGGTCGGCATACTGCTTCTTGCCGGCGGCGAGGTTCGGGTAGACCACGAAGATCAGCTCCCCCCAGCGCCCGGCGAAGCGGCGGCCGCGGCCGGACTGGCCGGCCTGGATCAGCACCGGGTGGCCCTGCGGGCTGCGCGGCACCGGCAGCGGGCCATGGCTGCGGAAGAACTTGCCCTCGTACTTCACCGGGCGGACCTTGCTCGCGTCGGCGAAGCGGCCGGTCGCCTTGTCCAGCAGGATGGCGTCGTCATCCCAGCTGTCCCAGTGGCCCATGACCGCTTCCATGAACTCGTCGGCGCGGTCGTAGCGGAGGTCGTGCTCGAGGTGCTCGGTGCGACCGAAATTCGCCGCCTCGCTGTCATTCAAGGAGGTCACGACATTCCAGGCGGCCCGCCCGCGCGACATCAGGTCGAGCGTCCCGAACAGCCGCGCCACATGGAAAGGTTCGTAGTAGGTGGTGGAATAGGTGCCGCCGAGGCCGAGCTTCGAGGTCACCTGCGACATCACCGCGAGGATGGTCGCCGGGTCCATCTTCACCACGCGGATGCCGTTCTCCACCGCCGCAACATGGTCGCGCCCGTAGATGTCCGGCATCGCCAGCCGGTCGTCGAAGAAGGCCAGGTGGAACTTGCCCTCCTCCAGCACCCGGGCGACGCGGGTGAAGTAGTCCGGCGTCAGGAAATCCGTGGCCGCGGCGGGATGCCGCCAGGACCCCGGGGCGATGGAGCAGTTCTGCGCCTGCAGGAAGCCCACCATCTTGATCGTACGTTGCATGGCTCAGCTCCCGTTCAGATGGCGCCGCTGCGGCGCAGCGCGTCGATGTCCTCGGCCAACAGGCCGAGCCAGTCATTCAGGATCGTCTGCGTATCGGCGCCGCGCGCCCGGCCGGCATGGCGGAAACTCGCCGGCGTCGCGGTCAGCCGCGGCACCGCGGCCGGCAGCGCCAGCTCCCCGGCGCGCTCATCGACCACGCGCAGGATGTTCTCCCGCGCGGCGAAATGCGCATCCTCGAAGATGTCGGCGATGCTGTTGATCGGCCCCCAGGGGACGTCGGCGGCATCGCAGGCGACGCCTAGCTCCTCCATCGTCATGCCCGCTGCCCAGTCTGCGACCAGCCCGTTGCACTCGGACCGCCGGGCGATGCGCTGCGCCGTGGTCTGCATCTGGTCGGCATTGGTCAGCTCCGGCTTGCCCATGGCGCCGGCCAGCCGTGCGAAAATCTTGTCGCTGGTGCAGGCGATGGCGACCCAGCGGCCCTCGCTGGTCTGCCAATGGCCATGCGGCACCACCGTCGGCACGTCGGCGCCCATGCGTTCCCGCACGAAGCCGGTCCTGGCATAGGCCGGCGCGATCTCGTCCAGCAGCCGGAACACGGATTCATACAAGCCGATATCCACGTCCTGGCCGATGCCCGTCCGCTCCGCGACGCGCAGCGACATCAGTACGCCGACCGCACCCCAGATGCCCGAGAGGTAGTCGGCCAGCGAGGTCGAGCCCGGCACCACCGGCTTGCCGTCCGGCTCCCCCGCAAGGTAGCTCAGCCCACCGAAGCCATGCGCCACGCGGGCGAAGCCCGGCAGCCCGCGCTTCGGCCCGGTCTGGCCATAGGCGGAGACCCGGAGCACCACCAGCTTCGGGTTGATCTCGCGCAGCAGGTCCGGGCCGAGGCCCCATTTCTCCAGGGTGCCGGGGCGGAAATTCTCCAGCAGCACGTCGGATTGGGCGATCAGCTTGCGGAACACCGACGCCCCCTCGGGGTGCCGCAAATCCAGCGTCATGCACTGCTTGTTCCGTGCTTCGCTCAGCCAAGCGAGCGTATCGCCGCATTCGGTCTTGGTGCCGAAGGCGCGCATCGGGTCGCCGAGCTTCGGATGCTCGATCTTCAGCACCGTCGCACCGAAATCGGCGAGGATGGTGCCGGCGAAGGGGGCGGCGAGGAAGGTGGCGATATCCAGCACCTTCACCCCCGCCATCGGTTGTGGCTTGGTCATGCCGTCTCTCCTGCGTGCCGTAGAATGTCGCGCGCCATCAGCGCATGGACCGCGTCCACCATCATGCCGTCCTCGCTGGCTGCGCCGGCGCCGGCGGCTTCCGCCCGCGCCAGCACCGCCAAAACCTTCCGGGCCCACTCGACCCGCGCCGCATCCGGCGAGAAGACCGCGTTGATCGGCGCGATCTGGTCCGGGTGGATCGCCCACTTGCCGTCGTAGCCCAGGGCGCGCGAGCGGATCGCCGAGGCCCGCAAGCCCACCTCATCGCGGAAATTCGCATAGACCGCATCGATCGGCCGCACGCCGGCGGCGCGGCAGGCATTGGCGATGCGCGCCAGGGCGTAGTGCCACTGGTCGTTGGCGGCGCCATCCAGGGCGTAGTCCGGGTTGGGCAGGCCGACTGCCATATCCGGCGTCCGCATCTCCCGCATGTAGTCGCCGAGGCCGAAGATCACCGTCTCCAGCCGCGGATGCGCCGCGGCGATCTCCTCCACCCGGCCGACGCCCCTCGCGGTTTCGACCAGGGCGGCGATGCCGATCGGCCTTCCGCCGCCACGCGCCTGCTCCACCCCGTCCAGCAGCGTTGCCAGGAAGCGGATGTCGAAGGCCTCGCTCGACTTCGGCAGCACGATGCGATCCAGCCGCGGGCAGGCCGTTGCCACCTCGACGATGTCACGATGGCACCAGGGCGTGCCGAGCCCGTTGACCCGGACCGACATGATCCGCCCGCCCCAGTCCACGTCCCGCAGCGCGGCGATCGCAGCCGCCCGCGCCTCGTCCTTGCGGTCCGGCGCCACGCCATCCTCGAGGTCGAGGACGATCGCATCCGCGGCACTCGCCGCCGCCTTGGCGAAGAACTTGCCCGAGGTCGCCGGCACCGACAGCTCGCTCCGCTGCGGCAATCGTGCCCGGGCTTCGACACCATATGCCTCGACGCTCCCCTGCTCCGGTGTCACCCTGCGCCCTCCATGTCCGTCAATCTCAAGCTGCTGAACGCCTTCCTGCTGGTCGCCGAGCACCGCAGCTTCCGCCGCGCGGCGGAGCTGTCGCGCCGCAGCCAATCCGCGCTCAGCCTGCAGGTGCGGGAGCTGGAGGCGCAGCTCGGCGCCTCGCTGTTCCACCGCACTACCCGCGCCGTGAGCCTGACGCGGGAAGGCGAGGCGCTGCTGCCGCATGCCCGCCGCGCCCAGTCCGAACTAGATGCCGGGCTGCGCCGGGTCCGTGCCGCGGCGGCGATGGAAGGCGGCCGGGTCGCGCTCGGCTGCGCCCCGCATATCGCCATCGTCGCGCTGCCCGCGGTGGTCGCCGCCTTCCGCCGCGCCCATCCGGATGTCGCCATCAGCATCCGCGAGGCGCTGCAGGCCGAGGTACTGGAGGCGGTGCGCCGGCAGGACCTCGATTTCGGCATCGGGCCGCGGCCGGCGAATGCGCCGAGCCTGACCTTCGCCCCGCTGCGGGAGGAAGCGATCCTCGCCCTGGCCCCGCCGCGCCTCGCCCCGCGCGGGGCGCGATCGATCGGGCTCGCCGCGCTCGGCGCCCTGCCGCTGATCGTCACCGCCGGCACCAACAGCCTGCGCGCGATGATCGAGGAGGCGGCCGCCAGCATCGGCGTCTCCTTCGAGATCCGCTGCGAGGTGCAGATGCCCGGCACCGCCCTGGCGCTGGCCGCGGCCGGCGTCGGCGTCGCCATCATCCCGGAATTGTCGCTGCCCCGTGGCCGGCTCGCCGGCCTCAAGCTGTTGCAGATCACCGATCCGCCGCTGATGCGGGAGGTCGGCATCGTCCAGTTGCGCGGCAACCGCCCCTCGCCGGCGGCCGCGGCCTTCCTGGCGTTGCTGGAGGCGCAGCTCTCGGCCAGGCCTGGTTGATCGGACATCGCGCTCCCACCCCGCGCCTTGGAACCGGCGCTTCGGAGCCATCGAAGCGCCTGCGGCCGCCCGACCACAAGCGAGTTTCGGCAACCGATTGATCGCATTTTCCGATCACCGCCCGGCGGCTCGACAGCGGGGCGAAACCGTTCCAGCCTTGGCCCCGGCAGATTGGGGAAAAGCGCCATGGCGGATGCACTGGGCAGCGGCGACTACCGCTACGAACCGGTCCCCGGCTGGGGCACCCTGCCGGAGGGTTGGCAGCTGCGCGATGTCGGCGCCGTCGCGGTCGATAGCCAGGACCGCGTCTATGTCTTCAACCGCGGCGAGCACCCGATGGTGGTCTTCGACCGCGACGGGAAATTCCTGACCTCATGGGGCGAAGGCCTGTTCGGCCGGGCGCATGGCCTGCACATGGGGCCCGACGACACGCTTTGGTGCACCGACGACGGCGACCATACCGTCCGCCGCTGCACGCTGGATGGCCGCGTGCTGATGACGCTGGGCATCCCCAACCGGCCGTCGAAATACATGGGCGGGATGCCCTTCAACCGCTGCACCCATACCGCGCTCTCGCCGGAGGGCGATATCTACGTCTCCGACGGCTACGGCAATGCCCAGGTCCACAAGTTTTCCGCCGAGGGCAAGTACCTGTTTTCCTGGGGAGGCTCCGGCACCGAGCCTGGCCAGTTCAACCTGCCGCACAACATCGCCTGTGATGCCGACGGCTGGGTCTATGTCGCGGACCGCGAGAGCCACCGGGTGCAGATCTTCAACGGCAACGGCCGCTACGAGACGCAGTGGAACAACCTGCACCGCCCCTGCTCGATCTTCCTCGGCAAGGGGAAGTGCCCCGTCTGCTACGTCGGCGAGCTCGGCCCGGCGCTGCCGGTGAACATCAAGGCGCCCAACCTCGGGCCGCGCATCAGCGTGCTCTCGCATGAGGGGAAGCTGCTGTCGCGCTTCGGCGAACTGGGCGAGGGCGCCGGGCAGTTCCTTTCGCCGCATGGCCTCGCGGTGGACAGCCACGGCGACATCTACGTCGGTGAGGTCGTCTATACCGCCTGGCCGCGCTACCACGGCGGTGCAGCACCTCCCGACCACCTCCGCAGCATCCAGAAGCTACGACGCGTCCAGTGATGCGCCGCCGCGCCCTGGCCCTGCTGCTGCTATTGCCGGGCTGCCTGGGCGAGACCATTCCCACCCCGCCGCCCGGCGCGCTGGACCAGGCCGGGCCCAGCGGCCCGCATACCGCCATCGCCGCCCCGGCCAGCCGCGTCCCGGCGCCGGACCTCACCACCCGGCGGTATCCGCTGCCGGCAGCGCGGCTGTTCACCGCCATCACCGCCGTCGCCGCGACCGAACCCCGCACCGAGCCGCTGACCACCTATCCGGCACAGCTGGAAGCCAGCTTCGTGGCCCGCAGCCGCATCCTCGGCTTTCCCGACGTCATCCTGTTGCGCGTCACGCCGCAGGGGGAGGCCGCCAGCGAGCTGACGCTGCATTCCTCCAGCCTCTACGGCTATTCCGACCTCGGGGTGAACCGCCGCCGGCTGGAACATTGGCTGGCGCGGCTGGAGACGGTTCTTCCCTAGGAGGCTGTCAGCTCCGCAGCCCCGGCGCCTCCTGCCCGGTCCGCGCCACGTATTCGGTATAGCCGCCGCCATACTGGTGGATGCCCTCCGGCGTCAGCTCCAGCACCCGGTTCGACAGCGCCGCCAGGAAGTGCCGGTCGTGCGAGACGAAGAGCATCGTGCCCTCGTACTGCGCCAGCGCGGCGATCAGCATCTCCTTCGTCGCCATGTCGAGGTGGTTGGTCGGCTCGTCCAGCACCAGGAAATTCGGCGGGTCGTAGAGCATCTTCGCCATCACCAGCCGGGCCTTCTCGCCGCCCGAGAGCACGCGGCAGCGCTTGCCCACCTCGTCGCCGGAAAAGCCGAAGCAGCCGGCCAGGGCGCGGAGCGAACCCTGCCCCGCCTGGGGAAAGGACGCCTCCAGCGCCTGGAACACCGTCAGGTCGCCATCCAGCAATTCCATGGCGTGCTGGGCGAAATAGCCCAGCTTCACGCTGCCGCCGAGCGCCACGCTGCCCGCATCGGGTTCGGTCGAGCCGGTCACCAGCTTCAGCAGGGTGGACTTGCCGGCACCGTTCACGCCGAGCACCGCGCAGCGCTCCCGCCGCCGCACCAGCAGGTCGAGGCCCTCATAGATCACCCGGCTGCCGTAGCGCTTGTGCACGCCCTTCAGGTTCACCACGTCGTCGCCCGAGCGCGGCGCCGGCTGGAACTCGAAGCTCACGGTCTGCCGCCGCTTCGGCGGCTCCACCCGCTCGATCTTGTCCAGCTTCTTCACCCGGCTCTGCACCTGCGCCGCGTGGGAGGCCCGCGCCTTGAAGCGCTCGATGAACTTGATCTCCTTGGCGAGCATCGCCTGTTGGCGCTCGAACTGCGCCTGCTGGTGCTTCTCGCTCAGCGCCCGCTGCTGCTCGTAGAATTCGTAGTCGCCGGAATAGCCGGTCAGGCTGCCGCCATCGATCTCGACGATGCGGTTGACGATGCGGTTCATGAACTCGCGGTCGTGCGAGGTCATCAGCAGCGCGCCGTCGTAGCCGCGCAGGAAATTCTCCAGCCAGATGAGGCTCTCGAGGTCGAGGTGGTTGCTCGGCTCATCGAGCAGCATGACATCGGGGCGCATCAGCAGGATGCGGGCCAGCGCCACGCGCATCTTCCAGCCGCCCGAGAGCGCGCCGACATCGCCCTCCATCATCTCCTGGCTGAAGCTGAGCCCGGCCAGCACCTCGCGCGCGCGGCCGTCCAGCTCATAGCCGCCGAGCTGCTCGAAGCGCGCCTGGACCTCGCCGAAGCGCTCGATGATCGCCTCGAGGTCGTCGGCCTGCTCCGGGTCGGCCATGGCGGCCTCCAGCGCCGCCAGCTCCGCCGCGACGGTGCTCACGTCGCCGGCGCCGTCCATCACCTCGGCGACGGCGCTGCGGCCCGACATCTCCCCCACGTCCTGGCTGAAGAAGCCGATGGTCACGCCGCGGTCCACCAGGACCTGGCCCTCGTCCGGCTGCTCGTCGCCGGTGATCATCCGGAACAGGGTGGACTTGCCGGCGCCGTTAGGGCCGACCAGCCCGGTCTTCTCCCCCCGCTGGAGCGCCGCCGAGGCCTCGATGAAGAGGATCTGCTGGCCATTCTGCTTGCTGATGGAATCGAGGCGGATCATGGGGTCCCGGGTCTTGGGGCAGTTGCGCGGGGCTTATGGCATGGCCCGGCGCAAAGGGCATGCCTGCCCTGCTGCATCCGCCGGGACCACCCCGGCGTAGTACCCGGGGCATGGGGGATGGTGATCGATGCGCTTGCGACGAATGCTGACGGCGCTGCTGGTCGCGGTCGGCCTCGGCGGCTGCTCAGGCGCCGATGTGCTGAACGCCCTCGCCTCGGGCCGCGGCGTCGCCGCCACCCCGGACATCGCCTATGCGGATGGCCCCGGCCGACGCCTCGACCTCTACACGCCCGCCACCCCCGCCCCCGGCGCCCCGGTGGTGGTCTTCTTCCATGGCGGCGGCTGGGAAACGGGTGCCCCCGCCGACTACCGCTTCCTCGGCACCGCCCTCGCCCGGCACGGCATCACCGCCGTCATCGCCGGCTACCGGCTGTATCCCGCGGTCCGCTACCCCGGCTTCCTCGAGGATGCGGCACTCGCCACCCGCTGGGCGCGGGACCACGTGGCCGGCGGCGGCCGGGTCTTCGTCATGGGGCATTCGGCCGGCGCCTATATCGCCGCCATGCTGGCGCTGGACAGCCGCTGGCTCGGCGCCGTGGGGATGCAGCCGGGGCGCGACCTGGCCGGCTTCGTCGGCCTCTCCGGCCCCTACGACTTCCTGCCGCTCGAGAGCGAGACCTTGAAAACCATCTTCGGGCCGGAGGACCAGCGGCCGGATACCCAACCGATCCGCCACCTCGGCCCCGGCGCGCCGCCGATGTTCCTCGCCACCGGCTGCGCCGATACCACGGTGCTGCCGGCGAATACGGCGCGGCTGGCGGCGGCGCAGCGGGCGGCGGGCGGGATCGTGGTGGAGCGCAGCTACCCCCTGCTCGGCCGCCCGCTGGTGCATGAGCTGACCATCGGCGCCTTCGCCGGGGTGCTCGGCTTCGTCGCCCCGGTGCGGGAGGATGTGCTGGCCTTCCTGGCCGACCCCGCCGCGCCGCCGCCCCCGCCGCAGCCCTGTCCGGCCGCGACCGGCTAGGCCGGCATCGCCCCCCGCAGGGTGCCGCAGAGCACCACCATGCGGGCGATCGCATCGCCGCTGAAACGGTCGATCGCCGCCCGCACCGCCGGCCGCTGCGCCGCCGGCAGGGGCACGGCCGCCGCCGGGTGCAGCCCCGCCGCCCGCGATTGCGCCAGCGCCAGCACCTCGGCGATCGTTGCCGGCAGCCCCTCCAGCGGCGCCAGCAGCGTCCAGGCCAGGGCCAGGTAGGGCGGCCAATGCGCCAGGGTGCGGTACATGCTGGCCAGGATCGGCTCCGGCCCGGCGCCGAGGCCGTTCAGCCGCAGCACCAGCGCCGCGGTCTCCGGCGCCATCGCCTCCAGCCGCAGCAGCGGCGGGAGTGGGATCGCGGCCTCCGGCGGCACCGCCGGGCCAGCCGGCAGCGGGTTGCCGATGCCGCCATCCAGGGCCTGTTGCAGCACCGCCAGCGCCACCAGCGCCATCGGATTGGTCCGCTCATAGGCATCCAGCACGGCGGTGATCCGCGCCTGTGCGGCCGCATCCAGCCCGGCCGCCGCCAGCACCTCCGGCGGCAGCACCGGCACCGGCGGCAGCCGCCGCGCCGCCCGGACCGCCGCCGCCTCCCGCGCGATGCGGCCATCGACATACAGCGGCCGCACCGTCCCCCAGGCCCAGGGCAGTGCCCCGGGGAAGGTTGCGAGGTGCCGCCAGATCAGGTTCACCACGCCGACGCCATAGACCGCGCGGATATCGGCGAAGATCGCCGCCGTCTCCCCGGTCGCCTCGGCCTCGGCGACGGCGGCGACCGGGTCGCTCATGCCCCGAAGCTGGGCGCGCTGCGGGCGAGGCCGCCGAACAGGTCCAGCATCCGCTCCCGCCACGCATGCACCGGATCGCCGGCTTCCAGCAGCGGCAGCGGGCTGACGCTGCGCGGCCACATCAGCGTGCCGAAGGCGGCGTAGTCGCCGTAGTCCGGCGCCGCCCCGCCGAGGAAGGCCTGGCCCCGCAGCACCATCCGCAGCGGATGCAGCAGCGCGCGGAATTCCGGCAGCTTCGCCTCCCGCCCCGCCGTCACCGCGGCCAGCGGCATGCCGAAGCGCTTCTCCCGGCTCTCGATGAAATAGGCGGATTCCGGTCCCAGCAGCGGCGGGATGTCGGAGACGATGAGCTTCGCCAGCGCCGGCATCAGTACCGCGTCGCACCAGGCCACGGTGAAGCGCTGGCTCTCGGGCGGTCCCTGGAACAGAGGCGGGGCCTCCGGATAGGCCTGGTCGAGGTAGAGGGCGATGGCCCAGCTATCGGTCACCGTGCGGTCGCCATCGACCAGCACCGGCACCTTGTCATAATCGGCGAAGGCCAGCGCCGCGGTATCGGTGAAGCGCCAGGGCACCACCTCGGCATCCAGCCCCTTGTGCGCCAGCGCCATCCGGCTGCGCCAGCAATAGGGGCTGAAGCGCCGCGCCGGATCGGTACCACAGAGCTCGTACAGCTTGCGCGCCATGGTTCTTTCTCCCTCGATGCCGGCGGACGATACCGGTGCCCTTGGCCAGCGCAAGCGCCTCCCCCATAGTCCCGGAAAAGGGGAAGGAAACGCGCCATGGCAAACCCGCAGGCCGGCAGGCTCGCCGGCAAGGTCGCCTTCATCACCGGCGCCGGCACCGGCATCGGCCGCGCCACCGCCGAGCTTTTCGCCCAGGAGGGCGCCCGCGTCGTCATCGCCGAGATCGACGCACCCAGCGGCGAGGAGACCGCGCATCGCATCACGACGGCCGGCGGCGATTCCATCGCCATCCCGACCGACGTGCGCGAGGCCGACAGCCTCCAGGCCGCCATCCGCCAGGCCGTTTCGCATTACGGCCGGCTCGACGTACTGCACAACAATGCCGGCGGCTCCACCCTGCAGGACTCCGACGTGGTGAATGCGCCGATCGAGGAATTCTGGCGCGCCATCACCCTCGACCTCTTCGGCACCTTTCTCGGCTGCCGCTTCGGCATCCCCGAACTGATCCGCTCCGGCGGCGGCGCCGTCATCAACATGGCCTCGGTCGTGGCGCTGATGGGCTTCCCCGGGCGGGATTGCTACACCGCGGCCAAGGGCGGCATCGCCGCGCTGACCCGCTCGCTGGCGGTGGAGTACGCGCCGCAGAAGGTGCGGGTGAATGCCATCGCCCCCTGCGTGACCCTGACGGACCGCGTCAACGGGCTGCTCGCCGGCAACGAGGGCGTCCGCAAGGTCGCCGAGGCGCATCTGCTCGGCCTCGGCCAGCCGATGGATATGGCGCAGGCGGCGCTCTACCTCGCCTCCGACGAGAGCCGGATCATCACCGGCCATATCCTGCCGGTCGACAGCGGCATCGTCACCGCCTGAACAGGAGCCTCCCATGGCCAATACCACGCATATCGGCTTCATCGGCCTCGGCCAGATGGGCGCGCCCATGGCCGAACGGCTGCTCGCCGAGGACGTGACGCTGCATGTCCATGACCCGCGGCCTGAGGCGATGGCGCCCTTCGTCGCACGCGGCGCCATCGCCTGCGCCAGCCCGCGCGCGGTCGCCGATGCGGCGGAGGTCATCTTCGCCTGCCTGCCCAACGGCAAGGTCAGCCAGGCCGTCGCTTCCGGCGCCGACGGGATCATCGGCGGCGGCGCGGTGCGCCTTTACGCGGAGATGTCGACCATCGGCAAATCCACCGTTGCCAGCATCGCCGCGACGCTCGCCGAGCGCGGCATCGCCATGGTCGATGCGCCGATCAGCGGCGGTCCCGCCGGTGCCCGGGCCGGGTCGCTGGCCATGCTCGCCGCCGGCGCGCCGGCCGCGGTCGAGGCGCTGCGGCCCTGGCTGCTGCGGATCGGCCGCCGCGTCTTCGTCCTCGGCGAGCAGCCCGGCCAGGCACAGGTGATGAAGCTGGTGAACAACCTGGTCTTCGCCGCCAACATGGTCTCGACGCTGGAGGGCCTCTCGCTCGGCGCCAAGGCCGGGCTGGATGCCGATACCATGCTGGCAATGCTAAATGCCGGCACCGGCCGCAGCATGGTCAGCGAGCATATCATGCCCGAGGTGCTGTCCCGCCGCTTCGCCTTCGGCGCCACCATCGCCGTGGTGGACAAGGACGTCTCGCTTGGCCTGGCCGAGGCGGCGTCGCTCGACGTGCCGATGTGGGGGTTGGAACAGGCGGCCCGGGTCTGGCGCTTCGCCGCCAGCCAGGGCGCCGGGGCGGAGGATATCTCCGAGCTCGCGCGGGTGATGGAGGGATGGGCCGGCGCCGAGATCCGCGGCGCGGGCTAGGCCGCGACCAGCGCCGCCAGCGCCGCCCGCACATCCGCCACGTCCAGCGCCGCCAGCGGTGCGTGGCGCAGCACCGCGACGGCCCGGCCGCGCGGCGCGCAGAGCGCCGGGTCGCTGTCGTCGCCGAACAGCGCCAGGGTCGGGCAGCCGGCGGCGGCGATCAGATGCGTCGGCCCGGTGTCGTTGCCGATGGCGAAGGCCGCCCGCCGCGCCACCGCGCCCAGTTGCACCAAGCTGGTCCGCCCGGTCAGGTCGAGGCTGCCCGGTATCGCCGCGGCCAGGGCTGCCTCCGCCTTGCCCCCCACCACCGCCACCGGCAGGCCGAGCCCGGTGGCCAGCGCCGCAAACCCCTCCACCGGCCAGCGCTTGCCCGGCCGCCCCGGCGAGGCGCCCGGCACCAGCAGGGCGAAGCGCGCCGGCAATCCGAGCCCGCCGATGTCGTCGTCCAGCCAATCCAATGCCGGGGCCGGGAAATCGGTGATCCCGGCGATCTCCAGCTGTTCCCGCTGCCGCTCCACCGTATGCAGCAGATCCCGCCCCGGATTGGCATGTGGATGGCTGGCCCCGGGCGCGATGCCGGACCACTCCACCCTGCCGGGCAGGAAATTGCGATAGCGCGAGGAGCGCGCCGAGGTCTGCAGGTCATAGACCCGGGCAAATCCCGCGCCGCGCAGCCGCCGCACCATCCGCCAGACCGCGCCGAGGCGGACCCAGGCCGGCCGCCCATCCTCCCAGACCGCGTCGAACCAGGGGCTGCGCCGGGCCAGCGGCGCATAGGGCGGCGTGGTCAGCAGGGTGATATGCGCGCCCGGATGATGCGCCCAGATGGCCGCGAAGGGCCCGAAGGCCTGCACGAAATCGCCGAGGGCGGCGAGCTTGATGACGAGAATACGTTCGGTCACGCCAATTCCCGATAGACCGCCAAGGTCGCGTCCTGCATCGCCCGCGTGGAGTAGCACGCCAGCACATGCGCCCGCGCCGCGGCGCCGATCGCATCGCGGCCCGCCGTCGGCATCGCCAGCACCCGCCTCAGCGCCGCGGCCAGCGCCGCCGCATCGTCCGGCGGCACCCGCCAGCCGGTCACGCCCTCCGCCACCGTCTCGCGCGGCCCGCCGAGATCGGCCGCGACCACCGCCCGGCCCATCGCCTGGGCCTCGATCACCGTCCGCCCGAAGGCCTCGGCATCGGTCGAGGCATGCACCACCACATCCGCCAGCAGCAGCGCCGAGGCCATGTCGTCCACATGGCCGACCAACCGCAGGCGATCTGCCACGCCCAGCGCCGCGGCCCGCGCCGTCAGCTCCGCCCGGAAGGCCGAGCCGCCGTCGCCCACCAGCACCGCGATGGCATCCCCGCCCAGCTTCGCCAGCGCCTCGACCAGCACCAGCTGGCCCTTCCACCGCGTCAGCCGGCCCGGCAGCATCACCACCGGCCGGCCCTCCGGCAGATGCCATTCCTCGCGCAGCGCCGCCAACGTCTCCGCCGGGACCAGCGCCGGGTCGAAGCGGCGCGGATCGACGCCGCGCGGGATGATGCGGATGCGCGCGGGATCGGTGCCATGCGCCGCCCGCAGATGCGCGGCGATGAACTCGCTGATGGCGATCACCCGCTCCCCCCGCGCCATGACCGAGTTGTACCAGCGCTTGCCGGGCAAGCCCGCGTTGTAGGTGCCATGATACGTGGTGACGAAATGCGCCCCGGTCCGCCGCGCCGCCAGCAGTGCCGACCAGGCCGGTGCCCGCGACCGCGCATGGATGATCGAGACCTTCTCCGCCGCCACCAGCTTCGCCAGCGCGCCGGCGTTGCGCCAGATGCCGAGCGGCGACTTCGCCTTCAGCGGCAAGGTCACGTGCTTCGCCCCCAGCCGTTCCAGCCGCCCCACCAGCGGCCCACCGGCCGAGGCCACCAGCGCCCGCCCCCCGGCGCCAAGGATCGCCTCGGCGATCTCCAGGGTCCCCCGCTCGACCCCGCCCGAGACCAGGGCGGGCAGCACCTGCAACACCGTCGGGAAACTCATGCCGGCAGGGGCACCGGCGCGGCGATCCCGGCCGCCTCGGCGCGCGCCGCCAGCATCGGCGGGATGGAGGGATGCAGCGACACGCCCTCGGCCAGGGCCGCGCTGCGCCGCTGCCAGGCGCGCTCGCCCGGCAGCCGCGGCGCCGGGCCGCCCTTGACCGCCGGGTTCGTGTGCACCGCCTCGGCCATCCAGCCGCTTTCGCGGAGAAACCCTTCGGTGCCGCCGAAGCGCGCCGGGTCGACCACCAGCACCAGGACGTTGGCGCCCCAGCCGGTGGGACTCTCCGCCCGCCCCTGGCCGGAAAGGCCGGAGGTCAGCGCCTCCACCAGCAGCCCCAGGCCGAAGCCCTTGTGCCCCGCCGCCATGCCGCCGAGCGGCAGCAGGGTGCCGGCCGGGTCGGTGAAGAAGGCATTGGGATCAGGCGTCGGCGCGCCATCGGCATCCAGCAACGCGTCGAAGGGGAATTGCGTCCCCTCGCCCCGGCGCCGCGCCGTCATCCCGTTGGTGGTGATGGACATCGAGACGTCGATCATCACCGGCCCGCCCGGGCTCGGCCAGCCGGCGGCCAGCGGGTTCGGGGTGATCACCCGCCGCGTGCCGCCCCAGGGCGCGACCGAGGCCGTCGCCGGGTCCGAGGACCAGACCTGCATCACCTGCCCACGTTCCACCACCCGCGGCAGATAGGCGGCCAGGCAGCCGATATGATGGCAGCGCCGGATCGAGACCGCCGCCAGGCCGAAGGTTGCCGCCCGGGCCGAGGCCAGGTCCCCCGCCTGCCGCACCAGCCAGGGCCCCGGCAGCTTGCGGCCATCCCAGGTCTCGACCACCGGCGTGCCGGATAGCACCTCCGGCTCTCCCTGCCCCAGCATGTCGCCGCTGGCCAGGCCGTCGAGGTAGGGCGGCAGCAGCGCCAGCCCATGGGTGTCGTGGCCCATCAGGTCGCCCTCGACCAGCACCTCGGCCACGGTGGCGGCCTTGGACGGCTCCATCCCCCCGGCTTCGAAGAGGGCGGCGGCGAAGCCGGTCAAGGCGGCAGCGGCGTAGCGGGTCATGCGGGCCTCGGCGAGGGTGGGGGCCGTTCGTCGTCCGCGCCCCGGGTTTCGTCAAGCCGGGGCGCGTGTAGGATCGCCCCGGGGGAGTGCGACGGCATGATCGACGAGGCTTTTGCGGCCCGCTGGCAACAGGCGGCGGCGGAGGATGCGGTGCTGGCCCGCTGGTGCCGCGGCGCCGCGGCGCGCTGCCTGATCCGGTTGGGCGACCACGCCCTGGCCTTCACCCTCGGTGCCGGCGGCCCGGAATTCAGCCTCTCGGCCCCCATGGCGGTCTGGGACAAGGTGCTGCAACCCATCCCGCCGCGGCACCACCACGCGATCTTCGCGCTGCGGATGCGGGTGCCCGAATTCCACATCGGCGGCGACGAACTCGCCTTCATCCAGCACTGCCGCCCGGCCCGCCGCCTGCTGGAGATCGGCCGCTGGACCCGCGCCGGGAATGCCGGCCCCGTCCCCGCCACCCTGCGCCCCACCCTGGCCGAACCCGCGCCCGCCGCGATCACCGGCCGCTACCTGCCCGTCCGGGCCGATGGCATCGACTGGCGGATCCATGCCGAGACCGCCGGCAGCGGCCGCGACCTGCTCTGCTTGCATACCGCCGGCGCCGATGGCCGCCAGTTCCACCGGCTGATGGCCGACCCGCGCCTCGCCCGGGACTGGCGGCTGACCGCCTTCGACCTGCCCTGGCACGGCAAGTCCCCGCCGCCGCCCGGCGCGCAACCCGGCGACTGGCGGCTGACGACGGACCGCTATGTCGCGCTCATCATGGGCGTCATCCGCGCCGCCGGGCTGCACCGGCCGGTGGTGCTCGGCGCCTCCATGTCCGGCGAGATCTGCCTGGAGCTGGCGCTGCGCCACCCGGAAGCCTTCGCCGGCATCATCGCCTGCGAAGCCTCCGCCCATATCGAGGGCCGCAAGGTGGGCTGGGCCGAGCACCGCGAGGTCGACCAGATGGTCTTCACCCCCGAATGGATCGAGGGGCTAATGGCCCCGCAAAGCCCGGCCGCCTGTGCCACCGACGTCTGGTGGCACTACAGCCAGGGCGGCCATGCCACCTTCGCCCGCGACATCGATTTCTACAGCGGCGAATGGGACGCGCGCGACCGCGTCCACCGCATCGATACGCGCCGCTGCCCGCTGTTCATGCTCACCGGCGAATACGACTATTCCTGCACCGCCGAGCATTCCGCGGCGACGGCCGCGCTCATCCCCGGCGCGCGCTTCGCCATGATACCGGGGATCGGCCACTTCCCCTTCGCCGAGAACCCGCCGCTGTTCGCCCAGCACCTGCTGCCGGTGCTGGACGAACTCCGCGGCTGATCAGAGGCCGAGGCGGCGGCGGAAAGCCTCGTCGCGCATGGAGGCATCCTCGCCCTGCAGGTCGTCGCTCGCCTTGGTGCAGAGATACAGCAGCCCGCTGACCGCATGCGCCACCGGCGAAAGCTCGGCGCGGGGGATCTTGCTGATGACGTTCATCCCCGAAGCGCGGATCTTCACCTGCATCTCGGTATCGATGGTGCCGGGGGAGAAGCCGAAGATGCGGATGCCCTTGCCCGCCGTCTCCAGCGCGATCGCCTTGGTCAGCATCGCCAGCCCCGCCTTGCCCGAGCAATAGGCGCTCCAGCCCTCGAGCGGCCGGTAGGCGGCGCCGGAGGAGATGTTCACCATCGTCCCGCCGCCGCCCGCCAGCAGCCCCGGCAGCACCGCCCGCACCACGTTGTAGGCGCCCACCAGGTTGATGGTGATGTTGCGCGCCCAATCCGCCGGGTCGGAGACGGCGATCTCGGCGATCGGGTCGATGACGCCCGCGTTGTTGATGAGGATATGGAGGCCACCCAGCTTCGAACGGGTCGCCGCCACCACCGCTTCGACCGCGCCATAGTCCGACACATCGCAGGCCAACGCCTCCGCCTGGCCGCCGGCCGCGACGATATCCGCCGCCACGGCGCCGATCGCCGCCGCGTCCCGCGCCACCAGCATCACCGCCACGCCCTCGGCCGCCAGTGCCCGGGCGATGCCCTCGCCCAGGCCGCGTCCGCCGCCGGTGACCAGCGCCACCTTTCCCGTCAATTCCGCCATCGTCGTTTCCCCCTTATTGCCCCGGCGGTGCCGGGTACCAGTAATCCGGCTCCGGCCGCTGCCAGCCCGGTTCGGAATACCGCACCTCGATCGTCGTGGTCAGGCTGCCCTCGGTCTCGTAATAGGCGAATTGGCTGCCGAGGTAATTCCCCTCCATCACCGGCGGCCAGCCGCGCGCGGTGAACTCGGCCGTGGTCTCGGCCAGGGACCGGTCGCCGTAGTCCACCATCACGTGGTGGATGCCCTCGCCGTGGTCGCGCAGGAATTCCTGGTAGATCGAGGGGCCCTCCAGCGGCTGGATCAGCTCCCACATCATGTCGCGGGTCCAGGCCAGCGCCAGCTTCATGCTGTAGGGCGTCTCGACCCCGCGGATCCGCATCCCCGTCAGCTTCGGCGGCGCATAGGTATAGACCCGCCAGGGCCCGACCCCGAGCTTGTTGGCATATTGATCCAGCGCCCGGTCCATGTCGCGGACCACGATCCCGACCTGGGTGATATTCTGCACCAGCGGCGCCATCGCCTTGCTCCCCTTCGGCAGCCTCTTGAAGCCGGGCCGCCCGGATGGTCTACCACCCCCATAGCGGGAGGCGAATATGGCAGGCGTTCTGGATGGCAAGGTCGCGCTGGTGACCGGCGCGGGGAAGAACATCGGCCGCGCGATCGCGCTGCAACTGGCGAAGGACGGCGCCACGGTGGTGGTCAACGGCCGCGCCGACCTGGCGGCGATCCAGGCGGTGGTCGCCGAGATCAACGCCATGGGCGGCCAGGCCCTGGCGCAGCAGGCCGACGTCTCGGACGAGGCCGCGGTCGCCCGGATGATGGCGGCGATCGAATCCAGCCTCGGCGGCGTCGACATCGCCGTGCTGAACGCCGGGCTGCGCCGGCAGACGCCCTTCCTGCAGATGGAACTGGCGGAGTGGAAGGAGATCCTCTCGGTCGCCCTCGACGGCGCCTTCATCCTCTCCCGCGCGGTGGCGCCGCAGATGATCCGGCGCGGCGGCGGCGCCATCGTCGGCCTCTCCGGCATCTCGACCCACGTCGGCACGCCGAACCGGGTGCATGTCTCGGCCTCGAAGTCGGGGCTGGAAGGGCTGATGCGGGCGCTGGCGGTGGAACTCGCCCCGCATGGCATCCGCTGCAACAGCGTCTCCCCCGGCAGCATCGATACCCAGCGCGGCGCCTCCGCCGGCGCCATGCCGGGCACGCTGGCGGAACGCGGAATCCCGCTGCAGCGCAAGGGCGCGGTCGAGGAGATCGCCGCCGTGGTGCGGATGCTGGTCGGGCCGGAGGGCGGCTACGTCACCGGCCAGACCATCCACGTGAACGGCGGCGCCTTCCTGACCTGACCCCTCCGTCGTGGCCGGGCCAGACCCGGCCATCGCGACCTAAAGCAGATCCTCCACGATCCGGGAGGAGATCTCGCGCAGCCGCGGCCCGATGCCGCGCTGCCGCCAGGTGGCGAGGTCGATCGGCCGGCCGCGGTCGAATTCCCGCATGAGGATCTTCTCGAGCGCCTGGGCGGTATCCCGCCCCAGCACGATCGCATCCACCTCGTTGTTCCAGGCGACGCTGCGGCGGTCGAGGTTGGAGGAGCCGATGGCCGACCAGACGCCATCCACCACGCAGACCTTGCCATGCAGCACGCCGTCGCCGATCTCGTGGATCTCGATGCCGTCGTCCAGCATGTCGTCGTAGGCCGCGTGCTGCACGTCCAGCGCCGGCTGGCTGTCGCTGATATGCGGCAGCAGCAGCCGTACCTTCACCCCCCGCCGCGCCGCCGCGCGCAGGGCCCGCCGCTGCTGCCAAGTCGGCACGAAGTAGCCGGTGCAGAGCCAGAGGCTTTGCCGCGCGGCGGAGATCGCGGTGAGCAGGGTGACGTAGTAGCGCGGATGCTTCTCCCCTGGTGCGCTGCCCAGCACCCGGATGCGGGCCGGCCCCGGCGAAGCCAGGGCGGGAAACCAGTTGCGCGCCGGCAGCGCCGCGCCGCCTTCCTTGGCCCAGGTCTCCATGAACAGCTTCTGCATGGCGCCGACCGTCGGCCCCTCGATGCGGATGGAGGTATCATGCCAGCAGGCGGCCTCGGTATCGGCCTCCGGCGCGCCGGTGCCGCAGGGATTCTCGTAGACGTGGTCGAGGTTGATCCCGCCCATGATGCCGATGCGGCCATCGACGATCAGCAGCTTGCGATGGTCGCGGTCATTCGGCAGCCAGCCGGTCCGCGCCGCCGTCGGGTCCAGCGGATGGAATTCCAGCGTCTTCGCCCCCGCTGCCCGCAGCGCCGCGAAATCGCTGCCGAGCGAGCCGTAGCCGTCATGGATGATGGTGACCGCCACGCCCTGGGCCAGCTTCAGCAGCAGCAGCCCGAATAGCGAAGGCCCCTCGGTGCCGGGGATGCGGACATCCTGCAGGATATAGAATTCGAGGTTCACATGGTCGGTCGCCCCGGCGATGGCGCGGAAGGCGGCCTCGAACATCGCCACCCCGCCGTCGAGCACCTCGGCCTTGTTGCCCGCCAGCAGCGGCGCGCCGTCCAGCTGCTCGACCAGCAGCGCATGGCGTTCCATCGGGTCCGCCGGACCATCCGGCACGACGGGGATCTGGGCGCAGGCGGCCAGGGCCGGGAGGCCGGCCAGCACGGCCCGCCGGGTGGTTTTGGGCTGGATCATTCCACCCCAACGTGGCGCCGCGGCTTCGTTTCATATCAGCAATGCGCGAGCATCCAATTCTTCCGGCGTCGCCGCCACGCCCCGCCGCCGCAACCAACCGGAAAAGCCCGGCGCGGCGGTGACGACGCAGAGCGGCACCGCCAGCAGCAGCCCCCCCGCCCAGGGCAGCAGCCACCAGAAGGCCTGCGGCGCCGCCAGGAAAGCCGCCACCCCGAAGGCGGTATGCGGCCACAGCAACCGCCACGCATCCGCCCAGCCGACGCCGCGGTCCGCCCGGTTCTGTGGCGCCCAGCCCGGCTTCAGCCCGAAGGGCAGCGCCGCCAGGAAGATCGCCTTGTTGACGATGCTGACCGGGTCCAGCAGCGTGGTGAAGGCCAGCTCCGCCGCCGCCCCGCGCAGGAAGGCCCGCCGCCCGCCGTAGCGCGCCGCCAGCGCGGGCTTCAGCAACACCTCCGCATAGCCGACCAGCTTCGGCGCATGCAGCATCGCCCAGGTCGCCGCCATCAGCAGCGCCAGCGCAGCGGAGGGCGCAGCATCGCCACCCCCGCTCGCCGCATTCAGCATGGCGAAACCCAGCACCCCCACCCAGAGCGGCGCGCCGAGGAACAGCAGGATCGCCTGCGCCAGCTGCCAACGCCCCATCCAGGTCATCCCCGGCAGGCGGAACAGCGCGAAATACTGCATGTTGCCGGCGGCCCAGCGCAGGTCGCGCGCCATGAATTCCGGCAGGGCGGGCGGGTTGCCCTCCATGCTGCCGGCCTCCTCCGGCAGGCAGCAGACCTTCCAGCCGGCGGCATGCAGCCGCACCGCCTCCACCTGGTCATGACTCAGGATGGGGCTGCCATCGGGCAGCGCCTCCAGCCGGCAGTGGCGGCGGAAGGGCTCAATGCGGATGATGGCATTGTGCCCCCAATAGGGGCCCTCGCCGCCCTGCCACCAGGCCTGGCCGGTCGCCCAGCTCCGCATCCCCGCCCGCATGCCGAACTGGAACAGCCGCGGGAAGGCCGCCGTCGCCGGCCGGCCGACGATCAGCTGCTGCAGGATCGCCAGCTTCGGGTCCGCCTCCATGCAGGCAGCCAGCCGCAGCACGGCGGCGGCCGTCATCTCGCTGTCGGCGTCGAGGCAGAGCATCAGCGCCGCCTCCCCCGCGTGATGGTCGAGGAAGTCCATGACATTGCCGGCCTTGAAGCCGGTATTCACCGTCCGCCGGCGGTAGCGCACCCCCGGCCAGTCCTGCCGGAAGGCCGCGATCGCCGCCTCCTCCGCCGCTGCCAGCGCCGGGTCCTGGGTATCCGAGAGGAACCACAGGGTGAAGCGCGCCCCCTGCCCCGCCTCGGCCAGCCCGGCCAGCAGCCGGGCCAGCGGCGGCAGCACGTCGGCCATGTCCTCGTTGCGGATGCAGACGGCGATCGCCACCGGCTGCATCCCTGCCGGCCCCCGCCCGCCAGGCCGCAACCGCCGTAGCACCGGCAGCACCGCGGCCGTGGGATGGCTCGCCCCCAACAGGATCGCCCCGCCCACCAGCGCATTGGCGGCGCAGAGCGCGGTCCAGGGCGCGGTGCCGGCGAAGCAGGCCAGCAGCAGCACCTCCCAGATCGTCCAGCCGCCCGGCGCCAGCACCCGCCAGGCCAGCCAGAGCAGCAACAACGTCAGCGAAAGGCCCAGCAGGGCAAAGGCGAGGCGGCGCAGGAGCATCCCGCGACCTTATGCCGGCAGCGTGACCAAATTGGGATGCGTCGGGAATAGCCTGCCGATCCGCGGCCTTGCCGGTCCGGCCGGGCCAGGCCGCGGGCAGGACATCACGGCACGCCGAGCCCCGCCGTCTTCACCACCTCCCGCCACTCGCCCAGCTCCCGCTCCAGCCGGGCCGCGAATTCATCCCGACTGCTGGCCGTCACGCTGAAGCCGATGCGGGTCAGCCGCGTCTCGCTCTCGGGCGCCCGCAGCGCCGCGATCAGCGCCGCATGGATGGTGGCCAGCACCGGCTCCGGCGTCGCCCGCGGCGCGACGATGCTGTGCCAGCTGCCACCCTCGAAGCCCGGCACGCCGCTCTCGTCCACCGTCGGCACCACCGGGAACAGCGGATGCCGCGCCAGGCTGCCGACCGCGATGGCCCGCAGCGCGCCCGATTGCAGATGCGCCGAGACGGTCGAGATATTGAGGAAGGACAGCTCCGTCGTCCCGGCGATCAGGTCCGTCACCGCCGCCGCGCCGCCGCCATAGGGCACATGCGTCAGGGTCGTGCCGGTCCGCTGGGCAAAGAGCTCCATGGTCAGATGCTCGGAGGAGCCGATGCCGCTGGTCCCGTAGCTGGCCTTGTTGGGGTTCGCCTTCAGCCAGGCGACCAGGCCCGCCACGTCGCGGGGGGCGAAGCCGGGGTTCGCGACCAGCACGTTCGGCGCGCTGATGGCGATGGTCAGCGGCGCGAAATCGCGCATCGGGTCATAGGGCAGGTTGCGCATGAGATGCGGGTTGATGGTCATGATCCCGCTGGCCCCGACAAAGAGGGTATGGCCATCCGGCGCCGCCCGCGCCGCCATCCCGGCCGCCACCGCGCCATTCGCCCCCGGCCGGTTCTCCACCACCACCGGCTGGCCGATCGCCGGCTGCATGGCGGCGGCCAGGGCGCGGGCCAGCGTATCCGAAGGCCCGCCGGCGACATAGGGCACCAGGATCGTCACCGGCCGGGTCGGCCAGGCGGGTTCCGCCGCGGCAGGCAGGGCGAGGCCGAGCAGGGTGGCGAGAAGCAGGCGGCGCATCGAGGATCTCCGGCGATTTGCCCGGCGCCTCGCAAGCCGCGTGCCGCCCGCACCTGCGCCCCCCACCTTGCGCCCGCGCGGCGCCGCCCCGAGACTGCGGGAAAATGGGGGGAAGCGACCGCAATGGTCTATGACACCATCATCGTCGGCGGCGGCTCGGCTGGCTCGGTCCTGGCCAACCGGCTCTCGGCCCGCAGCAGCCATCAGGTCCTGCTCTGCGAGGCCGGGCAGGACACGCCGCATGGCAAGGTCCCGCCGGAGATCCTCGACAGCTACCCCGGCACCGTCTACTTCGACCCGCGCTTCCACTGGAACGCGCTCCGAGTGCAGACCCAGGTGGTGCAGCACAACGCGCCCGAGGCGGCCCGCCCACCGCTGCGCAAATACGAGCAGGCCCGCGTCCTCGGCGGCGGTTCCTCCATCAACGGCCAGCTCGCCAACCGCGGCGCCCCCTGGGACTACGACGAGTGGGAGCAGCGCGGCGCCGCCGGCTGGAACTGGGAGAGCTGCCTGCCCTATTTCCGCAAGGTCGAGCGGGACATGGACTTCAGCGGCCCCTTCCACGGCAACGAGGGCCGCATCCCGGTCCGCCGCATCTTCCAGGACCTCTGGAACCCCCATGCCAAGGCCGCCGCCGCCGCCTTCGAGGCCGCGGGCTATCCCTATATCGCCGACCAGAACGGGGAATTCAGGGAAGGCCATTTCCCCATCACCATCTCCAATGCCTATGACCGCCGCGTCTCCGCCGCCATCGGCTACCTCGACCCGGCGACCCGGCAGCGGGAGAACCTGACCATCTCGACCAGCACCACGGTCGAGGCCTTGCTGTTCGAGGGCAGCCAGTGCACCGGCATCCGCGCCCGGGTGAATGGCCGGGTGCAGGAATTCCACGCCAAGGAGGTCATCCTCTCCTGCGGCGCCATCCATTCCCCGGCGCATCTCATGCGCGCCGGCATCGGCCCGGTCGGCCACCTGAAGGAGATGGGCATCGAGGTCCGCGCCGCGCTCCCCGGCGTCGGCCAGGGGCTGATGGACCACCCCTCCATCTCGCTCTCGGCCTTCATCCACCCGGAAGCGCGGATGCGCGACCTGACGCGGCGGCACATCCTCGTCGGCATGCGCTATTCCTCCGGCATCGGCGAAGCGCCGCCCTGCGACATGTTCGTCGCGGCGGCCAGCAAATCCGCTTGGCATGCGGTGGGCGAGCAGGTCTCCGCCATGGTGCTCTTCGTGAACAAGACTTTCTCCGAGACCGGCCAGGTCCGCCTCGCCTCCCGCAGCGTCGCCGACGAGCCGCAGGTGGAGTTCAACCTGCTGTCCGACAGGCGGGACATGGAGCGGCTGATGGACGGCTTCCGCCGCCTCGGCGCCATGCATCTGCAAGGGCCGCTCACCGAGGTCACCAGCAACCCCTTCCCCGCCAGCTATACCGACCGGGTCCGCAAGATCGGCGTGGTGAACACCAAGAACAAGCTCATCACCAAGGCCGTCGCCGCCCTGCTCGACGGCCCCGCCTCACTGCGCAAGGCGCTGATCGAGAAGGTCATCGTCGAGGGCTACCGCTTCGAGGAGGTGATGGCCGACGACGACGCCGCCGAGGCCTTCATCCGCGGCGCCGTCATCGGCGTCTGGCACGCCTCCTGCAGCTGCCGCATGGGCGCCGAGGGCGACCCGATGGCCGTCGTCGACCCCGCCGGCCGGGTGCGCGGCATCGACGGCCTGCGCGTCGTCGATGCCTCCATCTTCCCCGTCGTGCCCTGCGCCAATACCAATTTCCCCACGCTGATGACCGCCGAGAAGATGGCCGATGCCATCATCGCCGGGCACTGAGGATGACTGCCATGGAAGACGCCGACTACGTGATCCTGGGCGGCGGCTCCGCCGGCTGCGTCCTCGCCGCCCGGCTGTCGGAGGATCCGGCGGTGAAGGTCGTGCTGCTGGAAGCCGGCCCCTGGGACCGCAATCCCTGGATTCATATCCCGATGGGCTTCGCCCGCCTCTACGTCACCCGCAAGTACGACTGGAACTACCAGACCGAGGCCGAGCCCGAACTGGGCGGCCGCAGCGTCTACTGGCCGCGCGGCCGGGTCATCGGCGGCTCCGGCAGCGTCAACGGCCTGGTCTTCCTGCGGGGCTCGCCGCGCGACTACGACCGCTGGGCACAATCCGGCGCCCGCGGCTGGTCGCATGAGGACTGCCTGCCCTATTTCCGCAAGCTCGAGACCTTCGCCGGCGAGGCCAGCGAGTACCGCGGCAAGGACGGGCCGATGCAGGTCGGCGAGGTCCCGGCGCCCTCCCCCGGCTGCCGCGCCTTCGTCGCCGCCTGCGAGCAGCTCGGCTTCGCCCGCAACAAGGACAACAACGGCGAATGGTTCGAGGGCGTCGCCCCCAACCAGCTCAACGTCCACAAGGGCCGCCGCTGGAGCCCGGCCGTCGCCTACCTCCGCCCGGCGCTCGGCCGGCCGAACCTGGTGGTGCATACCGAGCAGGTCGGCCAGCGCATCATCCTGGAAGGCACCCGCGCCGTCGGCGTCGCCGTACGCGGCCCGGACGGCGCCGAGCGCATCCACCGGGCCAAGCGCGAGGTCATCCTCTCGGCCGGCGCCATCGAGAGCCCGAAGATGCTGATGCTGTCCGGCATCGGCGACGGCGCCGCGCTGCAGTCCCTTGGCATCGAGACGCGGGTCCATGCGCCGGAGGTGGGGCGGAACCTGCAGGACCACTTCATGATCCGCTTCGCCTTCCGCACCAAGCCCTGCGGCACCTTGAACGAGTTCATGGCCAACCCGCTGAAGACCGTGCAGCTCGGCCTCGACTACGCGCTGCGCCGGCGCGGCCAGATGGCGATCGGCGCCTCCGAGGCCAGCCTCTTCGCCCGCGTCCTGCCGGGCTCGGAGGAAGCGGAGGTGCAGTACCAATTCGTCAACTACAGCCTCGACAACCAGGCGACCTCGGCGGCGGCGCTGTCGAAGCAGCCGGGCTTCACCTTCAACTTCTGCCAGTGCCGGCCGGACAGCCGCGGCGAGCTGACCCTGCGGTCCCCGGATGTCGCCGACAAGCCGCGCATCCAGGCGAACTACCTGACCGCCGCCAGCGACGTCCGCATCATGCTGGAAGCGGCGAAGCTCGGCCGCCGCATCGCCCAGACCGAGCCCTTCGCCGGGCTGATCCGCACCGAGGACAGCCCCGGCCCGGCGACCGAGGGCGACGAGGCCATGCTGGACTACATCCGCCAGTCCGGCACCACGGTGTACCACCCCTGCGGCACCAACCGCATGGGCGACGACGAGCGCAGCGTGGTGGACACGCAGCTCCGGGTCCGCGGCGTGCAGGGGCTGCGCGTGGTGGATGCCTCGGTCTTCCCGCTGGTGCCGTCGTCCAATATCCACCCGGCGGTGCTGATGACGGCGGAGAAGGCGGCGGATCTGATCAAGCGGGCCGCCTGACCAGCCGCGCCATCGCCACGCAGCCCAGCGCGGGGCCGATCGCCAGCACGGCGAAGGCCCCGCCGCCCCAACCAAGCCGCTCCACCACCCATGGCAACAGATGGATTGCCGGCAGGGTCAGGGCGAAGCCGAGGCAGGTCTGCACCGTCAGCATGGTCCCGGCCAGCCCGGCCGGCGCCGCCTCGGCCACCGCCGCCGAGAATTGCGCGGAATCCGCGACCACCGTCGCCCCCCAGACCAGGCAGAGCCCGACCACCAGCCAGGGCGCCAGGCCGAAGGCCGGCCCCGCCAGCAGGCAGCAGGCCCCGCTGATCGCCATGGCCGCAATCGTCAGCCGCGCCCGGCCGATCCGGTCCGCCAGCCAGCCACCGGCGACGCAGCCCACCGCCCCCGCCGCCATGACCGCAAAACTTGCCAGTGCCGGATCAGCGCCACCGCCAGACTCGTAAAAGCTGGCCGCCAGATAGGCCCCGACCCAGGCCCACATCGCATACAGCTCCCACATGTGGCCGAGGTAGCCGAGCGTCGCCAGCCGCGTCCCCCGATGCCGGAACAGCTCGAGCGCCAGGGCCGACCGGAACGGCGGCGCCGGCGCATGCCGCGGCCCGGGCCGCGCCGCCAGCACCAGCCCCGCCGCCACGACCGCCGCCACCGAGGCCGCCGCCACCGTCGGCCGCCAGCCGAGCCCGCCCAGCGCATTGACCAGATGCGGCGAGGCCGAGCCGAGCGTCAGCCCGCCCACCAGCAGCCCCACCACCAGCCCGGCATCGCGCTTCCCGGCCCAGCCGGTGGCCAGCTTCATCCCCACCGGATAGACGCAGGCCAGCGCCAGCCCGGTGACGCCGCGCGCCGCGATGACCCAGGCATCGCCCACCGGCAGCGCCAGGATCGCCGCATTGGCCAGGGCGCCGAGCAGGCAGGCCGCCGCCACCAGCCGGCGCGGGTCCAGCCGGTCCGCCAGGGCGAGTGCGGCGCTCAGCAACGTCCCCAGCACGAAGCCGGCCTGCACGCCGCCCGTCAGCCAGGCGAGGAAGCCGGCCGGCAGCGCCGCCTCCCGCGCCATCGCCGGCCCGGCCGCGGTGCCGGAGAACCACAGCGACAGCGCCAGCACCTGCGCGACGGTGATCAGCGCCAGGTTGGCCGCCTTGCCCCTCAATCGACCGAGGCTCCCGAGGCCCGCACCACCGGCGCCCAGCGCGCCACCTCCTCCCGCATGAAGGCATTGTAGTCGTCGGTGCCGAGCGGCCAGGGCTCCGCCCCGATCTCGGCCAGGCGGCCGATGATGGCCGGATCCGCCACCGCCTCCAGCACCACCGCGGCCAGGCGGTCGATGACCGGCCGCGGCGTCGCCGCCGGCGCCGCGAAGCCGTACCACGACGCGACGTCGAAGCCGGCCACGCCCTGCTCCTGCATGGTCGGCAGTTCCGGCATGGTCGTCGCCCGCTTCGCCGTGCTGACCGCGATGGCCCGCAGGCTGCCGGCCAGCACATGCGGGCGGGAGGTCGGCGCATTGTCGATGTTGAACAGCACCTCCCCGTTCAGCACCGCCGAGAGGCTCGGCGCGGTGCCGCGATAGGGCACATGCGTCACCTCCACCCCCATGATCTGGCCGAATAGGATGCCCCCCAGGTGCGACGATGTCCCCGCGCTGGCCGAGCTGAAATTCGCCTTGGACGGATTGGCCCGGATGGTGCCGATCAGGTCGGCCACGCTGTGGATCGGCAGTTCGCTGCGGACGATCAGCACATTCGGCATGGCGGCGAAGCGCACCACCCCCGGCATGTCCCGCAGTGGGTCGAAGCCACCGCGGTTCCGATAGAGGCTCGGCCCGATCCCGTGCGAGGCGATGTGGTTCACCGTGAAGCTGTGCCGGTCGTTCGCCCGGATCGCCGCCTCCGCCGCCACCAGCCCGCCGCCGCCGGGACGCGGGTCGACGTAGAGCGACTGCCCCAGCCTCTCGCGGAAGCGGTTCTCCAGGATGCGGACCAGGATGTCGGAGACGCCGCCGACCTGGGCGCTGACGATGAAGCGCAGCGGCCTGTCGGGCCAGGGCGCCTGCCCCCGCGCGACCCCGGGCAGCGCCAGCCCCGCGCCGAGCGCCCCCCGGCGGCTAATCAACCGAAGCCCCCGAGGCCCGCACCACCGGCGCCCAGGCCGCCACCTGCTGGCGCATGTAGTCGTTGTATTCGGCCGCCGGCAGCGGCGCGGTCTCCGCCCCGAACTCGCGGATGCGCTGGGCGATGGCGGGATCGGCCAGCGCCGCCAGGATCTCCCCGCCGAGCCGTTCGGTGATCGCCTTCGGCACCCCGGCCGGCGCCGCGATCCCGTACCAGGAGGCGACGTCGAAATCCGGCACCCCCGATTCCTGCAAGGTCGGCAGTTCCGGCATGGTGCCCGCCCGTTCCGCGGTGGAGACCGCCAGCGCCCGCAACAGCCCGCCCAGCACCTGCTGCCGGCTGGCCGGGGCATTGTCGATGGCGAACAGCACCTCCCCGTTCATGACAGCCGCCATGCTCGGCGCGGTGCCGCGATAGGGCACATGCGTCGTCTCGATCCCGGTCCTGAGCCCCAGCAGCACGCCCGAGAGATGCGAGGAGGTGCCGGTTCCGGCCGAGGCGAAGGTCGCCGCCCCTGGATTGGCCCGCATGAAGGCGATCAGCTCCGCCACGCTGCGATGCGGGCTGTCGCCCTTGACGATCAGCACATTGGGCATCCGCGCCAGGCGGCAGACCCCCGGCAGGTCCTTCAGCGGGTCGAAGGAGAGCCGCTTGTACAGCGTCGGCCCGATCCCGTGGGAGGCGATGTGGTTGACGAAAAAGGTATAGCCATCCGGGGCGCTGCGCGCCGCCTGCTCCGCCCCCAGCATGCCGCCGGCGCCCGGCCGCGGGTCGATCACCAGCGGCTGGCCCAGCTTCTCCCGCAGCCGCTGCTCCATGATGCGGAGGAAGATGTCGGAGACGCCCCCCGCCGCCGCGCCGATGACATAGCGGATCGGCCGTTCCGGCCAGCCGGCCTGGGCGCGGGACGGCCCCGGCATGGCCAGCAGGCCGGCGGCGCCGAGCAGCGCCCTTCGCGTCTGATGCATGGATATCCTCCCGTTGCCTGGATGCTAGCACCGGCGCCGGCAAGAGCCAGCGTTGACGCCACGGCCCCCCGGCGCGACCCTTCCCGCAACTCAGGGAAGGATCAACGGCCATGCGCCAGATGCACCTCGTCGGCTTCCTCCAGGCGCAGAACTGCACCAACCTCGCCAGCTCCTGGCGCCATCCGGAAAGCCGCACCGATTTCCTCTCGGCCGACTACTACCAGGAGATCGGCCGGGTGCTGGAGGCGGGGAAGTTCGACCTCGGCTTCTTCGACGACCGGCTGTCGATGCCGGACCGCTACGGCTCCGACCACCACCACACCATCGAGCACGGCATCCGCTGCGTGAAGCTCGACCCCGTGGTGGTGCTGACCATGATGGCGGCGGCGACCAGGCGCCTCGGCCTCGGCAGCACCGCCTCCACCACCTATTTCGAGCCCTTCCACGTCGCCCGCGCCTTCCAGACGCTCGACCTGATGAGCCAGGGCCGCAGCGCCTGGAACATCGTCACCTCGCTGAACGACGGCGAGGCGGCGAACATGGGCCATGCCGAGATGATGGCGCATGACGCCCGCTACGACCGCGCCGACGAATTCGTCGAGGTGGTGCTCGGCCATTGGGACAGCTGGGAAGACGATGCGCTGATCGTCGACAAGTCCACCGGCCGCTTCGGCGACGGCGACAAGGTCCACCGGCTCGACTACCGCGGCAAGTTCCTCCACTCGCGCGGCCCCTTCACCGTGCCGCGCTCGCCGCAAGGCAGGCCGGTGATGATCCAGGCCGGCAGCAGCGGCCGCGGCAAGCGCTTCTCCGCCCGCTGGGCGGAGCTGGTCTTCGTCGCCTACCACGACATCGCCGCGGGCAAGCGCGACTACGATGCCTTCAAGGCGATGGTCGCCGCCGCCGGGCGCGACCCGGACCATGTGAAGGTGGCGACCCTCTGCAACCCGATCTGCGCCGCGACCAGGGCGGAGGCCGAGGACCGCGCCGCGCTGATCGAGAAACTACCGCTCGAGATCGACGCCCTCTCCCTGCTGTCCGAGGCGCTGAACTTCGACTTCGCCACCAAGGGCATGGACGAGCCCTTCACCGATGCCGAGATGGCCGGCATCCAGGGCCTGCAGGCGATCCGCGACCGGGTGGTGACGGCGACCGGCAAGAAGAACCCGACGGTGCGGGACTTCATCACCGGCAGCGGCCGCGGCCGCCCGCGCATGGACATGGTCGGCGGCCCGAAGGAGATCGCCGACAAGCTGGAGGCCTGGTTCACCGGCGGCGCCTGCGACGGCTTCGTCATCTCGGCGACGCATGTGCCGGGCAGCTACGCGGAATTCGTCCAGCACGTGGTGCCGGAGCTGCAGCGGCGCGGGATCTACCGCAAGGAATACTCCGGCCCGACTCTGCGCGACCATCTCGGCCTGCCGCGGTCGACGCTGGGGGACTGGAAGCCGCGGCTGGCGGCAGAATAGCGGCCTCAGGCGTCCCGCAGGTTGGTCACGATCGAGAAGGGCAGCAGCCCGCCCTCGGCCCGGGTCGGATGCGCGCCAACCAGCACCAGGACCTGCGTGCCGTCGGTCCAGCCCTGCGGCGGCAGCACCACCCGCTCGCGGGAGGGCGCGGTGACGCCGGCGTCGCGCCAGCGCCGCTCGGCCGCCAGGCTGCGGATGTAGTGTGCCTCGACGCCGTTCCAGCCGGCCGGCGGCACCTGGCGGCGGATCACCCGCAGGCCGCTGAAGCGGCTGCCGAGGCGCTCGCGGGCCAGCGCCTCCCCGGCCTCCATCGCCGCCAGCAGCCCGGCCGAGAAGCCGCCATCGGCGCGGGGCGCGGCCTCGGGCGCCTCGGGCGGCAGGCGGCCCGCCGCCTGGGCGAGCGCCGGCGCGGCGGGGAGGATGAAGGACAGGGCGACCAGGGTTCGGCGATGCATGCCGATTCCTATCCAGCCGGGACCGCCGCGGCAAGGCGGCGTCGCCATGCGCGGTGGCGACGGCCGCGCCGGCATGGCACATCGGTCCCATGGGAAACCGCACCGGCCTCTGGATCGAGCACGCGGGCGACGAACCGGAGCTCCTCTTCGAGGCGAACAACGCCCTGCCGCTGTTCTGGTGCGCCGCCTTCCGGCCCGACGACCTCGCTGCCCGGGCGTTCGCCGCGCCAGGCCCGCTGGAGCTGCGGACGCCCTGGCCGGTAGCGCTGGCCAACCTCCGGGCGGCGTCGCAGGCCGCGCCGGGACGGATGCCGGGCTTCGCGGCGCGGCTGGCCGCCTTCGCCGCGGCGCTGGAGGCCGCGGGGACGCGGCTCGGCGCGACCGCGCTGCTGCTCGACGCCGCCGAATGGGCGAACTTCTACAGCGACGATGCCGAGGCGGCCGTGGCGCTGCGCCCGATGATCGCGGTATGGCACGACCAGGACCCAGGCCCGCCACCGGCGGAGCCGCTGCACTGGCTGTTCCAGGTGGATGGCCTGGCGACGGACCCGGCGATGCAGCGCGCCCAGGCCGGGTGGCCTCCGGTACCGCTGGAGCCCCTACCGCCCAAGCCCGTGCCGCCGGCGCCGCAGCCAGCCTCGGGATGGTCGGACTGGGCCTGGGTCACGCTGATCGCCGCGGCGGCCATCGGCGGCTATGCCGCCACCGGCTCGGTGCTGGTGGCGGGCCTCGCCTTCGCCGTCACCAGCGCCGTCTTCATCGCCATCCTGTGGCGAAAGCCGCCCCGCGGCGGCTAGGCCGCCACCCGCCCGCGCCGCACCGCCGCCCAGACCCGCGGCCCCACCAGCGCCGCGACGGCCAGCGCCAGGATCGCTAGCGACACCGGCCGCTCCACAAAGGTCAGCCAGTTGCCCTCGCTGATCGTCAGCGCCTGCCGCATCGCCTGTTCCGCCATCGGCCCCAGGATCATCCCGATCACCACCGGCGCCGTCGGGAAGTCGAACCGCCGCATGAACATGCCGATGATGCCGATGACGTACAGCAGCACCAGGTCGGTGACCGAATTGCTGATCCCGTAGGTGCCGATCGTCGCAAACACCAGGATGCCCGCGTAGAGCTGCGGCTGCGGGATCTTCAGGATCCGCGCCCAGAGCCCGACCAGCGGCAGGTTCAGCACCACCAGCATGATGTTCGCCACGTAAAGGCTGGCGATCAGCGTCCAGACCAGCGCCCCCTGCTGCTCGAACAGCAATGGCCCCGGGTTGATCCCGTAGCTCTGGAACGCCGACAGCATGATCGCCGCGGTCGCACTGGTCGGCAGGCCGAGGGTCAGCATCGGCACCAGGATGCCCGCCGCCGCGGCGTTGTTCGCCGCCTCCGGCCCCGCCACGCCCTCGATCGCCCCGGTCGTGCCGAACTCCCCGGCATGCTCCGGCTTCACCAGCTTCCGCTCGGCGTAGTAGCTCAGCATGGTCGGCATCTCGGTCCCGCCCGCCGGCATCACGCCGAAAGGGAAGCCGAGCAGGGAGCCGCGGATCCAGGGCCAGAAGCTGCGCTTCCAGTCCGACCGCGACATCATGATGCTGCCCACCGGCCGCACCACCGCCGCTTCGTTGGTATGCCGCCAGGCCATGAACAGCGTCTCGCCCACCGCGAAGAGCGCGACGGCGACCAGCACCACGTTCACCCCGTCCAGCAGCTCCGGCACGCCCAAGGTCATCCGCGGCTGCCCGGTCTGCAGGTCGATGCCGACCAGCCCCAGCAACAGCCCGAAGAACAGGCTGGTCAGCCCCCGCAGCGCCGAGCCGCCCAGCACCGCCGAGACGGTGACGAAGCACAACAGCATCAGCGAGAAATACTCCGCCGGCCCCAGCTGCAGCGCCAGGTCCACCACCACCGGCCCGAGGAAGCTGATCCCCAAGGTGCCGATGGTCCCGGCGACGAAGCTGCCGATGGCGGCCGTCGCCAGCGCCGGCCCGGCCCGGCCGTTCCGCGCCATCTTGGCGCCCTCGAGCGCGGTGATGATCGACCCGCTCTCCCCCGGCGTGTTCAACAGGATGGAGGTGGTGGAGCCGCCGTACATCGCACCGTAGAAGACGCCGCAGAACAGGATGAAGGCGCCGGTCGCCTCGACCTTGAAGGTGATCGGCAGCAGCAGCGCGATGGTCAGCGCCGGCCCGATCCCCGGCAGCACGCCGACCGCGGTGCCGAGGAAACACCCCAGCAGCGCCCAGCCCAGGTTGGTCAGGGTCAGCGCATGGGAGAAGCCGAGCTGCAGCCCGGCAATCGAGTCCATCATTCGATCGCATCCATCCCGAGCGCCCGCAGCACCAACCCCTCGAGCAGGCCGGCGCCGATATTCACCCCGAGCACCTGCACGAAGCCGAACCAGACCACCAGGGTCAGCACCAGCGCCAGCAGCAGATCGCGCAGCAGCCGGCGGGACCCGAAGGCCGCGGCCACCAGCACGAATTGCACCGTGGCGGCGGCGGAGAAGCCGAAGGGCCCGATCAGCACCAGGTTCGCCGCGAGCCCGGCCAGCAGCAGCGACAGCGCCCGCCAGTTGGTCGGCGGCGCCTCGGCCACCTCCTCCAGCGCATGCGACCAGCCGCCGCGCAGCGCGGTCGCCAGCAAGGCCGCCCCCAGCGCCAGCAGCCCGGCACCGACCACATACGGCACCGCCTTCGGCCCCACCTGGGCATAGATGGGAGAGGTCGGGATGATGCTCGTCTGCCACAGCGCCAGCGCGCCCAGCAGCAGGACGAAGCCCCCGACCATCACGTCGGGGGCATTGCCGGGCCGGGTCACGCGAGCCCGATCTCCTTCAGCACCGCCTCGGTCTTGGCCACATCCTCGGCCAGGAAGGCGGTGAAACCCTCGCCGGTCAGGAAGGCATCGGTCCAGTCCCGCGTCTTCAGCAGCTCCGTCCAGGCCGGCAGCGCATGCAGCTCGGTCATCAGCGCCACCAGCTTGTCGCGTGCATCGGGGCGGATGCCGGGCGGGGCAAAGACCCCGCGCCAATTGGTCATCACCACGTCGGTGCCGCTCTCCTTCAGGGTCGGGATGGCGGGGTCGGTGCGCTCCGGCCCGGTGGTCGCCAGCGCCCGCATCCGGCCGGACTTGATCTGCTCGGCGAATTCGGAAAGTCCGGAGATGCCGGCCTTCACCTGCGCGCCGAGGATCGCCGCCTGGGCCGGCCCGCCGCCGGCGAAGGCGACGTAGGAGCCGTCCTTGGCCGAGCGCCCCAGCGACTTCAGGATCAGCCCCAGGGTGATGTGGTCGGTTCCCCCGGCCGAGCCGCCGGCGATCGAGACCCCGCCCGGATTGGCCTTCAGCGCCGCGAGGAGGCCCGCCAGGTCCTTGATGTCCGAGCTGGCCGGCACCACCACCACGCCGGCCTCCTCGGTCAGCCGGGCGACCGGGGTCAGGTCCTTCATCCCGACCGGCGTCCGGTTGGTCAGCGTCGCGCCGACCATGATGGAGCCGGTGACCATCAGCGCATCCGGCCGGCCGCGCCGCTGCCCGACGAAGCGCGGCAGCCCGACCGAGCCGCCGGCGCCGCCCACGTTCTCGAACTGGAAGGTGCCGACCAGCCCGGCCTGCCGCGCCACCTGCTCGATGGCCCGGCCGAGCCCGTCCCAGCCGCCGCCGGGCCCCGCGGGGATGAACATGTAGAGGCTGGCCAGGCGCTGCTGCGCCAGGGCGTCACCGGATCGCGCCGCGGCCACCAGGGCAGCGGCGGCGGCCAGCAGGGAACGGCGTCCGGACATGTTTCCTCCCAATGGGCCGGCCCCGGGCGGATGCGGTCATCCGGCAGGGGCGCATGGCCCGGCAAGCTTCGGCATGGAACGGCCTCAGGCACGGCTTGCCAAGGGCGCCGCGTCAGGCCTCGCCGTCTCTACCGCGCGCCCAGGCCCGCGGGCAATCAGCCGCGCCCGATCAGCGCCGCTTGATCGGCCCGGCCCGATCAGCCCTGCATGTCCTTCGCCAGGTCGGGCATCCCGCCGACCGAGAGCAGATGCGCATAGATCACCTCGAGCCAGCCGCGGTCCCGCAGCTCGGCCAGCTGCTCGGCCGGCAGGGCGGCGAGCGCCGGCCGGTCCACCGCGAAGAAGCCGTCGATCCGCATCGGCTTGCCATGGTGGTCGAATTGCACGACCGAGGACTTCAGCAGCCCCAGCTCGGCCAGCCGCAGGGTCATGGTGCGGGTGCGCAGCATCGCCTCCTCGACCGATTTGGTGAAGGCGAAGGCCCGCTCGAGCTGCGGCGCCGGCTTGCCCTCGGCGGTGAACAGCGGCTCGCCCTGCGTCGTGCTCACCTGCGGCGCGCCCGGGTCGATGCAGAGCGCCAGTTCCTCGGAACCCGGCGAGGTCCGCAGCAGGAAGAAAGGGAAGCGCCGCAGATAGGCCGGCACATAGGCGCCGAGCTTCCAGGCCCCGCCGCTGTCGACATAAAGGTTGGTGCCGGCGGACAGGCCGGTGATCACCACCGGCATATGCGGCGTCTGCGCGGCGAAGACGATCGGCAGGCTGCGCGCGGCGATGACGAATTCCTCGGCCGCAAGCGGCACCGCGCTCGCCCCGGCGGCGAAGCCGAAGCCCATGTCGCGCAGCCGCAGCGCACCGTGGCGCTCCGCCGTCAGGCCCTCGAGGCTGCCGTAGAGCGGCGGCATCACCGGGGCGGCGGCGGTGGAACCATTCACCGCACCCTGCGCATTGCCGGTTGAGATGGGCGTATCGGACATGTGATCGGCTCCTCCAGCGCGGCTTGTGCCGAGACCGCAAGGCTTCGGCAAGGACTCGGCCGGCAGAATGCGCCCTTCCCCGCCTCGGCACAGCGGCAAACCGGTTGCATACCGCTTGCGCAAGGAATGAAATGGTATCGACCGCACAACCAGGAGGAACGAATGGACCAGCCGACCCGGAATGACCGCCTTGGCCGCCGGCTCCTGGTGCTGCGCGTCGCCAAGCTCGGGGCCGCGGGGCTCGGGGCCGCCGCGGCAGCCACCGGCGGCACGGCCGAAGCCGCCAATGCCCTCGCACCGCCCGCTGCCCCGGCCACCCCCGGCACGGCGGTGCGGACCGACAACGACCCCAACGATGCGCCCGGCTATGGCCGCCGCGGCTACGGTGGTGGCGGCGGTGGCGGCGGCGGTGGCCGCACCGACAACGACCCGCGGGATTCGCCCGGCTACGGCCGCGGCTATTCCGGCAACAGCTACAACTATGCCCCACAGCGCCGCAGCGTCACCGACAACGACCCGCGCGATGGCCAGGGCCAGGGCCGCGGCTATGGCTATGTCCCGCCGCAGCGCCGCAGCGTGACCGACAACGACCCGAGCGACGGCCAGGGCCGGGGCCGCGGCTGGCGTTGACGCCCCAGCCGGGCCTCACCGTGGCCGCCTTCGACCTCGTCTTCGGCACCCTGCCGGTCGAGGCGGTGCTGGCATTGCGGGAGGCGACGCTCTGGCGCCATTTCCCCGCGGCGGCGCCGGATCGCTTCGCCGAGCTGCTCTCGGTCGCTGCGCTGGATGCGCTGCTGACGACCGATGCCGCCCGCGCACCCCGCATCGCCATGGCCGATGCCGGCCAGGCCGGCAGCGCCAGCGTGGCGGAGTCCGAGTTCTGCCTGCCCGATGGCCGGGTGGACCCGCTCCGCCTGCTCGCCCGCTTCGATGCCGGCGCCACCCTCGTCGTCTCCCAGCTGCAGGATCTGCATCCGCCGTTGGCCGGCTTCTGCCGCGGCCTGGAAAAGCTCTTCCTGCACGGCGTCCAGGCCAATGCCTATCTCACCCCGCCGCAGGCCCAGGGCTTCCGGGTGCATTACGACACCCATGACGTGCTCGTCCTGCAGGTGGAGGGCGAGAAGTCCTGGCGCATCTGGCACGACCAGCCCCTGCCCCACCCGACCCGCCACACGCCCTGGCAGCGCGAGATGGCGCCGGAGGGGGAGCCGGTCACCCTCACCCTCCGCCCCGGCGAGGCGCTCTACCTGCCGCGCGGCACCCTGCACGAGGCCAAGGGCCAGGCGGAGGTCGCCTCGCTCCATCTCACCATCGGCCTGCTGGAGCCCTCCTGGGCGGAGGCGATGCGGCTGCTGCTGGACCGGCTGGAGGCGACCGAGCCCGCCCTGCGCCAACCCTTCCCAAGCTGGCGCCTGACTGAGCCCGAGGCCGCTCCCGCCCTGCTCGCCGGCCTGTCGGCCCGGCTGGCCGCCTTGGCGAGCCAGGAGGCCCTGGACCAGATCTCCCTCGGTTTGCTGGATGGGCTGGCGGAACAACGCATGCCGCTGCCCGGCCGCGGCTTGCTGACGCCGCCACCACTGCCCGAGGCGCGGCTCCGCCTGGCCGATGGCATGCTGCATCACGTGGCGGCCCTGCCGGATGGCCGGGCCGAGCTGCGCTGGGCCGCCGGCCGTCTCGCCCTCGGCCCCCGCGAACTCGCCTGGCTGGACGCGCTGGCGGCGGGCAGCACGCCGGAGGCGCTCGGCGAAGGCGGCCCTGCCTTCTGCCGCCACCTCTCGGCCGCGGGCCTGCTGGAAGCGGCCTAGCGCCGATCGCTCACCTCAGGCCGCCGCCTCTTCCCGCCCCTCGAAGAAATCCGCGAAGATGCGGGTCTGCCGCCGCAGCTCCGCCGCCAGCGGCGCATGCACCAGGCGCCGCCCGTGCTTCGGCTCCAGCTCGAACAACCCGTTCGGGCAATAGCGGTCTTCGTCCCAGCCCATGTGGCTCAGCACGGGGTAGAGGCAGATGCCCTCCATCGGCACGCCCTGGCGGATCGCCTCGCGCACCTCCTCGGCGATGTAGCGCAGCCAGCCGGCGCGGTTCTCGCCCTCGATGCTGGTCTCGGCGAGGAAGATGCGCTTGCCGTAGCGCGCATGCGCCGCGGCGAACAGCTTGTGCACCGGCGTGAAGCGCTCGGTATCGAAGACCGAGAGCGGCTCCGCCCCATCGGTCCACTGGTTGTTCCAGTAGTAGTTCACGCCCAGCACGTCGAAGGCATCCGGGTGGCCGCCGAGCTCCGGTGCCGCCTGGCCCACCAGCATGTCCCAGCTTTCCCACTGGTAGCCGTTGTAGGTCTCGACCGGGCGGGGATCGGCGCCGCGCTTCGGGACGATGCGGATGATGGGATCGATGGCGAAGACCAGCGCACCCGGCGTCGCCGCCCGCACCGCCGCGGCCCCCGCCAGCGCGGCCCGGACCAGTTGCCGCTTCAGCTCGCCGCCCCGCCCTTCGCAATTCGGGTTCAGCCGCCGCATGTCGCCGCCGGCCCAGGCGAGGAAGGAGATCTCGTTCACCGGGCACACCATGGCCGGCCGTCCCGTGACGTCGAGGTGCAGCCGGGCGAAGGCCTCGGAATAGCGGGCGAAGCGCTCTACGAAGGCGGCCGAGAAGACATCGAGGTCGTCGGGCCAGCCGTAGTGGCACAGGTCCCAGACCACCCGCACGCCGGCCGCTTCCGCCGCCCGCAGCAGCGGCAGCACCGCGCCCCAATCGTAATGCCCGGGGGCGGTCTCGATCAGGTGCCAGCGCACCCCGTCCCGCGCTGCCTTGATGCCGTGCTCGACCAGTTGCCGGTAATCCTCCACCGCCATCAGGTCGTGCCGCGTCCCGGCGATCAGGTCGAGCCGCCGGCCATCCCGCCGCCGCTGCGTCGAGCATTCGAAGCCGCCGAGGAAGGTGCTGGGGAAAAGGCTGGGTCGGAAGGTCAAGCGGCTACCTCTGGTTCAGCGCGGCGCGGCGGCGAGCATGCCGCGCAGCCGCGCGGCATCCGCAGGCACCGCAGCCGGGGCCTGGTTGCCCCAGCTGTTGCGGATATAGGTCACGACATCGGCGAGTTGCTGGTCGTCCAGCCGCCATCCGAAGGCCGGCATGCCGGGTCCGGTCGGCGCGCCATCCGTCGCCACGGCGCGGACGCCGCCGGCGACGATGCGCAACAGGGTCTCGCTTCCCGGCTGCTGCACGACCTGGCTTCCGGCCAGCACCGGGAACAGCCCGGCCACGCCCTGCCCGTCCCGCCGGTGGCAGGCCATGCAGTTGTCGACGTAGAGCGCCTCGCCCGCCCGCATCGCCGGGTCATCCGCGGCCAGGGCGGCCGGGGGTATGGGCGCCCCGGCCGGCTGGTCCTTGAGATAGACGGCGATGGCGCGCAAGTCCGGCTCCGTCATCAGGCTGGTGGAATAGCCGACCACCTCCGCCATCGGCCCGCTGGCGCGGCTGCGCGCGGTGGCGCCGGTGCGAAGGTACGCGATGATTTCTTCCACGGACCAGTTGCCCACTCCTTGACGGGCATCGCCGGTCAGGTTCGGCGCGAACCAGCCCTGCAGGGGACCGCCCTGGTAGGCGGCGCTGCTGTCGCCGCCGAGCGCGTTGCGCGCGGTATGGCAGGCGCCGCAATGGCCGAGGCCCTCCACCAGATAGGCGCCGCGGTTCCATTCCTCGGACCGGTCGCCGCGCGGCTCGAAGCGGCCCGGCGTGAAGAACAGCATGTTCCAGCCACGCATGATGGTGCGGATGCTGAAGGGGAAGGGCAGCGTGTCGCGGTCCACCGCGTTGCGCACCGGCGGCAGGGTGCGGAGGAAGGCGTAGATATCCGCCACGTCGCGGCCGCTGACCTTGGTGTACCAGGGATAGGGAAAGGCGGGATACAACCGGCTGCCGTCCGGACGCTGGCCGTCATGCATGGCGCGGGCGAAATCCGCCTCGGTCCAGTTGCCGATTCCGGTATCCGCATCCGGCGTCAGGTTCGGCGCATTGATCAGCCCGAAGGGCGTCTCGATCCCCCGCCCGCCCGCATACTGGCCGGCCGGGCCGGTGTGGCAGGCGATGCAGTCGCCGACGGTGGCGAGGTAGCGGCCGTTCAGGATGCTGGTGACATCCGCGCTATCGGCGAAAGCCGGCGGTGCCGCCAGCAGCAGCGCGAAGACCAGACCGCGCATGGAAAACCTGGGCATCAGGCCGACACCAGCGGGCCAGGGTTCTTCAGGTAGCGGTCGCGGATCGCATCCAGCGCCCAATAGGCCAAGGCGCCCACCGTGCCGGTCGGGTTGTAGCCGGCATTCTGCGGGAAGAGGGAAGCCCCGGAGACGAAGACGTTCGGCACGTCCCAGCACTGGGTATAGCGATTGACCACGCTGGTCTTCGGATCGTCGCCCATCACCGTGCCGCCGGTATTGTGCGTGGTCTGGTAGGGCACGATGGAATAATGCCCCTCCCGATAGACCGGGTTGATCGACTTGGCCCCCATGGCGCGGGCGATCTCCGCCGCGCGGTCCGTGCAATGGCGCGACATCTTCAGCTCGTTCTCGTGGAAGTCGAAGGTCAGCCGCAACAGCGGCAAGCCATGCGCATCCTTGTAGGTGGGATCGAGGTCGAGGTAGCTGCCGCGGTAGCTCATCACGCTGCCATGGGTGCCGACCGTCGCGGTGCGGTTGTAGCTGGCCGCCGTCGCCTTCTTCCAGGCACTGCCCCAGCGCGGCGTGCCGGGCGGCGTCGGCCGCGCGCTGATCGGCCGCGCATTGGTCGCATAGGCCGAGAGATAGGCGCCGCCGACGAAGCCATGCGGCCCGTGGTCGAAATTGTCGCCGTTCAGGTCGTCGGCGATCATCCCATGCGCCCCGGCCCCGGCCCAGAGGTTCATCTCCCCCTGGTCGAAGAAGGCATTCACCGCCGAGGTGGTCTGATAGGCGTAGTTGCGCCCGACCACGCCCTCGTTCCTCACGGGGTCATAGGGCTGGCCGATGCCCGAGAGCAGCAGCAGCCGGGTGTTGAACAGCCCATAGGCGCAGACCAGGACGAGATCCGCCGGCTGTTCCCATTCCTCGCCCTGCAGGTCGACATAGGTGACGCCCGTCGCCCGCTTGCGGTCCGGCGTCAGGTTCACCCGCGTCACCTGGCAATCGGTGCGGCCCTCGAAGCCCGGATGGCGGATCAGCGCCGGCAGCACGCAGGTCTGCGGGCTGGCCTTGCTGTAGTTGCCGCAGCCGAAGCGCTCGCAGAAACCGCAATAGGTGCAGGGCGCCAGCCGCATGCCATAGGGATTGGTATAGGCCTGCGAGAGATTGCCCGAGGGGCAGGGAAAGGGATGCAGCCCGAGTTCCGCCGCGGCCTTGCCGAACATCGTCGGCGCCTGGCCCTGGCGCATCGGCGGCGTCGGATAGTCGCGCTGCCGGGCACCCTCGAAGGGATTGCCGCCCGGCTGGATCTCGCCCCGCAGGTTGCCCGCCTTGCCCGAGGTGCCGCAGATCTGCTCGAAGCGGTCGTAGTAGGGCTCGAGGTCCTCGTAGCTGACCGGCCAGTCCTGGATGGTATTCTCCGGCGGCAGGAAATCGGCGCCGTAGCGCGCGACCGTCGCGCTGCGCGCCTTGAAGTCCCAGGGCAGGAAGCGCCAAGTCTGCCCGTTCCAGTGCACGCCCGAGCCGCCGACGCCGTTGCCGAGCAGGAAGCTGCCCATCTTGCGGATCGGCAGCGCGGTTTCGGCCTGGGTATTGCGGAAGGTCAGCGTCTCCTGCGCCGGGCGCAGGAAGATGTCGTGCCGGATGGCGTTGCGCAGCTCGTCCGGCGCCACGTTGGGCGGGAAGTCGGTCGGCGTGTCGCGCCAGGGGCCGCGCTCGATCGCCACCACGTCGAGCCCGGCGCGGCACAGTTCCAGCGCCATGATCGAGCCGGTCCAGCCGAGGCCGACGACCACGACATCCTTGCGTGGCAAGCGTTTCATCGGGACCACTCCGGCCGGCCGGTGAGCGCCACCGGCGGCATCATGTATCGCTGGTTTGGCCGCTCGAGCACGTCGCGGTAGTCGTAGCGGGTGCCGGGGAAGCCGAGCAGCCGCCAGCCGCACATATCCTTGTTGCCGCCATAGATCGGGTCGGCGAAGAAACCCTCAGTCATGTTGGTCAGCAGCAGCTCGAAGAAGGCCTTGCCGTCGGCGCCCTCGATCGGGACCTCGCCCTTCTCCAGCGCGGTCAGGGCGGCATCCTGCTGCTCCGGCGCCAGCGCCTCGAAGCGGCGGCCGCCGAAGCTGCGGGTACAGTAGCCGGCGAAGGCATCGAGCCCCTTGCGGTACTGCGCCGCCGGCGGGTCCTCCCCCTGCATCCCCTGCTGCGGCGTGCCATGGGCGAAGGGCGGCCGCATGTACAACCATTCGCTGCGGCCATAGGGACCGGCGAGCTGGCGGTCGATGAAGACGGCGCATCCCGCCTCCCGCCCACCCGGGCCGAGGTCGTCGGCCGGGATCAGCCGGTCGGCGATGGCCTCGACCAGCGCCGCCTCGCCGGCGGTGAAGAAGACCCAGGGGCCGGGGACGACGCGCGGCGGCGGATAGGCCTCGTTCACGGACCAGGGCAGGGCTTCGCGGAGGGTACGCCCGGTGGCACCCCCGACAGCTCCCAGGCCGAACAGGGCGGAAGCAGCCAGCAAGGCACGGCGACGAGTCGGTGGGCTCGGCATGCAAGGTCCTCGGCTACGCCCGGAAGCGAGGCCGGGGCGGTGATGTCCAGAGGTAGCCGAGGCACAAAGCACGGCAGGCCCGGCCGTTCCCGCATGGGTGCACATGGCCGGGATTTTAGTCGGGTCGGGGCGGCCGGATGCGCCGCCCGCCGGTCGTCTCAGCCGAGCAGCCGGCCGATCACCCGGGCGGTATAATCCACCACCGGGATCACCCGGCCGTAGTTGATCCGGGTCGGGCCGATCACCCCGATGGCGCCGACGATCTTCTCCTGGCCGTTGCGGAACGGCGCCACCACCATAGACAGCCCGGCGCTGTCGAAGAGTCCGCTCTCGGCGCCGATGAAGATCTGCACGCCCTCGCCGCGCTGCGCCAGCTCCAGCAGCCGCAGCACCGTCTCCTGCGCCTCCAGCCGCTCGAACAGCGCCTGGATCTCGCCGACGCGGGAGGCCTGGTCGAGGTTCTGCAGCAGCTTGGCCTGGCCGCGGATGATCAGGCTGCCGCCGCCGCCGCCGGCCCAGGTGGCCAGCCCCGCCTCCACCACCTGGTTGGTCAGGGCATCGAGCGCGGTGCGGTTGGCGGTGATCTCCCCGGCCACACTCAGCTTGGCCTCGTCCAGCGACCGGCCGGCGAGGCGGGCATTCAGGTAGTTGCTGGCCTGGGTCAGCGCCGACGGTGGCAGCCCGGCCGGCACCTCGATCACCCGGTTCTCCACCCGCCCATCGGCGGTGACCAGCACCACCAGGGCGCGGCCCGGGCCGAGGCCGACGAATTCGATATGCCGGACCAGCCCCTCGGATTTCGGCGCCACCACCAGCCCGGCGGCACCGGCCAGGCCGGACAGCATCTGCCCCGCCTCGGCCAGGGTTTCCTGCATGGACCGGCCGGAAGCGGCGCAGCGGGCGGCGATATCGGCCCGCTCCTCCTCCCCCAGGTCGCCGAATTCCAGCAGCCCGTCGACGAAAAGCCGCAGGCCGCGCTCGGTCGGCAGCCGCCCGGCCGAGGTATGCGGCGCATAGAGCAGCCCCGCCTCCTCGAGGTCGGCCATCACGTTGCGGATGGAGGCCGGCGAAAGCCCCAGCGGCAGGCGGCGCGACAGGGTGCGGGAGCCGACGGGTTCGCCCGTGGTCACATAGATCTCGACCAGCTCGCGCAGGATGGTGGCGCTGCGGCTGTCGAGGCCGGCGAAGGCGGCACCCAAGGTCGCCCCAAGGGGTGCTTTCGGCGGGAACATTCTCGGCGGAAATCCTTGATTATCCACCATATGAGGGTAGGGAGCGGGGGCGGGTCCGTCAATGATCCGCCGTGCGGCCCTATCCCCTCGCCTTCGCCGGCCGCGCCATGATACCCAGCGCGCATGACCAGCCCCATGCCCCGTCCCGTGGCCCGGCCCCTGCAACGCCCCTCGGGCCGCACCGCCGATGCCCTCCGCGCCGTCCAGCTCGAACCCGGCGTCGCGCGGCATGCGGAAGGCTCCTGCCGCATCCGCATGGGCGATACGGAAGTGCTCTGCACCGCCTCCGTCGAGGGCCGCGTGCCGTCTTTCCTGCGCGGCACCGGCCAGGGCTGGGTCACCGCCGAATACGGCATGCTGCCCCGCGCCACCCATACCCGCGGCGACCGCGAGGCGGCGCGCGGCAAGCAATCCGGCCGCACCCAGGAGATCCAGCGGCTGATCGGCCGGTCCCTGCGCGCCGTCACCGACCTCAAGGCCATGGGCGAGATGTCGATCACCGTCGATTGCGACGTGCTGACCGCCGATGGCGGCACCCGCTGCGCCAGCATCACCGGCGCCTGGGTCGCGCTGCACCTGGCCTTCCGCCACTGCATGACGATGAATGTCCTGACCGCCGTGCCGCTGCGCGACCAGGTTGCCGCCGTCTCCTGCGGCCTTTGGCAGGGCGCCGCCGTGCTCGACCTCGACTATGCCGAGGACAGCAAGGCGCAGACGGATGCCAATTTCATCCTCACCGGCCGCGGCGGCATCGTCGAGGTGCAGGCGACTGCCGAGGGCGAGCCCTTCTCGGAGGCGCAATTGGCCGAGCTTCTGGCGCTGGCGCGGCACGGCACCGATGCGCTGTTCCGCCAGCAGCGCGCCGCCGTAGGGCTCGGCTGATGGCGGCCCCCGCCCCTGGCCCCACCCCTGGCCCCACCCATCGCAGGCTCGCCGCCGGCCGCCTCGTGCTGGCCACCCACAATGCCGGCAAGCTGCGCGAGGTCGCCGCCCTGCTCGCCCCCTATGGCATGGAGGTGGTCTCGGTCGGCGCCCTCGGCCTGCCGGAGCCGGCGGAAACCGAGGACAGCTTCCTCGGCAATGCCGGCATCAAGGCGCTGGCCGCGGCCCACGCCGCCGGCCTGCCCGCGCTCGCCGACGACAGCGGCTTCTCCGTCGCCGCGCTCGGCGGCGACCCCGGGGTGCGCACGGCGGATTGGGCGGAACTGCCCGGCGGCGGCCGCGACTATGCCATGGCCATGGCCAAGGTCGCCGCACTCGCCGAGCCCTTCCCCGATCGCCGCGCCTGGTTCAGCTGCGCCCTGGTCCTCGCCTGGCCCGATGGCCATGTCGAAGGCTTCGAGGGCAAGGTGCAGGGCACCTGGGTCTTCCCGCCCCGCGGCGCGCGCGGCTTCGGCTACGACCCGATGTTCATCCCCGAGGGCCTGACCGAGACCTTCGGCGAGATGGACCCCGCGGCGAAACACGCGATGAGCCACCGCGCCCGCGCCTTCGCCCTGCTCTCGGCCGCCTGCCTGGACTAGGCTGCGCCGCACTGGGCTGCGCCGCCGGGCCCGGGCCTACCAGAGCGCCGGCCAGCGCCGGGTCCGATGCGCCTCCTGCACCGCCGAAAGCCCGGCCGGTCCATCCGCCACGCCGCGCCGGCCGGTGACCGGCTCCGCCCAGCAATCCACCCGGCCGAGGCTGCGGGTGCAGAAGGGCGGCGGGCCGGGCGGCGCCTCCTCCGGCCGGCAATAGCTCATGCCACGGTCCAGCCGGACCACCGAGCAGTCCCGCCCGCTGACCACCGAGACCAGCGCATCCACCGGCGTCCGGCCGATCACCGCCACCGAGCCGCCTGCCACAGCCGCCCCGGCGGCGACGCCGGTGGGGTCGCAGGCGGCCAGCAGCAGCAGCATGGGGACGAGGATCGGGCGGCGCATCCCGCCCGGATACACGGCGCGGGCTTAACGCCCCGCGAAGGGGCTGCTATGGACCGCGGCCCGGCCGGCTTCGGAACCGGCCTTCCGCTCACCCACCTTGGGTGTCCATTTGGCGCGGACCCGCCGCGGTTCGCTTAGGGGTTACCGCGTGGCCGACATCTTCGACGAGGTGCAGGAAGACCTCCGCGCCGAGCGCATGAATCGCCTGCTGGCCCGCTACGGCGGCCTGTTCTTCGGCGTGATGCTGCTGGTGGTGGCCGGCGTCGCCGGGCTGCAGGGCTGGCGCTGGTGGCAGGCCCGCACCGCCAGCGAGGTGGCGGAACGCTACCTGGCGGTGAACAAGGCCGCGGCCGAGCCCGGCGCCGATGGCAAGGTCGCCGCCGAGGGCTTCGCCGGCATTGCCGCGGCGGCCCCGCCGGGCTACCGCACCCTCGCCCGGCTGCGTGCCGCGGCGCTGAAGGCCGAGGGCGGCGATCGCGCCGGGGCCCTGGCGCTTTGGGAGGAAGTCGCCCGCGATGATGCCATCGAGCCGATCTACCGGGACCTGGCCACGGTGATGTGGGGCCTGCATTCCCTGGGCGACGGCGACCCGGCGGCCATCGAGGCGCGGCTGAAGCCGCTGGCCGAGGGGCCCTGGAAGGCTTCCGTGCAGGAGATAAGGGCGCTGGCCGCCATCCGGCGCGGCGCGACCGAGGAGGCCCGGGGGCTGCTGACGGCGCTGGCGGCGGATGCCACCGCGCCCCAGGGCACGCGCGACCGGGCGGGAAAATTGCTGGCGGGGCTTGGCAGCTGATGCGGGAGAACGGCGTGCGACGCCTGACGCGAAGGACCGCCCTGCTGGGCGGCATGGGCCTGCTGGCCGGCTGCGACACCATCACCGAAACCTTCGATTCCTGGTTCGGCGAGCGCAAGGTGCCGCTGCGCGGCGAAAGGCGCCCGGTCCTCACGGTCGATCGGCCGCTGGATATCGATGAGGGCAACCAGGTGCCGGTCACCCTGCCCCCGCCCGCGCTCAACCCCGAATGGGCCCAGGCCGGCGGCACCATCAGCCATGCGCCGGGCCATCCGGCACTCGGCCTGCGGCTCGGCCAGGCCTGGCGGACCTCGGTCGGCACCGGCTCGGCCTATCGCCGCCGGCTGATCTCCCCGCCGGTCATCGCCGATGGCGCCGTCTATGCGGTGGATGCGCTGGGCGAGGTGACGGCGCTGACCGCGCTCGACGGCCGCCGCCGCTGGTCCTTCGACAGCCGGCGCGAGACCGACCGGGACGGCGGCCTCAGCGGCGGCCTCGCCTATGCCGGCGGCACCCTCTATCTGGCGACCGGCCTCGCCGAGGTCATCGCCCTCGACCCCGCCGACGGCAAGCCGCGCTGGCGGGTGGACCTGCCCGCCCCGGCGCGCGGCGGGATGACCGTGGCGGAGGGGCGGATCTTCGTCACCACCACGGAGAACCACCTGCTGGCGCTGTCCACCGAGGATGGCCGCAAGCTCTGGACCTATCGCGGCCAGCCGACCGTCACCATGGCGCTCGGCCTGCCGGCGCCGGCGGTGGAGGGCGATATCGTCGTCACCGGCTTCGCCTCCGGCGAGCTGGCGGCGGTGCGGGCCAGCGACGGCCGCGCCCTCTGGAGCGAGACGCTCACCTCCTCCCGCGGCGGCGGTCTCGCCGATATCGCCGCCATCACCGCCCTGCCGGTGATCGACCGCGGCCGGGTCTATGCCAGCGGCCTCGGCGGCATCACCATCGCGCTCGACCTGCGCTCCGGCCGCCGGCTCTGGGAACGGGACGTGGCCGCGGCCGATACCCCCTGGGTGCTCGGCGACTGGGTCTTCCTGCTGACCACCGGGGCCGAGCTCGCCTGCCTGGGCCGCGAGGATGGCCGGGTCCGCTGGATCCGCTCCCTCGGCCGCTTCAAGAACGAGGAGAAGCGGCGCGACCCGATCAATTGGGCGACGCCGGTGCTGGCCGGCGGCCGGCTGCTGGTCGGCAACAGCAATGCCGAGCTGGTCGAGATCGACCCGGCCGACGGCGAGATCGCCGGGCGGGTGAAGCTGCCGGATGGCGTGGTGCTGCAGCCGGCGGTCGCCGGGGGCGTGCTCTATGTCCTCTGCGAGGATGCGACGGTCGCCGCCATCCAGGGCGCCGCCTGACGCAGGGCCAAGGCTTAAGCCGGGCCAAGCCAGGCCAAGCCAAGCCAAGCCACGGGACAGCGGGGCGGGAATGGAGTAGGGAGCGCGGATGCTCCCCACTCTCGTCATCCTCGGCCGGCCCAACGTGGGCAAGTCCAGCCTCTTCAACCGGCTGGTCGGCCGCAAGATCGCCATCGTCGACGACACCCCCGGCGTCACCCGCGACCGCAAGGAAGCCGAGGCCCGGGTCGGCGGCCGCGATATCCGCATCCTCGATACCGCGGGGCTGGAGGAGGCCGCGCCGGAGACGGTGCAGGGCCGCATGCGCGCCAGCTCCGAGGCCGCGCTGCGGGAGGCCGACGTGGCCCTGTTCGTGGTCGATGTCCGCACCGGCTTGACCCCGGCCGACCGCGCCTTCGCCCAGTGGCTGCGCCGCCAGCACACCCCCGTCCTGCTCGTCGCCAACAAGACCGAGGGCCGCTTCGGCGGCCAGGCGGCGATGGAGGCCTATGAGCTGGGGCTCGGCGACCCGATCCCCGTCTCGGCCGAGCATGGCGACGGCATGGGCGAGCTGCACGAGGCCATCCGCGAGGCCCTGCCGGCCGAGGGCGATGAGGTCGCCGGCGATGCCGAGCGGCCGCTGCGGCTCGCCATCATCGGCCGCCCCAATGCCGGCAAGTCCACCCTGCTGAATGCCCTGACCGGCGAGGAGCGGATGATCACCGGGCCGGAGCCGGGGCTGACCCGGGATTCCGTCGCGGTGCAATGGACCGACGAGACCGGCGCCCTGGTCCGGCTGGTGGATACCGCCGGCCTGCGCAAGAAGGCGCGGATCGAGCAGAACCTCGAGAAGATGTCGGCCGCGGCCTCGATCGCCGCGCTGAAGGAATGCGAGATCGCCATCCTGGTGGTCGATGCCCTGCTGGGCATGGACGAGCAGGAGCTGCGCCTCGCCCGGCTGGCCGAGCGCGAGGGCCGGGCGGTGGTGATCGCCTTCAACAAATGGGATGCGGTCGAGGAGCGGGAGGCGACCCGGCGCCGGCTGGAGGATACGCTGACGGCCAGCCTGGCGCAGATGCGCGGCATCAAGGTGGTGCCGATCTCGGCCAAGACCGGCCGCGGCGTCGAGAAGCTGATGCCGGCGGTGCGCGAGGTCTATGCCCTGTGGAACCGCCGCATCCCGACCGGCGAGCTGAACCGCTGGTTCGAGACCATGATGACCCGGCATCCACCGCCGCTGTCGGAGGGCCGCCGGATCAAGCTGCGCTACGCGACCATGCCCAAGGCCCGGCCGCCCACGGTGACGGTCTTCGGGACGCGCGCGGAGCAGCTGCCGGAGGATTACCGCCGCTATCTGGTGAACGGCTTCCGCGAGGCCTTCGCCATGCCCGGCGTGCCGGTCCGGCTGCAGCTGCGGGGCACGACGAATCCCTATGCCGATGAGGATAAGTAGGCGAATTCAGGCCTGAGGCGGGTTGCCCCGGAAGGGGCGCTTGATTATGGTCCGCCGCCCTTAGGGGGGCCTGCCACGGTGTTGGCGGGGACCCTGCGGGACCGATGGACAGGTGGCCGAGCGGTCGAAGGCGCGCGCCTGGAAAGTGCGTATACGTCAAAAGCGTATCGTGGGTTCGAATCCCACCCTGTCCGCCAGTTGCCTAGGTCTTGCGCGGGTATTTCCGTCCTTCTATCCATGACCCACAAATCGGTCCACAAGGCGGCGTTAGTGAGATCCGCTGCAGTCTAAAAAACGCTCAAGGCGTAAGCAGCAACTGCGCGTCACGTATGGACGCGGCAGACGATCGGCATCATTGGCTTGCTCCCTCATCCGCCTGCCGATCTGGATCCTGGCAAGAGAGCTAAGCCCCCTAACTAGCGTAGTTGCGAAACCACCTCGCGTAGCCCAGTCTATAACTGCAAAGTGTTTGCTGCGAACTAAGGTGAGCAACGGTGAGTAAGAGCGCTGACGACCGACTAGATGCCATCTATAAAACGCCGCTCCGAGGAAACAGCTCATCTGAGCGCTCGTTGCCTGCTTCTGACGCAGCCAGCCAGAACGGACGCATCTTGTTTGCTGCTTGCTTGCGTGGGCTCGCAGCCGGTGTCGTCCTGGCATCGCACTACCTTGACGTTTTTTGGACCGAAACCAAAATTGTAGGTGACCTGATTGGCGCTCCACCTCTTATTTCTGAGGCTCAGCCCTGGTTCGTCGAGTTGGTCGCGCTGTTGCCCAAGCATTCTATGGGGCAGTTCGGAGTGGCTCTGTTCTTCCTGGTCAGCGGCTTCGTAGTGCCCTTCGGGCTGCTCGGGCGGAGGCGGAGCGAATTCTTGATTGCGCGGCTTTTTCGGATTTGGCCTACCTATGCCGTCGGCTTCTGCCTGACGCTCTTGTCGGTGGCTGCCTGCGCCGCCTGGTATGGCCAGCCGCCACCTCTGAGCCTTGGAGCGGTAGGCGCGCACCTCCTATTCATCCGCGATCTGCTTTGGCTGCCCTCGATCGACGGCATCGTCTGGACACTTGAGATCGAGGTAAAGTTTTATCTGCTTTGTGCTCTCATTGCGCCATCCCTGCGCCGGGGAGCATTGGGAATGCTACTGGTTTTTGGAGCCCTCTCGGCGCTCCTCACCATTGGCGCGTCCCATATGCCGTCATGGCTGACCGCGGGCGACCCGGCGCACACGTTGCTCTATGTCGCAACTTTCGACGGACAGATGATATGCTTCATGCTGATCGGGACGGTGTTCTGCGCGGCGCAGCGGCGCTTAGTGGGTCCAGGTATGGCGGCGATGGCCGTGACGGTGTTGCTCGCAGCGCATGCAGTGCAATGGCCTCTCGGGTTAGGCCGGGACATCGCCTCCTCCGGCCTAATCGCTTATTTCGCCGCACTGTCGATCTTCGCCCTGTGCTTCGCCGGCCAGAAAGCCTTCCAAAAGGCGCCGCGCGTAGTGATGTGGCTGGCAGACATCAGCTACCCACTTTATGTCGTTCACGGCATTCCCGGCTACGCCTTGCTACGAGTGCTGCTTGATCAGGACTTTTCTCCCGGCGTAGCAATCCTGGCGACGACGGGACTGGCTCTTGCATTATCCTGGCTTATCCACAGGACGGTCGAGCTGCCGACCCAGGCATTTGGGAAATCCGTCGCTCGCTGGTATGCCAAGCGATCTAACGTGGCCCACGCCGTCGCAACCACTTCGCCTGGCTGACCACTGCTTAGCAGCGGCAGCAACTTGGCCAGCCGCAGCCTGCTGCCGCGTGGCGGGTCTATACGCAGCGGCGGCCGCAGGTGACGTTCTACGATATTAAATCAACCAAACAAATCGTAGGTCGTCGCGTCCGGCACGTAAAATCCCACGCCCTCATATCGGAAATTCGGCAGCGTGTCTTGGATGGTGTTTCGTTCCAGCACTGAAGACGTGTAGAAATGCACGCCCGTATTTGTGTTGTAGAAGCGAAACACCTCCGTCAGGCCTGTGCCACCATGGTCAGAAGCGAAGAAGCCCACACCCTCGTAGCGCAGCAAACCTGAATTCAAGACAGCGTCACGCTCCGCCACGTTCGCTGTGAAGAAGTGCGTTTTCATTTCCGTATTGTAGAAACGGAAGACGGGATCGGCGCCCGGCTGCTCAGCGAGTGCTGTAAAAGCCACCCCCTCGTCACGGAAATCCGGGAGCGAACTCTTGATGATGTCGCGCTCGCTTGGCGATGGCGTGAAGAAGTGGCCGCCGGTGGCGGTGTTGTAGAAGCGATAAATCAAGGGATTGATCGGCGCAATCTGCAAGCTCGGTGCAGCCTCAACAAGCGGGACGTAGTCGATATCGGTTACCGTCATTGACGTGGCGTAGCTGGTATTCAGCCACCCGATGACATTGTTCATGCCCCCGTGGTCGTAATCGAGCGGTACGTACTGTGTCGTCGTCCACTGCGTAGCGCCGTCGACCAAATACGTCATATGCCCCGGCTCCCAGACCAGCTTGAACTCATGGAAGACGCCGGTCAGCACGTCGTCATAAATCTGCGTTGCAGCATGGTCCCCGTTGTCGTTCCAATGCAGCGCACCGTAGATGCGTCCGGTACCGTCATTGGTCACTTCCGCCAAATTTACCTCTTGGCCTGGCCATTTGTTGTCGCCTGGCCAAAGGATAATTGCAGGTCCGGGAACATTGCCCTCCATCTTCGCGTGGGTTGTGTAAGTGCCGTATCCCTGGCCGGATCTATTGCTGACGGCCTGCTGCATCAGCCCCGCCGGACCACGCAACGTCACCTGACCTGGGGTGCTTGCATCCACGTTCCAATTGTCAGTGAAGCCACCAATGCCGTTGTCAAAGCTTTCATGCAAAGGGACGTTGGTGGATGCCACTGATCTCTGTCCTCAAACTGTTTGAAAGGGGCTAGGAGCATAGTGGGCACACTTTCCTGTAGCACCATAGGGCGCCCCCTGGTTCACCGCGGGTCAGGGCTTCGCGCTAGACGGGAGGTTCCACAGAAATCATAGCCCCTGCGAGAACCACCACAGAGGCTGACAGATTGGATTAGGATGGCGTCCAGTTCTTCCTGCTAAGGCAATAACGAGACGCCATACGGCGGCGGCTTCCTACACCAAGCCCAAGGGCACAATCGCGATCGAGCCAGCGGAGCGGGTTTGGTGGGTTCACTGGTGCGCGGGGAGCAGTTGAAGAGGCGGCTGCAGCATGTCGCTCAGCACCACGACTTCAGATGCCCATGCATCCGTGAGTGGCTGGAGATATCCCGCTATCAGCCACTGCTCCCATTCGGTGTGCCATTGCGCCACCTCAGGCACCTGTCCACCGATACTGATCCAGTAGAAGCCTGCTTCGCGGTCATCGGGCCCGGTCATGTGCGCCTCCAGGCGGGGAGACATGCAGCAAACAGGCCAGGGCTAATGCCAGGGCAGCTAAGGCAGGTAGTAAGTCGAGATCGAGGTGAGTTCGAAATGGGTGGCTTTTATCGACTTTAGATTGATGTTTTCTCCGGATCGTAAAGCCGGAGCGAGATGTGCGGTTGGTCTTGGCGTTGGCGGCAGCGGTCGTCATTCATTTCCCTGCCCTGTCTGAAGCGCCGACCCAAGGCGCTTCAGCTATTCGACGACTGATAATCGAGGAGAGCATCGCCGACTACCAAGCATCCGGCCGGCCATGCGCATGCCCTTATAACTCGGCTCGCAATGGCTCGGCCTGTGGTGGGCGTAGCGCATACAATCGTCCGGGCGGCGCCGCCCCCCTTTGTTATCCGGGCGACGTCTCAGACGGCATGGTGTCCGAATGGCGGCGGACGCACCGATAGCCGCTGCAGATCCTTTACTCTGCCTCATTGGTCAGGCGGCGTTGGCTTGATCGCTTCAGCCATTCCGGCGTCACCCCGGCCGCATCGCACCAGGTCCGGCGGGATGCGGTCGCCGAGCTTGCGAAGGTCTTCGGCCCCCGGGCGCTGCGGGATCGGGCCTTGTTGCTGGTCGGCTTCGCTGCAGCCCTCCGCCGGTCCGAGCTGGTGGCAATCGACGCGGAGGACGTGCAGCAGGTGGCGGATGGCATCGTCATCACCCTGCGGCGCCGCAAGACGGATCAGGAGGGCCGCGGGACCGAGATCGCCATCCCCTTCGGCCAGTTGGAACGTACCTGCCCGGTCCTTACCCTGCGGGCTTGGATGAAGGCGGCAGGCATCACCACCGGCCCGCTGTTCGTCTCGGTCTCCCGCCATGGCGCGATCGGCTCGGCCAGGCTCTCGCCGATCGACGTGGCCCGGGCGGTGAAGGCGGCCATGGGCGCGGCCGACTATGATCCGGCGCTGTTCTCCGGCCATAGCCTCCGCTCCGGCTTCATCACCAGCGCAGCACGGGCAGGGGTGGCGGAGCGCGTTATCCAGAACCAGTCCGGCCATCGCAGCCTGCCGGTCCTGCGGGGCTATATCCGCCGCGGCAGCCTGTTCATCGACAACGCGGCGGGGAAGGTCGGATTATAGGCCACCAAACGGGATGCAGCCTTGGGCGCCGGGACTGAATGGCGGCGTTAGATCTGGTCTTCCTTCCTCTCGCGGCGTGTAAGCCGGGCGGCGAGGTATCGGGGGTGGAGAACATCCCAAACTGCAGCAGCAAGCTGGTCGACATGTGCCGGCTTGTGCAGGCGGATCGTCGGGCCTCCTAGTCCCCGCAGATCGGCTTGCTCGGCATCGTGGGCGTAGCCCGTCACCACCACGATTGGCAGCTCCGGAGACTGGCTTCGGAGGAAGGCGATGATGCGCTGACCGGCGATGTCTTTCGCCAGCAATAGGTCCACGACGGCGACCGCCAGCTCTTTGCCGGCTTGCGCCTTGGCAGCTTCTTCCGTGGCAACCCAGACGGTCTCGAAACCTTCAGCCAGAAGCAGATCATCCATGACAAGGGCGATCATGGCTTCGTCCTCGACAATCAAGGCGACCAAAGGTGCTGCGTCGAGCTTCATGTTGTGCCCATTGCCAATGGCCGCTGGCAGCCGATCGTTTCCCACAACCAATATAGAAATTAATATATTGGTTTAGCAACGCTTAGTGCTGCCACCGCCATTGGCCTGTGCCGAATAGCAGCAGCCAGGACGAGCCAGCGCTGGGCGCCCCCGGCGGTCCGCTCAACCCGGCAATGGCGACTGGCTCCCCGCATCGGCCGCAGCGCATCTTGGGGATTGCCTCGGCCCAGGTCATGCCAGCCGGAACCACCCGGACGAGACCCGTGACGGGGCGGTGCTGCACTGGGCAGGAGCCGGCGCACTGAACGTCCAGCCGCCAGGGCCGGGCGGGGTCGGCGAAATCTGCCACCGGTTGGCGCATCGCCTCCCGGCCGCGCCGAACAGCCTCGGGCTCATCCTCTGCCATGGGGGGCATCATACACCACAACCCGGAGTTATGGGGTGCCCTGCATATCTCCCCTGCTCGGCGAGGCGGGTAGGTGATACGACGTTGTCGGTCCCGCTCCCGCCCCCGCCTGTATAACGGAGGGCGTTGGTGCGTAGGTGCGGCTGGCGTTTACCGCCTCCGCATCACCGGGACCGCCTCGCTCTTAGGAAGTAAAACCTCTCTGTTATTCATCTATAAGTTGAGCGCATGATCGGCATCTAACTGCAGGGTGCAGCCATGTCCGACATGATCGAAGCCGCTTTGCCGATCCGCCACTTGCATGGAGCGGAGCAGGTCAGCTGGCCGCGTTACATCCTCAACTCCGCCATGGGGATTGCCGTGTTCGGCGTCATGCTCTGGCTGGCCAGATGAAGCCACTTATCGGGATCAGGTGACTGTTAGAGGTCATTGTTGGCTGGCGCCAGCTCGGCATCGCATTGCGACGGAGGGTTCAAGCAGGCGCTGAGCACCCGCACCTCGATGCCGACCTCGTCGGTCAGCGGCTGCGTCCTACCGGCCAAAAGCCAGGCGGCCCATTCGGCATGCCACTGCGCCACCTCGGCCGCCTGACCATTGATGCTGATCCAGTAGAAGCCGGGTTCGCGGTCATCGGGGTCGATCATAGGCCGCCTCACCAAGTCCCAACATCAAGACTGTTTCGGAGGGATTAAGGCTGGCTCAGGGGTTGATGCAATACCGAAAAAAGCGCGTCGAAACAACGCAGCACGGCATTATCCACCAGAAGCGCCCGTCAACGCTTGACGGTGTCCGCTTTCGTACCGCGCTGCAGCAATCACTGGCTAAGCTCTTCGTATGACCCATTTTTTCTTGAACAGTCGCAACAAGACTGAGACTTACCTTGATCCTGAGGGAGCTGACTTTCCAGACTTACCGGCTGCTGTAGATGAAGCAGCCGGAGCGGCCCGGGACATCATGGCGAGTGACCTGCGCTCTGGGCCGATGGAGGCCGACCGCGCCATCGACGTGGCGGGGGATGACGGGCAGGTCCTGGCCACAGTCGACTTTCACGACTGCCTCTATCGGTCCTCTTAGCGAGGCTCACCGCGTCGGCGATGCGTGGTTATGCCCGCAAACGCCTGTTGATGGTGGCCAGGCGGCGGGCCAGCCATTCCGGGGACACCCCGGCAGCCTCGCACCAGGCGCGGCGGGAGGCGGCCCATTCCCCCGCCGGCTCGGTCAGGAAGCGCAGGGCTTCGCGCTGCTCATCCTCCACCGGCCGGCAGTGGGTTCGGGCCCGGCCGCGGGGGATAGGGGCGCTGGTGGCGTCCAGAATGGCCAGCTCGATAACGCGGAGGGCGAGCACGCGCCCGCCCTCCGCCTCTGTGCCGGCTATGCCAGCGGCTTCGCTCACGTCTCGGCCGTCCAATCGGCTGGCGGCGCCGCGGTGTCATCGGCGCTGGTGGCATCGGCCTCGCCGGTGATGAACCCCATGATGGTACGGGCTTCCTCCACCAGCGCCGCAGCCCGGCCCGCGCTGGGCTTGGCGGGGCAGGCGGAAATCAGCGCCAGCACCACCCGGACCCGCAGGTCGCGGGCGGTGCCCAGGGTAGCCCCTTGTTCGGTCATCATGCCGCGGGCTCCGGCGCCAGGTGGTGGCCCTGGGCGGTCATGCGATCGGACGCCAGCACTGCCAGACGCAGCCGATCGGCCGGGGGGGAGGCAGGATAGGGCGCCCATCACTTCGGCAGCCCCAGCAGCTTCCGCGGCAGCGGGCAGCCCTCCGCCGGCGGCCCCGCCTTCACGGCAAACAGGCAGCCGCTGCACGCCTTGGGGCAACTGCGGCAGGGGCTTTCATTCACGGGGCCTGGGATGCGGAAGGGCGAGACGCGAAGGGGGCTCATGCCTGCGCCCCCACCGTATGCGGCATCAGTCGGGCGAGGTCGGCCGCCAGGCTCTCGGCCAAGGCATCCTCGCAATACATCAGCGCGCCACCGTGCTGCGGCTGGAGGCTCCAACAAAGGCGCCCGGCCTTGGCGGCGATGCCGAGCAAGCCCACCGCCGGGATATCGGCCATGGCACCGATCAGGGTGGTGATGCGTTCCGAAGCGGCCCGCTCATCGTCTCGTCTGTCGTCGTCCTCCAAGCCGACCAGGGCGTTGTATTCGCCCTCGGCCTGGCGGAGATCGGCAGCCAGCGCCACCAGATGGGCATCATGGCCAGCTGCTGCTGCCGAGGTGGTGCCCGACACCAGCCCGAGTGCTGGCACCGCCACCAAGCCGCCCAGCAGGGCGCGGCGAGGGGCGCTCATGCCTCACCCGTCGGGCGGGCGGCGGCATCCTCAGCCGCGCAGTGCAGGATCTCGGCGCGATCCAATAGAGCGTCGGCGATGAACGCCAGTAGCCTCGGCGCCGAGGCGGCAACCCCGGGCTCATTCTGGCCAATCCGGGTCGCCACCAGGCGCACCAGCAGGGCGCCTGCCCCGACGTAGTCAGCAGCCACGTCGATATCGGCCGCGGAGGGGGAGAGGGTCATGCCGCACCGCCAGTCAGCCGCAGCAGATCGTGCAACAGCTCCCAGGCCATGTGTGCGGCCGCGGTGCCTTCATGGGTGTCGGGACCGTGGGGGTTCCGCGTCTCAGCCAGGGCAGCCAGCGCCTTGGCGCGCATGCCCTCCAGCGTCATCGGCCGGGCATCATGGATGGCGTCGCGGGACCGCACATAAGGCGCCGATGCAGGGCAATCGTCGAAGTCCAGACGCGATGCGTTCACCGCGGCGACCAGCGCCGGGTGCCGATTGCAGAGAGCGATCAACTCGGCATCGGGGCCAGGGGGAAGGGACGATGCCAGCGGAGCCGCAGCAGCAGCCCCAGGCAGAACAGCGGCGCCAAGTAACATGGCGCGGCGGCTTGATCTTCTTCTGTCGGCGTCCGTGGTATGGGCGTGGGTAGCCATGACTTGCTCCTGCATAGCGGGTTGCGGTTAGGCCGGGCCGCGGGGCTCCACCCCCACAGCTCGGCCGCTTCTGCCCAGGCAAAGGGTGTCCAGACTGCGGACACCCCTTCCCGCCGGGCGCGGGGTTCGGGATCAGGCGGCCGGGTCAGCGCAGAGGCGCGACGGGGCCGCCGAGGTGTCTTCTGGCTGATAGGCTGGGCATGGGTGTCCGTAGCGAGGGCAGACTGGCGCCAGGGGAGGAAGACCCTACCTAGTGCGACCAAAAAGGTTGTAGTCAACCTCTAAGGGACTATCAACCCCTATGCGTTGCCCACGACTAAAAAGTTTGCTATCGTCCACCTTATGGCTGACATAACACCGAGCACATCCCGCGCTGCACGCGGGCTATTGGATTGGACGCAGCGGCAGCTGGCCCAAGCGGCTGGCGTTGGCCTGTCTACCGTCAAAGGGTTCGAGAACGGCACCTCGACGCCGATACGAAACAACCTTGAGGCACTGCGCCGAGCACTCGAAGCCGCCGGTGTTGAGTTCATCGCCGAGAACGGCGGCGGGGCTGGCGTGCGGCTGAAGCATCCGGCCATGCCCGCACAAGCTTCCGTGGATCAGTAATGGCGCTGGCCCCTACCTTCCCGCCGGCGTCGTCGCCCACCCCATCATGGGTGAAGGAGTGCCAGTACATCGAGGGCGACAAGGTGACGCCCGAGGCGATGTGCAGAAGGCCGGTGCAAGCCGGCAGCGTGTATTGCCCAGAGCATCACGCGCGCTGCTTCGTGGCGATCAGGCCGCGGTAGTCGGCGGCAGTGGCAGAGTAGGCTGCCAAGCGTCAGATATATTGCCCTGGTGATAAGACAGCATCAGTATGCCTCCCAACAAGATCACCATGGGGAGGTGCGTATGGCCGACAAAGTTGAGCCATCCGTCATGCTGCAGCGCATTGCGTCTACTGGTGATCCACTGGCTAGGCATCAGCGTGAAATCATAGGCGATGCCGTCCGCATCCATATTCCGTTGCGGGATGTCGTCAGCCTGAGGAACGTAGCAGTCTACCTTCGGACCCTGGCAGGCATCCTCGACACCCTCAGCCGGGATACCAAGCGGCAGGATTTCGAGGTTCTGTTTGATGCGCGAAGCCGGATCAAGCTCGCTGATAGGGCCATTCGTGAGGGGTGGCCAACAAGCGGATGATCTCTGCATAGCGGTAGGCTGCGATCAGGTCGGTACGTCCCTACACCTTGGTATCGGCGGTCCTGATCATTTCAATAAGGTTGAACTAGACGCTGACCTTTAAGCAGCCCGCCGCACAACCCGCACCAACTCTGGGTTGAGCCAGGGAGACAGACGATTTTCCAGATGCTTGCCGGGATGTAGGGCGAGGGTGAACTGCCCGGCTGCCATGCACCTCGCCTGCTCGGCGGTTTCGGCCAGAATTTCGCATGGCGCAGCTTGCCAGCTGAGCTGCCAAGCCGGATCGGTAGCCGCTGCCGGCAACGGATATAGCTGAAAACGAGACACAATCTTACTTTCGATGCATTGCAGTTCAACCTAGGGGCGCCATTTCAGTGAGTAAATAAACTTATCTGCGATAATTGAGACGTTTGCTTAATGCGGTAGCGCGGGCGGATGCGCCTTCAGTCCAGCCTAGACTAGAGGCCCGTCGCAAATGCTATCTCCGCCCCTACAGGCCTAGGCCGAGCAGAATGCAGGTGCCGCTTCTGCTCATTCATCGCGACGACCGCCGCCACCAGGAAGCTGGGGTAGAAGGGCTTCAGAAAGACCTTTTCCCAGGCGCCAAACGTGTGGCCATCAAGGATTTCAGGGCTGCCGGTTGCGTAGATGACCCGCAGGTTGGGCAGTAGCCGCTTGGCTTGATGCGCCAGGGCGATGCCGTTGTCGCCGGGACCCAGGTCGAGGTCAGTGACTAGGATGTCGATAGCTTGGTCAGGCTCGTTAAGGATCCTCAGAGCTTCGTTGGAATTCCCTGCGTCGAAGACCTGGAGGCCAGCTTCCTCGAAGATATCAGCAAGCGTGAGGCGGATCACGGGATCATCTTCAACCAGCAGCACAGCCATTGGTGGCCTCCTGTCGGGCCTGCACAACCCGAGGAGGACACTGTGCAACTGTTTGATCGATTTGTGGCACCACGGGACAGCGCATACGAAAACTTTACCCGCATAGGTTGCGAAATACGCCAATGCCACCGCAGTTTGAAGAGATGCTCTGTCTCGGCAGACGCTGACGAGGGATGCCGATCTCGGGGAGGGTAGCGGCAGAAGTGTCCGACCCCCGGGCACTTACTGGACGCCCGACTGCCTGCGTCGCAACCTCGCCTCGCCTGCAGCTCGGCGCCCGAGGTAGCATCCGCACTGCGGACGATACCCTCATCACTCCAAAGGGTATCGATAGTATCGACCCCCCTTGCGTCGTAGGCGCTGGGTTTCCGCTCCCCGATTTGGGGGAGCGGAGATCAGCTAGCGGCTTTGCCCGGTGTCCGAGCCGCAGGCCCCGGCCCGCCGCTCCAGCGCCAGCTCCGCCAGCACGCCGGACCTCACACTACCTCCCGCTGACCGTTGTCGCGGGAATGGGGCCGATCTAGAGGAGCGATATGCTCATCCGATCAGTCCGCTCCGAAGACCGTGCCTCCATCTGGTCAATCATTGGGCCAGTCATCCATGCGGGTGAGACCTACACCCTAGATCCGAACATCAGCGAAGCCGACGCCTGGACCTACTGGCAGGGGACCGACAAGGAGACCTTTGTCGCCGAGCAGGACGGGGAGGTCGTCGGAACCTACTACATGCGCCCCAATCAAGCTGGCGGCGGCGCGCACGTCTGCAACTGCGGCTATATGACCAGCGGCACCGCGGTAGGGCGAGGCGTGGCTCGGGAGATGTGCAGGCACTCCCTCGATCACGCTAGGGCGCGCGGATACCGCGCCATGCAGTTCAACTTCGTTGTCAGCACCAACGAGCGGGCAGTCCGTCTATGGCACGCGATGGGGTTTGAGACCGTTGGCCGCCTTCCCCTCGCATTCAATCACCCAACCCACGGCTACGTGGACGCGCTTGTTCTATTCCAAGCTTTGTCCCGCTGATTGATTGCCATCTCCGCCAGCACCCCGGACACGCTCACCCGGCCGCCCTGCCGCGCCGCCCGGTCCACCGCCATCTGCCGCAGCAGCTGGTGGACCGCACGGGGGATGCGGATGGCGGTGGTGACGTAGGCGCCCGAGGCGCTGGCCTCATTCGTCCGCGGCATCACGACTTCATCCCCCCGTCACTGCCCCACCAGGCGGAGCCTTCCTCGGTCGGCTGCTGTCCGCTCTGGTTCCTGGACCGCTTGTAGCCGTCTGCCAGGCCGTTGAAGGCTGCCGCCACGATCGACCATGGCGATGCCTCGGCGATCGGCGGCGGGAGGTCCACCGGCCCGCTTTGGTTGGCGTAGGGGGCGGGGCCCTGCGGCTGCTGCTGACCGGCCAGCAGTTGCGCCATCAGCTGCCGGTGTTGGTCGTTGGCCTTCCGGCGCTGCAGCATCCAATCCAGGTCGGGCATACCGGCGTAGGGCTGCGGCGCTGGGGGCGTCGCCGGCGCCATGCCAGGCGCCCCATCGGGCATCCCGCCAGGAAGCCCACCAGGAAGCCCACCAGGAAGCCCACCAGGAAGCGGGTATTTGTCGCCGCCGCCCAGGCCGGTCCCGCCATCCTCGTAATGCTTGGGGGGCGTGTCCTGGTACTGCGTCGGCATCCCCGATGGCTTGGGCTTCGTCGGGTAGTCATAGGAGCCTGGCAGGGGGGTGGCGTAGGGGTTGCCGATCATGGCGCGGGGCCTTCCACAGTGACGGGGGCGGGGGTGATTTCGGGCTGCGCCATCGCCTTGGCGTCAGCCTTCCGAACCAGCTTCCAGACAACCGGCCGGAGGTCGGCAAAGATCGCGTCATGCAAGGCGGGGTCATGCGCGAACAGGGCCCGCATCTGCGCGCCATCCGCGGCCGGGGCCAGGAACAGATCCAGCGCGAAGCCGGTGGCCTCGCACATGGCCAGCAGCTCCGCCACGGGATAGGCGCGGGCGTGCAAGTGCTGCTCAAACAGGGCGTTGTCGCCGCCGGTTCGGATCATCTCGTACAGGAACAGGAACCCGCCAGGCTTCACCACCCGGGCGGCCTCGGCCAGCGCCGCGGGGTGGTCGGCATGGCAGAGGGCCCAGGAGAACAGCACGCCATCAACCGAGCCCGACGCCAGCGGGATTGCGTGCATGTCGCCCAGCACCGGCAGGAAGCCCGGCCCGGTGGGGGCGTGGCGCATCTGTGCGGCAACCCGGTTCAGCAGGATGAACGACAGGTCCGGCCGCTGCAGCCGCATCAGCCGCGCCACCTCGCCGAAGCCGCACCCGGCATCCAGCACGGTATCGCCCAGCGCCGGGGCCATCATGCCCAGCAGCACCGCCACATGCCCGGCATCGGTCGGCGCCATGCGGTAGCCCTGCAGCACCCTCAGCCCGGCACCATGCGCCGCCGGCGATACCGCCTCCAGCACGGGAAACAGGTTGATGGCGGGGCTGTCCAAAGGCATCGCGGCATGGCCCTATGTGATGCCACATCATACCAACGATCTGGCATAAGCCATAGTTATATCAACGGGTTTAGCTATTTTTTCCCTGCTCAGGCAACGGGGTTTGGAGGCGCTGGCATGAAGGATCGTTCGATGCGGCTACTTGCTGTGGTCGCAGCCTTGATGCTCGGCGGGCACGCCGCGTTGGCTGAACTTCCGCCCATTACTGATGCGGACGTTGACGCGACCCGCAGAGTAGCGGCGAGGGCGGTGCTGATGTGCTCTGTCCGCGGCTCACAGCCAACCGACGATAATTGGAACGGCTGCATGTTCCAATCGATCACGGACATAATCTTGGCGAACCTCGCTCGCCGCCAAGCTAACCCGGCTCCCGCACCTCGACCGCGATATTGACCAGCAACGGGTCAATGTCGCGCAGCATGGCATCCAGCGCCGGCAGCAGCCTCGCCATGGCCTTGGCCTGCCGGTATCACCCGGCCATGCCTGATAGCCCCGCCCAGCCGGCCGCAGCGCCAGCCGATGCCGCCTGCGACGAGCCCGAGGAAACCGCCCAGCGCGGCCCCTGGGGCGGCTCCACCTTCATCTACCGCGGCACCCGCATCGAATGCCTGCCGGGCAACCACGTCTGCGGGCTGTTCATGGCCGAACACCCCCTCAGCGGCAGCTCATTCGGCGCACCTGGCACTATCGCGCCGCTGGTCGATCTCTGGCACGAGCGCCAGCAGCTGCCGGGCTACATGCGGCGGTAGAACAAGACGCTCAAGCCTCAGGCTGCCTCGCAACGTATGCCGGGATTGGCGATCTCGAGCAGCACATCGACATGGCAAGGGGTCGGCGGCTTGCACCAGCAGGCTAGGTTCCAGCCGCGTAACTGCTCCCGGACCAGTGGGACCTGCGGCTGTATCCATTCTTCGAAGTACATCAGGGAGAGCTCACGGGCATCAGCCTCGCTCCCCAAACGAACTACCCTGCCGCAGCGGGTATCCTGGATGTACCAATTCGCCTCGTCCGATCGGACCACCCAGGGATTGCCCCAGCGGGTAGGGCGGCTGACCACCTTGGTATGGGGTGGGATCCTCGCACCAGGCGATTGCTGACGGTGGATGCGCAGGGGCTGGACGGCCATGACTTCTCCCGCCTGAGGCGAAGTCGCAAGCGTATACGTTACCCTTGCGCGCACAATCCATAGTTGTTTTACCGAAGCAGTTACGACGCAACACGTTGCGGCCGAGTTCTACTCAACTGCCTATCTCATTCTTTATACAATAATCCTCTTTGACGCCTATGCGTGTCGTGTTATCAACCTTTAGACGATAGAGCGGGCCAGCGTGGCACCGCAGGTAACCCCCGGAGCACCCCATGTCCGCTCTCCGCCGCATCCTGATCATCGAAGACGACGCCGCCCTCCGCGCCACCATGGCCGAGCAGATCCTCTCCGGCGGTGAGTTCAGCGCCGATGAAGCCGAAAGCGCCGCGGAAGCCGAAGGCCTGCTGGCCAGCGAGCACGCCCGCTACGACGCCATCCTGCTCGACGTCGGCCTGCCCGACAGCGACGGCCGCGATTTCTGCGCCAAGCTGCGCCGCGACGGCCGCCAGATGCCGGTCATCATGGTCACCGGCGCCGATGCCGAAGGCGACGTCGTCCGCGGCCTCGACGCCGGCGCCAACGACTACCTCGCCAAGCCCTTCCGCCTGCCGGAGCTGCTGGCTCGCGTCCGCGCCCAGCTACGCACCTTCGACAACTCGGAAAGCGCCGCCTTCCTGATCGGGCCTTACGTTTTTCGCCCCAGCGTCCGCCTGCTGCAGGAGCCGGCTTGCAACCGCAAGGTCCGCCTGACCGACAAGGAATGCGGGATCCTGAAGTTCCTCTACCGCGCCGGCGGCAAGGCCGTGTCGCGGCAGACCCTGCTGAACGAGGTCTGGGGCTACAACAGCAACGTAGCGACCCATACCCTTGAGACGCACATGTACCGCCTACGGCAGAAGATCGAGGCCGACCCGGCGCAGCCCCGGCTGCTGCTGACCGAGACTGGTGGATACCGGCTCGATGCCATCAGCCGCGGTGCGGCGTAGGCGCCACGGTCCAAGCTCAGGATATCCTGGCCTGCTGCAATGATCGCGGGCCAGGATGAGCAATACGGGAGTGGCCTATCATGGCGTCACTGACCAACCAGCCTGCGACAGGCCCCAGCACTATGTGGCATCCCATAAGCACGGTGCCGGGCGAGCAGGTTCAGGCCTGGGTTCGCTGGCACGACAACAGCGAAGGCATTACCTTTCTCGCTGCTGGCCGTGATGAGACGTGGTGGCACAGCCAGGGGGCCACGCATTGGCGATTGGTCACGACGGCCGAAGCCGCCGCCTATAACAAGCCAGGCCGCTAGCCGCACGGGCGTCCTATCTGCGCTTGCAGGCGCAACGCCAAGCCCACGCGCTGAGGGGTCCAGGGGCACTGCAAAGGCGTTCGGCTGCCAGATGCGTTTAAGTAGGCTGCGATAGCAGCATTCGTCGTCGCACCAGCGTCCCGTGCCTGTTGAATTAGCGCCGCTGTAGCGGTGGCGTGTGCTGCCGCGCGAGATTGACGAACGGCAATACTGGTAGCTCGGGCAGCTTCACTGAAGCCCATCACACGGACACCATTCTGCTCATTCTTCGTCATCCACTCTTCCATCGTTGCTGCCAACAGAATTATTTGGAACCACCGCCAAACACCTCCCGCCACAGCCCATCCAACCACTGCACTTGGTCCGCCGGCAGCCGCACCGACACCGCCTGCCCATGCAGCCACTGGCGGAGCTGCTCGAGCCGGACACGGTCCTTCATGGTCATCGCCAACTGTCCGGCCAGCAGCGCAATCTGCTTTCGTGCAGTGCGTGGCGCCAAGCTGGCAAAGGTAAAGGCCGGCGCGGACTGACGCATGCCCTCGCCTGAGACCAGCGCCGCGAGGTCGTGCCAGTCCATGCCTCCGCGCTGCAGCGTCTGGCCAATTGCCCGGGCCGTCGCCATTACCTTGCCCGGCTGATCGCTCGCGATCATCTTGGCCAGCCGGTATCAGCGCGCCATGCCCGAAGTCCCCCAACCAGCTGCCTTCAATGCCAGATACCGCACGCGATGACCTCGAGAAAACATAACCAAAAAAATAAACTGGCCGAGACAAATACAACCTTCAATCACCACATAATCGGTTGGTTGCTAACTATCTCGCCTGTTTCACCAACGCACCCTTCAAAACCATATCGGATCGTGCCGAATTCCATGGACAGCACAGAAGTTCTCGGATTTCCATTACGGAAATAGACAGGGATGAGAGCAGTGGCTACCAAGAAGCAGGCTGACCAAGCCTTTCATCTGGCGCAAGGTTATTTTGAAAGCGGCTTGAAATCCAGCAACAAGAAATATAACTCTCAACGGTTCGAAGTTGCACAGACCATCTTCCTGATGAAAAACACTGGTCTCGAATGGGAAGCTGCACAAAAAAGGATCGACGACCGGAATATCAACCAAGCGCTTTCAAAGCAGGCTCAACTGGCGTCCAACTTCCGCGGGACTACGCCGATCAAAGCCGGCGACGCCTTGTGCAAAAGCGGGTCAACGGCCGGAAACTGTGGGCAAATGGCGGCCGTGGCCATGTCGTTCGCAGCCGAGGCTGGCGTCGCGGAAACCGACATGTGGCTCGTCACTGTTAGAAACACCAATACTATGATCTATGGTGGCCCGATGGCCTTCGCCCATAGTTATGCTGAATTGGGCACTGAGGATGATGCGGGTGGGCCCTTCGTCGTCGATCCCTGGGCCAATATCAGCTGCTCCCTCGCGCACTACCCAGAAATGCTCAAGGCGAAGCTCAACAAATGGCATGCCCAGGGCAAACGGATCGCCGTGGACTGTCCCGGCGTCAACCCAATGGCCTATTGGACGAATGCCAATGACGACGCCATCCTTAGCCTGTTGGCGCCCAATCGACACCGCGAAGCCATTCCGGGCAATGGCATCATTGGTGCCTGATAATCGGCTGCGCAGCGTGTCGCGGATGCAGCAGCACGTGCACCGCACCGCGGCCGGTCCTGGCAGCCTCCAGCCGCGCCAGGCGCTGGTACAGTCCTCGCTCCGTCATTCTCCGGGACCGAACGTGCCGAGGGTGATGATGACCAGGTGAGCGTCAGGCGGCGCGCCCTGGCTGCCGAAGTGCCGTGTCATGGCTTGCTCTCGCGTCTCGCAAAGCCCCTGGTAGACCATCACCGTCTGCCACTTCGGCTGGGTCCCAGCTTTGCGCTCGAGCGCCTGCAGCCTCACCTTCATCCCCATCAGAAGCCGGCCTCCGAACCGGGCACAGCCTGCTGTGGCAGCCAGGTGAAGATCGTCACCGTCGTGCCGGCAGGAACATCGGCGGCGCCGAAATGGCGGGCCACAACCGTCTCCTCATCCTCGCCGGGCATCTGGAACAGGTAGACGGTCTCAGCACCGATACCCACCTTGGTCTCCAGCGCCGCCAGCCGGCGGGTCAGGCTCTCACCAGTGCTCATGGGCTTGTCCTTTCCTCGAGTGCTGCAATCCGCTCCGCCAGATCCTGCGTCTCGATCGTCCGGCGCTGGATCTCGACCACGCTGGCCACCGCCTGCGCCTCCTCCGGCGTGAGCTCGCCCGCTGCCACCGCATCCACAATCGCCGCGACGGCCTTCACTGCGTCAGCCACGGCGTTGATCGGCGGCAAGTCAAAGTCGACCACCCTGCCCTTTCGCTCTGGCCAGAGCCGGCGCAGCAGGATCTCCGAGGCCCGCATGTCGCCGCCCTTGGCGGCGGTGATGACCGCCTCCAGCACCTCCTTCGAGGCCTCCTCGCCGATCGCATCGAGGGCGATCAGGGCCCTGTGCCGGGTGCCGCGGGGCTTCCCAGCAGGGTTGCCCGACTGGCCTGGCTGAAACCGCCCGCCTTTCTGTTTGGGGTCTGCATTTTCAGGCTCGGCGGTCACGGCGAGGCTCCTTGGTAAAGCGATGCAGGCAGAGGTCCGACCGACCACAGAGAGCAGCCATTCGTTTCGCATGCAGGGTTATGCAGGGTTTTATATTTAGACCGTTCGCGCGCGCGCTCGCGCGATACGTAGGAAAAGGGGAACCCTGCATAACCCTGCATAGGCAATGAACTGAGATCACCAAACACCTCCGTCGCTAGGCCGGAGCCGCAGGCCCAAAAACACCATTCCGGCGATGGTCTTCCGCTTGGAATGATGCCGCTCCAGCGAGGCCGAGAACGCCTTGTTCGTGCCAGCCTGCTCGCCTCGCTCCTCCGCCCAGGCTTTCCAATCACGGAACAGGGCGGCGGAAGGTGCTTCATGCCGGAGTTTGGGTTCGCACCGCTCCGCCAGCCACTGTGTCAGCATGTCCTGTTCGGCGAAGTAATCGGAGGTAGCGTCGGCCACGATTTGGGGTCTGCCAAGGCCCTGCTGCTGCCAAGCAAGGCAGCCCTGTATCGCCCAGGCCAGGATGCCGGGGAGCTCTGCACGGAGCCTGTCTGCAAGCCCATGATCCGGGCTCAGCGGCTTGAAGGTAATCGGTAGTAGATGGAGGCGCCGCCGCATGGCCTCATCTGGATTGCGGATGGTAGGCCGGTGGTTGCCAACCATCACCAGCTTGAAGGTAGGGACGAACTCGAAGAAGTCGCCTCGCATGAAGCGGGCAGCGATTTTGTCGCCGCCAGTCAGGGACTTGATCCGGCTTTCGGCCAGGACCCGGCCGGCCTCGGTTTCGGAGGCCACCACTAGACGCGCCCCGCGGAGCGCTGCCAGGTCGGTTGGGTGCCGGTCGTTGTGCGAGACCATGAAGGTCTCCATCGGCGAGGTCGTGGCGTAGTCGCCGAGCATGGCCGCCACGGTATTCAGCAGCACGGTCTTGCCGTTGCCGCCCGGGCCGATGGCGAAGAGGAAGGCGTGCTCTCGGGTCTGCCCAGTCAGCATGTAGCCAGCCCACCGCTGCAGATAGGCCACGGCCTCGGCATCGCCTTGCATAATCTCCGCGAGGAAGGCAAGCCATCGCGGGCAGTCCCCGCTCGGCGCAACAGCAGTGACCTTGGTGGACAAATCCGAGGTTCGGTGCGCCCGCATCCGCCCCGTCTTCAGGTCCACCACCCCGCCCGGAGTGTTTAGCGACCAGGGATCCGCATCGAAGAGGTCGGCACCCCGTGCATGGCGCCGGTCGGCACGGGCCAGGCGCTCGACTGCCGCCACCTTCTGGCCGCTGGCGATCTTGGCCACCCAGCCGCCGCCCTTGGTATTGGCCTCGGCGTGCGCAGCCTGCTCGCGGCAGGCGATCCGCACCAAGTCGAATACGGCGAGCGTGGTATCGCGGGCCCAGCGGCTGCCGTCCCAGCGAAGCCAGTGGCTCCACTCGGGGACGAACAGGAGGCGGCCGGCGTGGGCATCGGAGAATGCCAGGGCGACGGCGTCGTCCGAATACTCGGGCGGCTCGGCGTCGGCTGGCTGACTTGCCTGCGGGGGTATTTCCACCACGCCGGCGTCACGCATGGCGGCTTCAGGAGAGACAATGCCGTCCATCAGGCTGCGCGCTCCCGGCTCAGATCGTTGAAGTCGCCGCGTGGCGGAGTAAGGATGCAGGTCTCGCGGCCGGCCTTGCGCCACCGCGCGGCGCAGGCTTCCGCGGCGTGCAGCCCAGCGCCGCGCGGCATGTCCGGCCCGGTGTACCCGTCTCGGCCGTGGAAGCGTGGGTTGTCCCGATCTGCGAAGATGGTCAGCGCCCCGATGCCGGGCAGGACCGGTAGGGCGGCAATCATCCCGGCCGAGGCCGCGGCCCATACCGGCCGCCAACAGAAGCTCTGCATCACAGCCAGGCTCGTCTCGATGCCTTCGGCCAGGCCGAGCCCCATCGTCACCTCGGCGTCGGGCACCAAGCGTACCAAGCCGGCTTTGCCTGCCATCATCTTCGCCGGCATCGGGCCGGGCGCCTTGGCGCTGCCGTTCTGGGCGAGGAAGGTGCGATGGACGCCGCAGGGTTCGCCTGTCACCGGGTCGGTCATCAGCGCCAGCATGGCGGGCCAGCGTTCCGGACCGCGGGGGCAGCTTGGGTGGAAACGCAGCGGAGCGTCGGGCTCAAGCATGAGGCCGCGGGCAGCGAGGTAGACCGGCACCAGGCTGCCCGGGGCATCGGCGGCCAGGGCCTCCCGCCATAGGCCGCGAGCCATCGGGGCACTGTCCTGGGTGGGAACCTTCACGGAGGCCGCCACAGGGCGCTGTAAGGGCGCTAGAGCGGTTTCCAGCCTGACTGAATCGCTTGTGATCCCACGGGCTGCACGATGGTGATTCAGTTGCCCCTCGGC
>NZ_CEEDBP010000035.1:0-66641 GCF_979252845.1 Belnapia sp. AC561
CCCCCGGGCATCCCCCCGGGCATCCCCCCTGGCAACGGAAGCGGCCCTGCTCGCCCGCCTCGCCGCTGCTCCCGGCAATGCCCAGGACTGGGCCCAGCTCGGCCTGCTGCGCGGCCAGTCCGGCCGGCCCGCCGCCGCCGCCGAGGCCTTCGCCCGGGCGGTCGCCGCCGGTGCCGCCCTGCCCGGCCTCGCCATGCCCTATGCCGTGGCGCTCGCCGATGCCGGCAGGCCGGAGGAGGCCGTCGCCATCGCCGCCGCCGCCGTCGCCCGCCGGCCCAGGGATTGCGCCCTGCTCAACCTGCAGGGGGTGATGCTGAAGCGCGCCAGCCGCTACGCCGAGGCCGTCACCGTGCTGAAGCAGGCGCTGCGGCTGGAACCGCGCCGGGCCAATGCCTGGCAGAACCTCGGCAATGTCCAGATGCTGCTGGCCGAGCACACCGGTGCGGCCGCCGCCTTCGCCGCCGCGCTGAAGCTCGAGCCGCGCAATGCCGAGCTCTGGCGCCTGCATGGCCGGGCGCTGCGCGCCGCGCATGACCTGCCCGGCGCGCTGGCCAGCCTGGAGAAATCCTGCGCCCTGGACCCGAAGCTGGTCGAGGCCGCGACCGAGCTCGCCGGCATCCACCTCGCGCTCGGCGCCCCGGACCGGGCCGGCGCCGCCATCGCCCGCGCCCGGGCGCAGCAGCCGGCCGACAACGGCCTGCGCATCGCCGAGGCCCGGCTGATGCTGGCGACCGGGCGGCTGGCCGAGACCCAGCGGCTGATCGAGGAGGTCCTCGCCGCCGCGCCCGGCCATCCCGGCGCCAGCATCCTCTTCGCCCGGCTGATGGGCGAGAAGGACCGCGCCGCGACCAATGCGGTGCTGCGCCGCGGCCTCGCCGCGCATCCCAATTCCACGCCGCTCGCCGGGGAGCTGATCGAGAGCCTCGGCCGCAGCCGCCACGGCGACGAGGCGGCGCATCTCCAGGCCGCCTACGAGCTGGCCTGCAGCCTGCTGCAGCGCGACCCCGACGGCGCCCGCAACCATGCCCGGCCGATCCGCACCGCCTTCCAGCGCTGCCTCGACCTCGGCCGGCTGGCGCAGACCGGCACCATGGCCGAGCTGGCCCCGCGCTGGGTCGCCGAGGGCGCCGTCACCGCCCTCCACAGCGAGCTCGGCCAGGTCGAGACGCTGGAGGACCGCATCCGCATCCTCGACTGGCACAAGGACTGGGGCCGCCGCGTCCAGGCCGGCATCACCCCGCTGCCGCCCGCGGCCGAGGCCCTGGCCATTCCCGCGCTGCAGACCGGCCGGCCCATCCGGCTCGGCTTCATGTCCAGCGACCTGCGTAACCACCCGGTCGCCTATTTCGCCGAGCCGCTGCTGACCCGCTACGACCGCAGCCGCTTCGAGGTCTTCTGCTATTCCTTCTACGAGCGCGAGGAGGACGAGGTGCAGGCCGCCATCGCCGCCTCGGTCCAGGGCTTCCGCTGGTGGCCGCGGCGCAGCACGCCGGAGGTCGCCGAGGGCATCGCCCGCGACGGGCTCGACATGCTGTTCGAGCTGGGCGGCACCACGGCGATGAACAAGCTGGGGGTCATGGCCTATCGCCCGGCGCGGATCGGCGCGAGCTGGCTCGGCTACCCGCATTCCGCCGGGCTGGAGGCGATCGACTACATCCTGGTCGATCCCTATATCCGCCCCGCGGACCCGCGGCTGCTCCAGGAACGGCCCTTCGAGATGCCGGAGACCTGGGTGACCATGGGCAGCGCCGGCTTCCGCCCCGTCCCCATCGAGGACACCCTGCCCGAGGAGCGCCGCGGCACCCTGACCTTCGGCACCATGAACAACCCGTACAAGTTCACCGCAGCCTGCATCGATGCCTGGGCCGCGGTGCTGCGCGCCGTCCCCGGCTCCCGCTTCCTGTTTGTCCGGCCGGAAGGCCGTGCCCCGGCCTTCGTCGCCAATGCCCGGGCGCTGTTCGCCGCGCGGGACGTGGATCCCGACCGGCTGGAGTTCATCGGCATCCGCGGCCAGCACCTGCCGCACTACAACGCCATCGACATCGCGCTCGACAGCCTGCCGCATGTCGGCGGCACCACCACCTGCGAATGCCTCTGGATGGGGGTGCCGGTGGTCTCCCTGGTCGGCCCCGGCTTCCCCGAGCGGCTGAGCTATTCCAACCTCAGCAATGCCGGCCTCGGCGACCTCGCGGTCTTCAGCGTCGCGGATTACGTGGCGACGGCGGCGGCGCTGGCGGCGGACCGGCCGCGCCGGCGGCTGCTGCGGCAGGGGCTGCGCGGGATGATCCGGGAGCATCCGCTGGGCCAGGAGGAGCGCTTCATCGGCGCCTTCTACGACCGGGTGGCGCAGGTGGTCCGGGCCTGAGCCTTGCCTTCCGGGGGCTCGAGGTGTATAGGACTATAGTCACAACACGGCCTGTGCCGGTTGTGACGCCAGGATGGCCCTTCACCACCCCACAATAAAATTTATTGCGTTCAGGATCAGGGACTTACCAGCTTCTGCCCGCCAAAAAATAAATGAAATTGAGCCGAATTTTAGCGAATTTAGCCAAATTTAGAGGAATTTAGCTGAATTGAGCAGGCCTCAACCCTGGCCTCCAAGGGCGCCCCGGCTCAGTCCAGCACGATCCCGAGCGGCCCCGCCACCCGCGTCCAGCGCGCCAGATCCTCCCGCTGCATCGCCTCGAAGGCGGCGCCATCCGCCCCGTTCGGCACCGCTCCCAGCAGGTCCAGCCGGGACTTCACCATCTCGGTCCGCATCGCCCCGCCGAAGGCCGCGGCCAGCCTCGCCACCACCGGCGCCGGGGTCCGCGCCGGGGCGGAGAGCCCGGTCCAGATGCTCGCCTCGAACTCCGCCACCCCCGCTTCGGCCAGGGTCGGCACCGCCGGCAGCGCGGGAAACCGCTCGCGGGAGGTGACGGCCAGCACCTTGAACTGGCCCCCGGCGGCGGCGAGCACCGAGGGTACCGAGACGAACATCAGCGCGATCCGCCCGGCCTGGAGGTCGTTGAAGGCCGCCGCCGCGCCGCGATAGGGCACGTGCTCGACCTTCAGCCCCTGCCGGGCCTTGAGATCCTCCATGATGAGATGGGTATTGGTGCCGATCCCGGTGGAGGCATAGGGCAGCGGCTGGGCGGCCTCCCGCGCGTAGCGCAGCAGCGCCGGGGCATCGGCGACCGGCAGGTCGGGGGCGGCCAGCAGCGCCACCGGGCTGTCGGTCAGGTGCAGGATGGGGGTGAAGTCGGCGATCGGGTCATAGGGCAGCCGCCGCCCGATCGCCTTGGCGATGGTGAGCTGCCCGGCGGTCGAGAGCAGCAGCGTCAGCCCATCTGGCGCGGCGCGGGCCACCGTCTCGGCCCCCAGCACGCCGCCGGCGCCGGCCCGGTTCTCGACCAGCACCTGCTGCCCGAGCGGCCCGGCGACGCCCTGGGCCAGCAACCGCCCGAGCACGTCCTGGGACCCGCCGGGGGCGAAGGGGATCACCAGCCGCACCGGCCGGTCCGGTGCCCAGCTTGGTGCCTGGGCCTGGGCCAGGGCCGCGCCGGGGAAGGCCGCCGCGAGCAGCGCCCGCCGCCTGATCACGGCATCACCGAGGCGCCGAGCGATTGCATCAGCCGGTTGGCATTGGCGAACATGGCGATGGCATGGATCAGGTCCAGCACCTCCAGGTCATCGAGCCCCGCCGCCCGCAGCGGGGCGATATCCGCCCCGGTGACGGCGCCCGGCGTCGCCGTCAGCTTCGCCGCGAAATCGACGATGGCCCGGCGCCGCGGCGGCAGCTCGGTGCCGATCCCCTCGTCCAGCAGCGCCTGCATCGCCGCCGGCTCCCGCGTCAGCTCGGCAAAGCGCCGGGCATGGACCGAGGTGCAGTAGACGCAACCGTTGACGATGGAGACCACCGCCGTGGCCAATTCGCGTTCCGCCCGCGGCAGCCCGCGCGGCGCATACATCACGCTGTTGAACAGCGCCCCGCGCTCGCCGAGCGAGGCCGGGTCGTTGGCCAGCGTCAGGAAATAGGTCGAGCGGCGCTGCGCCGGCGGGCAGGCCTCGAGCGCCGCGAGCTGCGCCGGGGTGGCCTGCTCCGCCTCGACCGGCGGGATGCGCGGGTGCCAGGCGACCTCCTCCATGGTGAAGCGGCTCATGCGGTGGTCTCCTCCTGCAGGGCGCGCAGCCCGGCGAGCAGCCGGATCTGGCAGGGCACGAAGGCGATGAGCTGCGTCACCGCGACGATGTCCTGCGGCGAGAGCCCGGCGGCGCCGAGCGCATCGATCTCCGCCTGGCCGCAGCGCTCCGGCGTCTCGGCGACCAGGTCGGCGTAGCGCAGCAGCAGGCCGAGCCGGCCCTCGGCCGGCGCCGTGTCTGCAGCCGCCGCCAGCGCCTCGGCCGGCACCGGCAGGCTGCGGATATGCGCGGCCAGCCCGGCATGCCCGCCGCGCAGCGCCACCCGCAAGGCGAGTGCCGCACGCTCGGCGAGGCTGACGCCGCCGGGTTCCGCCGGCAGCACCAGCTCGCGCCAGGCGCCCTCCGTGTGCTGGCGGATCGCCGCCCGCTGCCCGCGCAATTCGGCCAGCGGCGAGCCGGGGGCGATGCCCAGCAGCGTCTCGACCAGATCCATCAGACGATCCTTTCCGCGGGCCATTCATCGCCCTGCAACTCGGGGGTGGCGAAGGCCTCCAGGGTGGCGAAATGCGCCTCCCGGTCGGCCACGAAGAAGTCCCGCGTGATGGCCAGCGCCAGCCGCCGCGCGCCCACGCTGACCGCCGGGATATCCCCGGTCAGCTTGCCGTGGCTGAGGGTCGCCGGATAGGTGAAGCAATGGATGCGGGCCAGTGCCGGGCAGGCGCCGGGGATCCGTTCCTGGAAGCTGAGGTCGGGTGCGAGGTCGGGCGAGGCCGCCAGCTCCGCCTGCGCCTGATCCGGCCCGGGGGTGAAGCGGTCGCCCCAGCGGCGGATCTGCGGCGCCACCAGCCGCAGCTCTGGCCGCAAGGTCGCATCGACGCCGAAGCCGGTGCCGAAGATCAGGAAATCGAGCTCGAAGGCGCCCTTCGGCGTCTCCACCCGCAACGCGCCGTCGCGCTCGGCCAGGCCGAGGATCGGGCTCGAGAGATGCAGCCGCGCGCCGGGGTGGCGGGAGACGCGGAGGGTGCTGTCCCGCGGCGGCGGAGTCTGCGCGCCGAGCACATGATGCAGGAAGCGCCACTTCCAGGCATCCGGCAGGGCAGCGAAGCCATGCACCACGCCGGGGCTGCCGATGCCGGTGAATTTGTTCACCCGCGGCAGCGCGGCGCGGCGGACGAACAGCTCGAGGCTCGCCGCCCCCGCCTCCAGCGCCGTTGCCGCATTGTCCATGGCCGAGGCGCCGGCGCCGACCACGCCGACCCGCGCACCACGCAGCGCGGCGAAGTCGATGTCGTCCCGCGTATGCGCCCAGAAGCGCCGGTCGATGCCCCGCGCCATCTCCGGCACGAAGGGCCCGCCCATGCCGTCGCGGCCGCTCGCCAACACCACGCGGCGGGCGAGGATCTCGCCGGCCTCGGTCTCGACCGCGACCAGCTCGTCGGCCCGCGGCCGCAGCAGGGAGACGGCGACGCCATTCTCGACCGGCACCGCCATCACCCGCCGGTACCAGCCGAGATAGTCCATCCACTGCCCGCGCGGGATCTTGCCGAGCGCCTCCCAACCCGCGGCGCCATGCTGCGCCTCGAACCAGGCGCGGAAGGTGAGCGAGGGCAGGCCGATGGCGGGGCCGGCCAGGGTCTTTGGCGAGCGCAGGGTCTCCATCCGGGCGAAGGTGACCCAGGGCCCCTCCTGCCCGGCCGGCGCCCGGTCCAGCACGCGGATATTGTCGATGCCGAGCAGCCGCAGCGAGGCGGCGATGGCCAGCCCCGACATGCCGGCGCCGATGACGACAACATCGGCCACCGGCCTTCCTTCGATCTGCCGCCGCGGCACCCAGGGCTTTGCCGGCAGTTCGAGGTAGTCGAGGTCCTGGCGGAGGCGGGCCTCCAGCGCGGGGAGGCCGATCGGGGCAGCGGGGCTGGTCATGCCGCGCTTCTTAGCAAGTTTTCAGCCGTGCAGCGCGGTCGGGACATCCTGGCCGAAATAGGCGCGTTCCAGCCGGTGCGGCAGGTCCGCCTCCTTGGCCCCCGCCTCCAGCACCACCTGCCCCTGGGCCATGGCATAGACCCGGTCGGAGACGGCAAGCGCCTTCTCGATGAGCTGCTCGACCAGCAGCACGGCGGTGCCCTTGTCCCGCAGCGCCCGCACCACGCCCAGCACCCGATCCACCAGCACCGGCGAAAGGCCGGCCGAGGGCTCGTCCAGCATCAGCAGCTTGGGCCGCTGCACCAGGCCCTGCGCCACGGCCAGCATCTGCTGCTGCCCGCCGCTCAGCGCCCCGCCCTTGTCGGCCCGCTTGGCGGCGATCTCGGGGAAGTACTCCAGCGCCTCCTCGATCCGTGCCAAGCGCTCCCGCCGCGGTAGGTCGTAGCCGGCCAGCAGCAGGTTGTCGGTGACCGAGATCTGGGTGAAGACCCGGTGGCCCTCGATCACATGCACCAGCCCGGCACGGGCCGCGGTGCGCGGATCGGCACCCTTCATGTCGGCGCCGCCGAAATGCACCGTGCCGCCATTGACCGGCAGCAGGCCGGAGATTGCCCGCAGCAGGGTCGTCTTGCCGGCGCCGTTCGGGCCGAGCAGCGCGATGACCTCGCCGGCGGCGATCCGCATGTCGATGCCGTGCAGCACCGCGATCTTGCCGTAGCCCGACCGCAGGCCGGCCACCGCCAACAGGGGCTCACCCTCCGAGATAGGCACTGACAACCTCCTTGTGCACACGGATCTCGGCCGGCGTCCCGGCGGCCAGCACCTTCCCGAGGTTCAGCACCGTCACCTGGTCGCAGATGTCGAAGATCAGGTCGGCATGGTGCTCGACCAGCAGCACGCCGGTGCCCTGGCGGCTGACCGCCTTGATGAGCGCGCCGAGCCGCTTGATCTCCTCGACCGAGAGCCCCGCCGCCGGCTCGTCCAGCAGCAGGAAGCCGGGCTTCAGCATCAGCGCCCGGGCGATCTCCATGAAGCGCAGCTCGCTGTGCTGCAGCCGGTCGGCGCGGACATCGGCGAGGCCGGCGAGCCCCACCGCTTGCAAGGCCAGCCGCGCCTGCGTCTTCATCCGGCGCTCGTCCGCGATGTGCCGCGGCAGCGAGAGCAGGGATTCGACGAAGGTGGCGGTGCCGCTGATGCTGGCGCCGATCATGACATTCTGCAGCACGCTGGCCTCGCCGATCAGCCGCGGCGTCTGGTAGGTGCGGGCGATGCCCCGCGCCGCGCGGCCTTCCGGGATGCCGGACGGCAGCGGCGTGCCGCCGATCGTCATGCTGCCCGCCTCCGGCTTGTAGTAGCCGGAGATGACGTTGAGCGTGGTGGTCTTGCCGCTGCCGTTCGGGCCGATCAGCCCATGCACCTGGCCCTGGCGGACGTCGAGGTCGACGCCGTCGATGGCGCGCACGCCGCCGAAGGCCAGCACGATGCCGCGCAGCGCCAGGGTCTCGTGCGCGTCCCGCGCGGCGATCAGGGGCTCCAGCGCCGCGGCATCCGGGCGGATGTCGCGGTTCTCCGGCAGCGGCAGGCGGTTGCGGCGGTCGAGCAGCGCGGCGATGCCGCCGGGGATGGCGAGGACGATGACCAGTAGCAGCGCCGCATAGAGGAAGGTCGACCAGGCCGCGAGCGGCGCCGCCACCTCCGGCAGCAGCGTCAGCAGGATGGTCCCCAGCATCGGCCCGAGGATGGAGCCGCGTCCGCCGATCAGCACCGCGATGAAGAAGAGCAGCGACAGCTCGAAGGTGAAGGCATCCGGCGTGATGTAGGTCTGGAGCGAGGCGAACAGCCCGCCGGCGAAGGCGGCCAGGGCGCCGGCCAGGATGAAGACCAGCACCAGCATGCGCGGCTTGTCGATGCCGGCGGCCTCGGCGGCCACTTCCGAATCGCGGATGGCGACCAGCGCCCGGCCGAACCGGCTATGGGCGATATTGGCCGTCGCCCAGGTGCAGACCACGGCGACGGCGAGGCAGAAGTAGTAGAAGCCCCAGGCGCTATCCATCGGCGCCGGCAGCGCCGGGCCGGGGATACCGATGCCGCCGCCCGTCACATCCTGCCAGGCCAGGGTGATCTGGGTGACGATGGTGGCGAAGCCCAAGGTCGTCATGGCGAAGTAGAAGGTCCGCAGCCGGAGCGCCGGCAGGCCGACCACCACGCCGAAGACGGCCCCTGCCGCGGCGGCGATGCCGAGCGCCGGGAAGGCCCCCATCGGCGCCATCACCGTCCCCGCCGTCAGCACGCTGGCGGTATAGGCGCCGATGGTCAGAAGCGCGACGTAGCCGATGGCGAGCTGCCCAGCGAAGCCGACGATCAGGTTCAGCCCGGCGACCAGGATCCAGTAGATCGCGGCGCGGGTGGCGATCAGCGCCCAGTATTCATTGCCCGAGAGCGGCAGCAGCGCGGCGAGCGCCAGCAGCAGGGCGAATGGCCATAATGCCCGGACCATCAGACCCTCCGCGCCAGCGGCGCGCCGAACATGCCCTGCGGCCGCAGCAGCAGGACGATGATGAACAGGGTGAAGACGGCGACCGAGGAGAAGATGCCGCCCACGGTGAAGTTCGCCGCCTGCTGGAACAGCCCGAGCAGGATGCCGCCGATGACCGCGCCGCGGTTGTTGCCGAGCCCGCCCAGCGCCACCGGGATGAAGCCGTAGAAGTTGAGCAGCGGCCCATTGGCGAAGAAGGCCAGCAGCAGCTGGCCGCCGGAGAAGCCGGCCAGCGCCCCCACGGCGCCGGCCAACGCATAGCTGGCGATGCGCAGGTTGCGCTCGGGCAGGCCGAGCGCCCGGGCGGCGAAATTGTCCTCGGCGACGGCGACGAAGGCGCGGCCCACCAGCGTGTGGCGGTAGAGGTACTCGAGGCCGATGATCGTCACCACGCAGGCGCCGACCGGAAGCCAGTACTTCTCGTCCCAGATGCCGCTGCCCATCTCGAGCAGCCGCGGGAAGGGCTGCGGCTCGGTGCTCCACTGCAGCGCCGTGAGGTTCTGGATCAGCAGCGCCACCGCCAGCGTCGAGAGGACATAGAGGTGCTGGTCGAGACTTTTCAGCACCGGCCGCACCGCGATGAATTCGGTGACGACGCCGACCGCCGCGCAGCAGGCCAGCGTCAGCACCAGGGCAACCGGCCAGGGCAGCCCCAGCCGCAGCATGAACAGCGAGCCGAAGACGCCGCCGAGCATCCCGAGCTGCCCGGCGGTGAAGCTCATCACCCGGGAGGTCGAGAACATGGTGTTGTAGGTGATGCCGATCAGCGCATAGACCGCGCCGACCGCCAGGCCCGAGGCCAGGATCGAGGCGAGCATGCGGTCAGCCGTAGCCGGGGGCGAGGGCGAAGGTGCCGTTCTTGCCGGTGGAGGCGGCCGACATGACGATATCGGCGACGGGGAAGCCGTTGTGGTCGGTCGGCGTGTAGCTGTAGTCGCCGAAGTAGCCGGGGTAGTCCTTCAGCCCATTCCAGGCCTTGATGATCGACTCGGAGGAGGAGGAACCGCCGGTCTCCACCGCCTTGGCCACCATGTTCACCGCATCGATGCCGCAGGCGACCCACCAGAGCAGCGTGTCCTGCAGGTTGATCTTGCCCTGCAGCTTGGCCAGCAGCTCCTCATTGCGCGGCGGCAGCTTGCCGGCGGCGTCGTAGCTGCAGCTTTTGTACCCGATCGCGTAGACCTTCTCCCAGTTCGCCGGCTTGTCGATGAGGCCGGCGATCTCGCCCGAGGCGAGCGAGGGATGGCCGATGAAGGGCACGTCCCAGCCCATGGTGGCGCGGGTATTCAGCATCCGGGCAATCATGCCGGTGGAGACGGACCAGATGACGATGGCCTCGGCCCCGGCATTGCGGGCGCGCAGCATATCGGGGGTCATGTCCGGCTGGGTCGCGTCGATATTCGCCTTGTAGACGACCTGGGCGCCATCCTTCTGCAGGGCGGCGGCGGAGGCATTGGCGGCGCTGACGCCATAGCCGGTGGTATCGCCGACGACGGCCACCTTCTTCGCCTTGGCGATGTTCAGCGTGTAGTTGCGCACCGCGTCGTCCCACTGGGTATTGGAGGGGGCGATGCGGAAGGCATTCGGGTAGCGCGTCGTGTCGATCAGGCTATCGACCACGCAGGGGTGGATGTTCGGCATCTTGCCGCGCGCCATGATGGCGGTGACGGCGAGCGACTCACCGGAATTGGTCGGCCCCCAGATGGCATGCACCTTGAGCTGGCTGATCATCTCCTGCGTGGCGTTCACCGCCTTGGTCGGGTCGCCCTGGGTGTCGCGGGTGATGATCTCGACCTTGCGGCCCTTCACGCCGCCGGCCGCATTCAGCGCCTCGGCGGCATAGACCACGCCGCGGTTGAAGCCGATGGCGGGGGCGGAGCTGGGGCCGGTCAGCGCGGCGAGCCAGCCGATCTTGATCGGCTCATTCTGCGCCAGCGCAGGGGTGGCGAGGCTGCTAGCGGCGGCGAGGCCTGCACTGGCCTGGACCAGGCCGCGGCGGGTGATGGTCATGCTGGGTTATCCCTTGCTTGTCTTGGACGTCAGGCGGTGATGCGGGTCGGCGTGCCGATCGTGGTGCGGGCGAGCAGCGCCGGGTCCGGGTCGGCGCCGAGGCCGGGGCCGGTCGGCACCGCGACCCGTCCGTTCGTGCTACGGACCCAGGGGTCGAAGGGGTTCGGCTCCATCTCCAGCCAGAGCACCTCGACCAGCGGATTCTCCACCAGCGCGGCGGCGATGTGCAGCGTGGCGACGAAGCCCGGGCCGAAATAGGGGCTGTGCGGGGTGACGGCGACGCCGGCCGCCTCGCAGAGCCGGATGACCCGGACCATCTCGCCGATGCCGCCGACTTTCGTCACGCTGGGCTGGGCGATGTCGATGGCGCCGGCCTCGATCAGCGCCTTGAAGCCGAAGAGCCCGGCGGTATTCTCCCCGGCCGAGAGCGGGATGCCGTGGCGGCGCAGGCTGGCGAGGCCGGCCGCATCCTCCGGCGGCCAGACCGGCTCCTCCAGCCAGAGCAGCCCGTCGCCGGCCAGCGATTCCGCCATGCCGCGGGCAATGGGGGGCGTCCAGGCGCAATTCACGTCGAGCATGATGCGGGCCTCGGGTGCGGCCGATTGCGCCGCCAGCACCGCGTCGCGGGTCAGCTCGTGCAGCTTGATGTGGCGGTAGCCCTGGGCCACGGCATCCGCGGTGTTGCGCGCGACCAGGCCGAGGTCGCCGCCGTAGGAGAGCAGGCTGGCATAGGCCGGCAGGCTCGCCGGCGCGGCACCGCCCAGCAGCCGCCAGATCGGCTGGCCGCAGCGCTTGCCCATGATGTCCCAGAGCGCGATCTCGATGCCGGAGAAGGCATAGACGAAGGACCCGTTCCGCCCGAGCAGGTGCACGGCGTGCAGCACCCGCCGGGTCAGCCCGGCGATATCCGCCGAGTCCCGCCCGACGACCAGCGGCGCGACGATGGTATCGAGCGCGGCCTTGGTGCTGGCGATGGCGGCATGGCCGAAGGCCTCGCCCCAGCCAACCAGGCCGTCCGCGGTCTCGACCCGAACCAGCAGGATCTCCATGCGGTCCCAGCGCTGGCCGGCGAAGCTGGAATGCGGCCCGCCCATGGTGAAGGGCATCGAGACCACGGAGGATTCGACGGCGGTAATCAGCATGGCAAGACGTTCATGATCCTGGATGGCCCTCCGAGGCGGTCCTCTCCGGGCCGTCGCGGCGCATCCTGCGGCGGGCGGCCCGCCAGTTCAACCGCCCCCCCGCGCGAATTCTCCCCCTATCGCCCGGTGAACACGGGCTTGCGCTTCTCGGCGAAGGCCCGCTGCGCCTCCTTCGTGTCCTCGCTGGTCGAGAGCGCCACGGTCTGGGACTGCTCGTAGCGGTAGCCCTCGTGCAGCGGCAGATCCTCGACCAGGTTGAAGGAGCGCTTGGCCGCCCGCACCGCCAGCGGCACCTTGCCGGCGATCTCGCGGGCGATGCCCATGGCCGTCTCGAGCAGCTCGGCGTCCGGGACGCAGGCGGAGACGACGTTCATCCGCAGCAGCTCCGGCCCGGGGATGCGCCGCGCCGTCATGATCATCAGCCGCGCATCGGATTGGCCGAAGTGGCGCAGCACATGCTTCACCCCGCCGGCGAGGCCGACATCGACCTCCGTCATCGACAGGAAGGCGCTCTCGCCAGCGACCAGGATATCGGCCGAGAGCGCGAGCGCGCAGCCGGCGCCGATCGCCGCGCCGTTGATCGCGCAGATGACCGGCTTCTCGCATTCCATGACGCAGGCGAAGCCGGCGCGCACCAGCCGGTTGTGCCGCGGATAGGCCCCCGGCTCACCCGACAGGCCCGGCCGCTCCTTCAGGTCGGCGCCGGCGGAGAAGACCCGGCCGGCGCCGGTCAGCACGATGGCCAGCACCTCCGGCGTGTCGTGCAGCCTGTCGAAGATGCGGATGATCTCGTCGCGGAAGCGGCCGTTCTGCGCATTCACCGGCGGGCGGTTGATGGTGACCGTGGCGATTCCCTCGGCGACGGTCAGGGTGAAGCATTGCAGGTCATCGAGCATGGTCAGGGCAGTTCCTTGTGCTGGGCGGCATAGGCGATGATGGCCGCCGCGGTCGCCGCCGGCTGTTCCGGCAGCAGCGCATGGCCGGCATCGGCGATGCTGACCATGGAGACATCCGGGCCGAGCGCGCTGCGAAGCTGTTCGAGGCTCGGCGGCGGGGCGATGGTGTCGAGGGCGGCGGAGACATAGAGGGTCGGCACCCGCTCCGCGACCCGGCGCCAGACCTGGTCCGGCGTCGCCGCGGTCGCCGCCCGCTGCATCGCCGCGACCGCCGGGTGCCAGCCGCCGAGCCAGACCCGCGCATCATGGCCCGGGGCGAAATAGCCGCGCTGGAGATGCGCGAGGCGTTCCGCCTCGCTGAGTGCCGGATCGAAGCTGCCGTCGATGGCGGCGCGGATATCGGCCGGCAGTTCCGTGGTGACGGAGGCGGCGAGCAGCACCACGCCCCGGGCCAGCTCCGGCCGGGAGACCGCGAGCGCCCGCGCCACCCAATTGCCGAAGGCATGGCCGGCGAGGATGGCCGGCGCCGCGCCCGCCGCATCGACCAGCGCTGCCGCCGCATCGGCCGCGAGGTCGTAGAGGGTCAGCCCCTCCATCGGCCCCTCGGAGCCGCCGAGGCCGCGCGGCTCCGGCCGCACCACCCGGAAGCCGGCGGCGGCGACCCGCGGCGCGACCGCGTCGAAATCCTCCGCCCCGCGGCCGAGCGAGGCGAGCAGTAGCACCGCCGGCCCCTCGCCTTCCACCCGGTATGCGATGCGCGCCGGACCGCGCCGGACCTCGGCCATGGACCTTTCCCCTCTCCCCTGGCCCTAGCCTGTCCGCATCGCGCGCCGCTTTCAATCCACCCCGGTTTGGCGGCATCCTCGCGACCAGGGAGGATCAGCCATGCAGCCGCCGAACCGTTTCGACCCATGGCCTGAGGGTATCGAGCCGGCTGTCCCCATCCCCGGCTATGCCAATACCTTCACCCACCTGCCCTCCCGCCCGCTGATCCGCCGCCCGGCGACCCGGACGGAGGCGACCGGCCCGCACGGCCTCGGCCGCAAGCTGCCCTGCGGCGACGACAACCTGGCGGTGGTGGGCCCCGGCCGCATCGCCATGGGCCAGCTCATCCATATCGCCGGCCGGGTGCTGGACGAGGATGGGCGCCCGGTGCCGGGCGCGGTGGTGGAGCTCTGGCAGGCCAATGCCGCAGGCCGCTACTTCCACCCGATCGATACGCGGGACGCCCCGCTCGATGCCAATTTCATCGGCAATGGCCGCATCCTGAGCGGCGCCGACGGGCGCTACGGCTTCTTCACCATCCGTCCCGGCGCCTATCCCGTGCCGGGGCCGGATACCTGGTGGCGGCCGCCGCATGTCCACTTCTCCGTGCTCGGCCCGGCCTCGCTCTCCCGCCTCGTCACCCAGATGTACTTTCCCGGCGACCCGCTGAATGCGCTCGACCGCATCCTGATGTCGGTACCCGATGCATCGGCACGCGACCGGCTGGTGGCGCGGCAGATTCCCCCCGCCGAGATCGGCCTGGGCTGGCTCGGCTATGCCTTCGACATCGTGCTGCGCGGCCGCGCCGCGACCCCGGTGATGCCATGAGGATTTGGGCATGAGCCGGGCACCGCTGTCCCAGCACACCATCGGTCCCTTCTTCCCCCGGACCTTCTTCCGCCCCGGCGACAACGACCTGACCCGCGTCACGACGGACGCCATGCCGAGCACGCGGGGCGAGCGCATCCTGCTGCGCGGCCGGGTGGTGCGGGAGGGCGGCGTGCCCTGCGTCAATGCCCTGGTCGAAGCCTGGCAGGCCGATGCCGCCGGCCGCTTCCGCCACCCGGCGGACCCGGAGCAGGCGCTGGCCGACCCGGATTTCCTCGGCTGGGGCCGGGCCTGGACGGATGCCAACGGCGCCTTCGAATTCCAGAGCCTGCTGCCCGGCGGCTATGCCGAGGGCAACCACCACCGCGCGCCGCATGTGAACCTGACCATCATGGCCAGCGGCCTGATGCGGCCCCTGGCGACCACCTTCTTCTTCCCGGATTTCCCGGCCGAGAATGCCGCCGACCCGGTGCTGCGGCTGGTCCCGCCGGAGGCACGGGTGCGGCTGCTGGCCCAGCCGATGGCGGCGGTGGAGGGGCTGCGCTGCTTCCGGATCGACCTGCGGCTGCGCGGCGATGCGGCGGAGGAGACGCCCTTCTTCCTGGACTGAGCGCGGTTCAGGCTGCCTCCGCCGCCTCGGGGCAGAGCCGCTCGACCGCCTGGCGCCAGGCCGCTTCCGCTTCCGGCCCTGCGAAGCGGCAGGCGAGGCGCAGCTCGGCCGCGGAGAAGAGCACCTGCATCCGCTGCTCCGGCAGCCCCGCCGCGGTCAGCACCACCTCCTCCCCGACACGGAAGCTGCTGAGGTTGCGCAGCATCGCGCCGCCATAGGAGAGGTCGGCGAGCATCCCGTCCAGCCGTTCCTCGGCGCCACGGATCGTGGCCGGCAGCCGCACCGGGAAGCGCTGGTCCTGGCGGCGGTTCGCCTCGGTGAAGGCGTTGCGCACGAAGCCGACGATGCGGCTCTGCAGCGCATCGAGCGAGGCGGCGACCTGGCCGCTGGCACCATGGATCATGCCGATGGACATGCGGTTGTCGTCGATCTGCCCGGCGGCGGAGGCAATGCGGCCGCGCGCTTCCATCGCCGCGTCGGAAGTCTCGGCCACCGCGCCGGCGATGCCCGCCACCGCGACGGATTGCGCTTCCATCGCGCCGGTGATGGCGCCGGTGATGCCGTCCAGTTCCCGGATGCCGCCGCGGATCTGGTCCATCGCCTCCAGCGCGGCGCCGGTGCGGGACTGGACCCGGCCGATGCGCTCGGCGATCTCGGCGGTGGCGCGGGCGGTCTGCCCGGCGAGGCTCTTCACCTCCCCGGCGACCACGGCGAAGCCCTTGCCCGCCTCCCCGGCGCGGGCCGCCTCGATCGTCGCGTTCAGCGCCAGCAGGTTGGTCTGCCGGGCGATGCTGCCGATCAGGTCGGTCACCTGGTTGATCTCGCCGGCGGTGCTGCGCAGTTCGTCGAACAAGGCCCGGGTCTGCTCGGACCGGTCGGTGATGGCGCGGGTGGTCTCGGCCGCGCGCTGCACCTGACGGGTGATGGATTGCGCCGCCTCGGCGACCTCGGCGGTGGAGCGCGCGGCGGCATCGGCGCCCTCGGCGGAGCGTTCGGCATCGGCCTGGGCCGCCACCGCCTCCCGCAGCAGCGTGGCGGCGGACCGGTCGAGACCGTTGATCAGCTCCTCCAGCTCGAGCTTGCTTTCCTCGACCTCGGCGATGGCCTGGCGGGTCTCGGCCTCGATCCGCTCGGCCATCTCCTTCACCACCAGGCCACGGGCCAAGCGGGCTTCCTCGCGCAGCGTCGCCTGGCCATCCTGCAGGGCATGGGCCTCGCCGAGCCGGTCCCGCAGGACAGCGGCGGCGGCCAGCAGGCGGTCGGCCTCCCGCAGGCCGGTGGCCGGTGCGGCCGGGTCGGCGGCGCCGCTCAGCAGCGCTTCGATGGCCGCGAGGCCGCTCGCCAGCGGCTGGCCGACGGCGCGCAACGCGAGGGTGGCGGCGGCGAGTGCCAGCAGCAGCAGCGCGGCCAGCGCCAGCGCATCCCCGGGCCGCCCCGCCCGCAGCGCCTGGGCGGCACCCATTCCGCAGGCCAGCAGCAGCGGCAGCGCCAGCGCGCCGGTCGCCAGCGCCACCCGGCCCCGGACCGAGGCAGGGTGCAGCCCGGACAGGATTCCGAAACCGTAGTCGGCAGCGCGGCGCATCGCAGTTCTCCAGCCCAGGATCCGGTCGAGGGATACCGGCAGGGGAGAATGCCCGGGCAAAGCGAAGGCCACGTTAAGACGAAGGCGACCGCGGTCTTCACCGGTCCTTAGGAACCGCGCTGCTAGACCCGCAGCTAGAGGCCGGTCGGCCTCCGGCGACCGGGCGCCTGATCCCGGACCCAAAAAGGGTCGGGCCAGCATGGATTTGGGAATCCGCAGCATCCGTTCCGCCGGTCAGGGCAGCGGCAGCATCGAGGTGACGCTGCCGGCCAGCCTGCGGCCGCTCAACGGGCTGCCCTGCACCCTGCAGCTGCGGGATGGGCTGCGGCCCGAGATCGTGCTGCTGCCGGATCTGCGCCCGGCACGGGATGCCTTCGCCCGGCTCTGGTCGCTGCTGGCGGCGACGCTCGATCTTGCCGCCGGCAGCCTGCCGCTGGCCGATCTGGACGCCCGGCTGCAACCCGCCGCGGCGGAGGGCCGGCTCGCCTGGACCGATGGGCTGGCGCTGGCCGCCGCGCCGCCGCATCCGCCGGATTGCCTGGCCCGGCCGCTGCGCGCCATGGCCCGGCAGCTCGCCGCGCCGCTCGGCATCGCCCCGGCTTATGCCGCCGGCTTCGGCGCCGCCCTCGCCCAGGCCGTCGCCGGCGGGGCGCCGCCGCCCGAGGACCTCGAGGCCTGCGAGATCGCCGCCAGCCTGCTGGCCGCCGCGGGCCTTGCCCCGGCCGGCGCCGCGGCCCGGGCGGAGGATGCCTTCGATGCCGGGCTCTGGGCCGCCGCCGCGCCCGCGCTGCATCGCCTGGTGGACCTCCACCTCGACTGGACCGCCGACCCCGCCCCGCTCGCCGCGCTGCGCCGCGCCTGGCGCCAGGGCGTCGCCCTCGAACTGACCGGAGACTGACGCATGGCCCGATCCCCCGCCACGCCGCCCCATGAGTCCGAAGGTCCGATGCAATTGCAGCCGAGCCCCGACCACATCCGAACGCCCGAGCTGGAGGCGATCTCCGCCCGCGCCCTGGGCTATCTGCAGACCGGCTATCCCGTGCATTTCCGCGGCCCGGCCGGCAGCGGCAAGACCAAGCTGGCGCTCGACCTCGCGCAGCGCCTCGGCCGGCCGGTGCTGCTGCTGGTCGGCGACGATACCTTCGACACCCGCAGCCTGGTCGGCGCCGAGGGCGGCACCCGCACCCGCCGCGTGGTCGACCGCTACATCACCAGCGTGATGAAGGTGGAATCGGAAACCGCACCGGTCTGGCTGGACCGCGCGCTGACCATCGCCTGCACCGAGGGCTGCACCCTGGTCTACGACGAGTTCAACCGCGCGCCGGCCGCCGCCAACAACGTGCTGCTGACGGTGCTGGAGGAACGCATCCTGGTGCTGCCCAAGGCCGGGCGCGGCGAGACGGCGCTGCGGGTGCATCCCGAGTTCCGCGCCATCTTCACCTCCAACCCGGAGGATCATGCGGGGACCCATGCGGCGCAGGATGCGCTGCTCGACCGCATGGTCACCATCGACGTGGACAGCTTCGACCGCGAAACCGAGATCGCCATCGCCGTCGCGCGCTCCGGCCTCGCCCCCGCCGCGGTTGCCTGCATCGTCGACATGGTGCGGGACTTCCGGCGCTCCCGCGAGTGGACCCAGCGGCCGACGCTCCGCGCCTCCATCATGCTGGCGCGGCTGGCCGCCAACCTGCGCCTGCGCGTCGCCGCCGACGACGAGGGCTTCGTGCAGCTCTGCCTGGATCTGCTGGGCAGCCGCACCAAGCCCGGCCCGGGCGGCGGGCAGGACCCGCGGCAGCGGCAGATGCTGCTGCGTCTCATCGAGCATTTCTGCGCCCCGCCCGGCGGCGTCCAGGTCGCGGCGCCAACCCATCACGGGGGTATCGCCGCATGACCCGCGCCGCTTATGGCACCCAGCCGCCCGCCCGCCGCCGCCCGGTCGGCGTCGGCCGGGACCGGCTTTCGCTGGAAGGCATCTCGGCCGAATTCGCGCTGCTGGCGCAGCGGCGGGCGCGGCTGATCCGGCAGATCGAATTGCTGGCCCGCCAGGCGGAAGCCGCCGAGGGCAACCTCGGCCGCGTCGCCCGCCGCATGGCCTGGCTTTCCGCCCGCATGGTGGCGGATTGCGGCCCGCCCCAGGCGGCCGCGCCGGAACCCCCGCCGCCGCCGCCGCGCGCCGCGCTGGCCGCGCCCGCCGCCGCCCGGCCCGGCACCCGTCCTCCCGCAGCCCCGGCGACCCGGCGCCGCGGCCTCGTCCTCGAATACTAGGGAGCAGCCGTCATGGACGTCACCGCCATCATCGAACAGACCAAGCGGCAGATGGCCGCCATCACCGGCCTACCCGCCGGCACCGTCGCCCGCTTCGACCAGGACGAGGGCGGCTGGAGCGTCGCCATCGACATGGTCGAGCATCGCGCCATCCCCCGCACCAACGACCTGCTCTCGAGTTTCGAGGTGAAGCTCGACAGCGCCGGCAACGTGCTGCGCTGGAAGCGCACCGCCCGCTTCCTCCGCAGCCAGGGCGTCGAGGAGGGCTGAGCGCATGAGCCTGCAGCACAGCGTCGGCGGCTCCGGCCTCGCCGACATCCTGGAGCGCATCCTCGACAAGGGGATCGTCGTGGCCGGCGACATCTCCGTCAGCCTGGTCGGCGTCGAGCTGCTGACGGTGCGGATCCGCCTCGTCGTCGCCTCGGTGGACCGGGCGCTGGAGATGGGCATCCGCTGGTGGGAGGCGGATGCGGCGCTGACCGGGCGCACCAGCGCCCTGCAGGCGGAGAATGCGGCGCTGGCCGGCCGCGTCGCCGCGCTGGAGCAGGCGCTGGCGGTGCGGCCATGAAGCGGCTGCGGCACCCGCCCTCGATCGCCCGGCGGATGGGGTCGTCGACGCCGCCCGGCGATACCGGGCTGACCGGCATCCTCGGCGGCTTGCGCGAGCTGACCGAAGGGCTGCAGCGCCTGGCCGAGACCGGCGGCAGCGAGGCGGCGGGCGGCGAGAGAGAAATCGATATCGGCGGCCGCAAGGGTCGCATGGTCTTCGGCTACAGCCTCCGCGTCGGCGAGCACGGCACGCGCGGCGAGGCCTTCGGCCATGTGCCGGACGGCCCCGCGCAAGCCACGGCCGAACCGCCGGTGCGCCAGCCCATCGTCGATGTCTTCGAGGAGGCCGAGGCCATCACCGTCATCGCCGAACTGCCCGGCGTCGGCGAGCATGAGGCGACGGCGCGCGTCGAGGCCGACGCGCTGCTGATCGAGACGCCGCCGCCCAACCGCTACCGCAAGCGCGTCGCGCTGCCCGGCCCGGTCGATGCGGCGGGGCTGACCATGGCCTGCCGCAACGGCATCCTCGAGGTGCGGCTGCCGCGGAAGCCGGGCGCATGAGCGGCTACTACCTTTATGGCGTGCTGCCGGGCGATGCGGCGCCGGACGGGCTCGGCACCGGCATCGGCGGCGCCGAGGTCAGCGTGCTGCCGGCCGCCCATGGCCTGGCCGCGCTGGTCAGCGCAGCGCCGGCGACGCCGCCCGAGCCGACCCGGCGCAACCTGCTGACGCATACCGCGGTGCTGGAGCGCACGATCGGCGTGGCCGACGTGCTGCCGATGCGCTTCGGCACCATCGCGCCGGACCGCGCCACCCTGGATGGCTGCCTCGCCCGCAATGCCCAGCCCTTCGGGGCGGCGCTGGCCGGCATCGCCGGGCGGGTGGAGCTGGGGGTCAAGGCCTCCTGGCGGGAGGGGGTGGCGACGCGGCGGATCCTCGCCGCCGACCACGGGCTGCGGGCGATGCGCGACCGGCTGCAGCACCGCCCGGCGAGCCAGACCTACGAGGGGCGGATCGAGCTGGGCCGGCGGGTGGAAGCGGCGCTGGAAGCGCTGCGCGCCACCGATACCGCGGCGATCCTCGCCCTGCTCTCGCCGCTGGCGGAGCGGGAGGTGGCCTTGAAGGTTCTGAATGACTCCATGGTGCTGAACCGCGCCTTCCTGGTCCCTCGTCAGGCCGAGGCCGGTTTCGACGCCGCGATGCAGCGGCTGGCCGAGGCGGAGGAGGCACGGCTGGTCTTCCGCTACGTCGGGCCGGTGCCACCCTACAATTTCGTCTCGCTGCGCGCCGATTGGCTGGCGGAGGCGGCGTGATGGGCCTGTTCAATCTGCTGCTCTTTCCGGTGACCGTGCCCCTCGCCGGGGTGCAGTGGCTCGGCGCCAAGGTCGCCGATGCGGTCGATGCGCAATGGAACGACCCGGCGCGGATCGAGGCGGCGCTGCTGGCGCTCGAACGTCGCCTCGATGCCGGCGAGCTGACCGAAGCCGAGTTCGAGGCGGGCGAGGCCGATCTGCTGGCCGAGCTTTCCGCCATGCGCGCCCGGCGCGCGGGAGGGAGCGCATGATGCTGCCGCTGCACGTCACGCCGGCGCGGCCGGAGGATACGGGCCGCGGCGTCGCCCGGCTGGACCCGGCCGACATGGCCCGGCTGGGCCTGGCGACCGGGGATCTGGTGGCGCTGACCGGCAACCGCCGCTGCCATGCCCGGGCGCTGCCGCAGCGCGGCACGGACCGGGCGCCGGGACGCATCGCGCTCGATGGCGCGACCCGCGGCAATGCCGGCGTCGCCCTGGATGAGGTGGTGCGCGCCGGCCCCGGCGGCAGTCCGGCCCGCGCCGCCAGCCTCCGCCTTGCCGTCACCGGCGGTGCCGGCCCCAGCCCGGCGGCGCTGGCCCGGTCCCTGGCCGGGGTGCCGCTGGCCGAGGGCGACAGCCATGCCCTGCCGCTGCTCGGCGGGCGGGAGGCGGGCATCCGCATCGTCGCGCTCGACCCGCCCGGGCCGGCGCTGCTGGATGAGGCGACGCGCATCACCCTGGCCGAGGGGAATGCCGGTCCCTCCAACGGGCTGCGCTACGAGGATCTCGGCGGCCTTTCCCGCGTGGTCGACCGGGTGCGGGAGGTGGTCGAGCTGCCGCTGCGGCATCGCGCCGCCTTCGCGGCGCTGGGCATCGCCCCGCCCAAGGGCGTGCTGCTCTGCGGCCCGCCGGGCACCGGCAAGACCCTGCTGGCCCGCGCCGTCGCCACCGAGAGCGGGGCGCATTTCATCCCGGTCAACGGCCCCGAGATCGTCGACCGCTTCTACGGCGCTGCCGAGCAGGCCCTGCGCGGCATCTTCGAGGAGGCGCGCAAGCGGGCCCCCGCCATCATCTTCATCGACGAGATCGACGCCATCGCGCCGAAGCGGGAGGCGCTGTCCGGCGACAAGCAGGTGGAGCGGCGCATCGTCGCCCAGCTGCTGACCCTGATGGATGGCCTGGCGGGCCGTGGCGAGGTGGTGGTGCTGGCGGCGACCAACCTGCCGGACAGCCTGGACCCGGCGCTGCGCCGCCCCGGCCGCTTCGACCGCGAAATCCGCATCGACCCGCCCGACCGGGACGGCCGGCGCGAGATCCTCGCAGTGCATAGCCGCGCGATGCCACTGGCCGCCGACGTCGACCTGGAGGCGCTGGCGGGGGAGACGCCGGGGCATGTCGGGGCCGATCTGGCGGCGCTCTGCCGGGAGGCGGCGATGGCGGCGCTGCGACGTTCCGGCGCATTGACCTCGGCCGCGCCGATCGCGCCGAACCTCATGGTGGAGGCGGCGGATTTCGCCGCGGCGCGAGCACTGGTGGTGCCCTCGGCGCTCCGCGAGGCCTTCCTCGAGATCCCGGACGTGCCCTGGTCCGAGGTCGCCGGGATCGACGCGGTGCGGGAGGCGCTGACCCGCGCCGTCGCCTGGCCGCTGCGACGTCCCGCGGCCTTCACCCGGCTCGGCATCCGGCCGCCGCGCGGGGTGCTGCTGCATGGCGCGCCCGGCACCGGCAAGACCCTGGCGGCCAAGGCCTTGGCGACCGAGGCGGGCACCGCCTTCATCGCGGTGCGCGGCGCCGAGCTGCTGACGCAGTGGCAGGGCGCCAGCGAGAAGGCGCTGAAGGATGTGTTCGCGCGCGCACGCGCCGCGACGCCCTGCATCCTGTTCTTCGACGAGATCGATGCCATCGCCGGCCGCCGCGGCGGCAACGACGGCGCGACGGTCGAACGCATGGTGGCGCAGTTCCTGGTCGAGATGGATGGCATCGCCGATCCGCCCGGCGTCGTCGTGCTGGGCGCGACCAACCGGCTGGACCGGATCGACCCGGCGCTGCTGCGGCCCGGCCGCTTCGACCTGGTGGTGGAGATGCCGAAGCCCGACCTGGCCGGGCGTCGCGCCATCCTCGGCGTGCAGGCGCGGCGGATGCCGCAGGCGGCCGATCTCGATGCGCTGGCGGCGGCGACCGAAGGCTTCGTCGGCGCCGATCTCGCCGGGCTGTGCCGGCGTGCGGCGATGGAGGCGATCGCCCGCAGCGGCGAGGCCGAGGTGGCCGCGGTGACCGAAGCGGATTTCGCGGCCGCCCTGGCCGCCCAGAAGGAGGCGATGCGATGGATCACGGCATGAGAATTCTGGGGATCGCCGGAGCAGGCGATGCCGCGGAGATGGCGCGGCGCATGAGCGCGGTGGCAGGCCCCGGCGTGGTGCTGCAGGCGCTGGGCCCGGTCACGGCGCTGCTGCAGCCGGCCGCGGCGCCGCCGCGCGCGCTGCTGCTGGACCGGGACCGCGCCGCATTGCTGCAATCCCTGCGGCAGGTGCAGCAGCGGCTGGAGGTGGCCTGCCAGATCGGCCCGCTGCTGCCCTGCGACCCCGGTGCGGCGACCTGCCCCGATGCCGAATGGCCCGGCGTGCTGCAGGCGGTCGCCGATGATCTCGCAACCGCCCTGGCGGCGCTCGGCTGGCGCCAGCAATGGGACGTGGTGCTGCGATGGGAGGCCGGGCCGGTGCTCGAGGCCCGGTGCGACCGCCTCACCGGCCTGGGCCGCGCGGCGCTGGCCGCGGCGGTGGGGTCCTGCCTGCAGGCCGACCGGGCCGAGCGCCAGGCGATGCTGGAGGCGGCGCTGGCGCCGCAGGTGCTGGCCATCGCCGAGGCCATCCCCGCGGCCGGCGATACCGAGGCCGGCTGCACCGTGCTGGTCCGCGCCGGGGCGGAGGCGCGGATCGAGGCGGCGCTCGGGCTGCTGCCCGCCGCAGCCAGCCTCGGTGCCGCTGCCGATCTGCGCGGGCCGCTGCCGCCCCTGTCCTTCGCCGCCTTGCGGCTGGCCCGCAGCGAGCCGGCCGAGCTCGCCGCCGCCTGGGCGCTGCTGGAATTGCCGGAGCGGCTGGAGCCGGAGGAGCTGGTGCGGCGCTGGCGTGGCCTGGCCTTCCGGCTGCATCCCGACCGGGCCGGGACCGATGGCAGCGCCCTGGCCGCCGCCGGCGCGGCGCACCGGCTGCTGCGCCAGGCCCTCGCCCGGCTGCCGGCTGGGCCGGTGACACGGCGGGAGGTTCTGGCCCGCAGCGGGCGGCATCTGGTGCTGCCGGCGGTGCTGGTCACCGCGCCCGAACCCAGCCTGGTCGGGAAGGCCGCCTGAGATGGATCCCGCGCTCTATGCCTATGCCGTCGTCCGTCGCAGCCATCCGCTGCCGGAAGCCGAGCCGGTGCTGCCCGGGGCGGAGCTGCGACTGATCGCCGCCGGCGGCGTCGCCGCCCTGGTCAGCGAGGTGCCGCGCGGCCTGTTCGAGGCCGGCCCGACCTGCCGCACCGATGACCCGGGCTGGGTCGCCGCGCGGGCCGCGGCGCATCACGGCGTCATCACCGCCGCGACGGCGGATGGCCCGGCGCTGCCGATGGCCTTCGGCGGGCTCTTCTCCGGCGCCGACCCACTGCGTGCCTGGCTTGCGCCGCGCGAGCAGCGGCTGGCCGTGGCGCTGGGCCTGGTGGCCGAATGCGCGGAATGGACGGTGAGCCTCAGCGAGGACAGCGCGATGCATGGCCATTGGCTGGAGGATCACGATCCGGCGCTGCAGGGGCTGGCCAATGAAGCCGCCATGGCCACTCCCGGCCGCCGCTTCCTGCTGCAGCGCCGGCTGGAACGCGACCTGGCGGCGGCGCGGGTGGCGCATGGCATCCTGGTCGGGGCCCAGGTGACCGCGACCATCGGCGTCCAGGGCCGCTCCCTGCGGGCCGATACGGCCCAGGGCCGCTGGTCCTTCCTGCTGCCCAATGCCGGGGTGGACCGCCTGCGCGACAGGCTGGATGCGACCGCCCGGGAACTGGCCGGGACCGGCTTCACCCTGGCGCTCTCCGGCCCCTGGCCACCCTATGGCTTCGCGCGGGAGGTGAATTCCGATGCCTGACCGCCTGTTCGCGCGGCAGCCGCTGCCGCCGCCGGCGCAGCACCAGCAGGCGCTGGTGGACGTGCTGGACCAGCTGCTGGATACCGGCGTGGTGCTGGATGGGCAGCTGGTGATCTCGCTCGCGGGGGTCGACCTCATCCATGTCGGGCTGCGGGCGCTGCTTGCCTCGGTCGATACCGCGGCACGGCTGATGACCCCGGCGCCGCCGGCCCTGCCATGAGCGCGATCCATCGCATCGAGCTCGATCCCGCGCGCATCGAGCAGGATCTCGCGCGGCTCGTCCTCACCCTGGTGGAGCTGATCCGCCGCCTGCTGGAAGCCCAGGCGCTGCGCCGCATGGAGGCGGGAACGGTGACGGAGGACGAGGTGGAGCGGCTGGGCGGCGCCCTGCTCGGCACGCGGGACGCGGTCGCCTCGCTCTGCGGCCGGCTGGGACTGAAGCCGGAAGACCTGAACCTGGACCTCGGCCCGCTGGGCCGGCTGCTCTGAGGCGGCGCAGACAACCACAAGGATTGCGGCATGGGACGGATTTTGCTGCGCAGCCTCGGCCCGGTCTGGCCGCTGGGCCTGCTGGCCCTGGCCGGGGCGGGAGTGCTCCGGGCGCTGAATTGGCCGACGGAGGCCTTTCTCGTGGCCCTCGCCGCAGCGTTGCTGGCGCTGCTGGCGACGCCGATCACCCTGCTGCCGGGCGCGCGGCTGCTGGCCGAGCTGCGCCGGCTGGACCCGGCGCGGGCCCCGGCCGGCAGCCTCTGGCCCGGTCTGTCCTGGGCGCTGCGGGCACCGCCGGCGCCGGTCGTGGTGCCGGCGGCGACCGAGGATAGCGCGGCCCAGATGAGCGCCGCGCTGCGCGCCGTCGCCTCCGAGATCGCGCTGATGAAGCGGCAGGGGACGGAGATGCGGCGGAGCTTCACCGAGGCGGTGGAGGCCGGGCATCGCATGGCGACGGCGGCGGAGACGGCCGGGCTGTGGTTCGACGATACCGCGCGGCGCAGTACGGAAGCGGCGGCGGCGCTCGGGCAGTTGCAGGCGATGGCGGCGGCGCAGGCGACCAGCCTCGGCACGCTGACCGATCATGCCGGCCAGGCGCTGGCCCTGCTGAGCGATGCGGCACCGGGCAAGGCCTGGCTGGAGGACGTGATGGCGCGAGTGCCCGAGCTGCCGGCGCAGCTGGATGCCGCGCTGGACCGGGTGGAGGCGGGTGCCGCGGCGCTGGCCGAGGCCGGGGCCTTGCCGGAGCGGATGGTGGAGCAGGTCGCGGCGCTGGAGACGGCGGGGACGCGGCTGCAGCTGATGACGGGCGAGCTGCCGGAGCAGATGGCGAACCTCAGCGCGGTGGCGCAGCAATTCGAAGCCGCGGCGGCGCTGCCGGAGCGGTTCGCGGCAGCGCTGGCGCAAGGCGAGGTGCAGATGGCGGCGCAACTCGAGGCGGTGGCGATGCTGCCGGGACGCTTCGAGACAGCCATGGCCCTGGCTGAGGCACAAGGTGGCGGGCTTGCGGCGCAGGCCGAAGCACAACTGGCGACGCTTCGGCAGACGGCGGAGCAACTCGCCGAGACGCCGCAGCGATTCGAGGCGGCCATGACGCGGGCCGCCGGCCATGCCGCGGAGCTCGGGGAGATGGCGAGGCTTTCCACGGCGATGGCCGAAGTCCCGGCGCGGCTGGATGCGGCGCTGGCGCGGGGCGAGGCGCAGGCGACCGGGCTGGCCGGCGTGGCGGCGCGCTTCGATGCGCCGATGGCGCAGCTCGGGCGGACGGCCGAGAGGCTCGATGCGGCTGCGGGCCGGATGCCGGAGGAGGTGACGGCAGCGCTGGCGCGGGCTGCCGCGATGGCCGATGCCGGTCGGGAGCGGCTGGGCCAGGGGCTCGCCCATCTGGCCGATTCGGAGACGCGGCTGCAGGCGGCAACGGCGACGCTGGAGGTGACTGCCACGCGCCTCGGCGAGGCATTGCCCGAGGCGGTGACCCAGATAGTGACCCAGGCGGTTGCCTCTCAGCTTGAGGGGATCGCCGCACCGATGCACCGCGCCATCGCCGGGCTGACCGAAGCCGGCGAGGCGCTGGCTCCCATGGCCGCCGGCATGGCCGGGCTGGTGCAGCAGATTCCCCGGCTGGAAGCGGCGATCGACCGCGCGGCCGAGGCGCCGCAACGGACCGCCGAGCAGCTCACGGCCGTCACCGGCGCGATCGAGGCGATGGTCCGTCAGGCGCGGCCTTCGCCGGGACGTTCGGTTTCGGCCCGGATCCTCGGCCAGCTCGATGCCGAGGCGGAGCCGGCGGTCACCGCCACCCTGCTGCGGCTGGATGGGGTGGAGACGGAGGTCGAGCAGTTGCTGCGCCGGGCCGAGACATTGGTCGAGGGGCCGGGCGGGGCGGCGCCGGTCTCGCCCGGCCTGGCGCGCCACGCGCCGGAGCTACTGGAAGGATTGGACGCGACCATCCGGCAGCTGCAATCCGTGGCCACCGCCATTGCCGTGGCCGCCGATCGGGGCAGCCGCCGGGTCGCCGCGCGGGCCTGACCCCCACCGGAATCGGAAAAGCCGCCCGGGTGGAGCACCCGGGCGGCTTTCCTGCGTCTGGCAGTGGCAAGTGCGGTTCAGTCCGGCTTGGCGGCGAGGCGGCGGGCTTCGGCGATCCAGGCCTCCACATTCAGCAGGCGGCTGATCTCGCCGAGCGCTTCCCGCAATGGCGCCGGCTCGGCCTGGGCGAGATCGGCGATGTCGAGGCAGCCGAGCAGGCGCAGCCGGGCGCGCATGCCGGGGCCCAGCTCGGCGATCTCGGAAAGGTCGAGGGCCGGGGCCTCGGCCGGCTCGGGTGTCGAGGACTGATCGGGCAGTTCGGCGGGCGGCTCGGCGGGCATCGCCGCAGGCGCGAAGGCCTCCGCCGCGGGCGGCGCCTCCGGCAGCTCGCTGACGCCGGCATCGCGCAGCAGGCTGGCATAGACCGAGGCGCGCTCGGCCGGCAGCGGGGCGGGTGCTTCGATCTCCGGCGGCGCGGGCTGCGGCAGCTCGGCTGCCTGGCCGCGGCTCGGGCGCCAACGGGGCAGGCGTTGGATGGCCTCGGCGGCCGCGGTGGCGCGGCCGGTGCGCAAGGCGGCGCGGCCGCGGGCGAGATCATCGCGCAGGGCACTGCGCCAGGCGCTGCGGCTGAGGGAGGGGTCGGTCGGCGGCGCGGTCATCGGATCGCCCTTCGGGACAAGGGTGGCCCGGCCGGATCGCCCCGGCCGGGCCGGGGGTCGTCAGGTCGTGGCGACGGACATGTCGCTGGTCAGGCCGACCGCTTCGGCATACTTCAGATAGGTCTCGACGGAGGCGATGACGACGCGGATCTCGACGGCGATCAGCTCGATGCCGACGAGTGCGACGCGGACGAAGGCATCAACGACAATCCCCTTGTCGAGGATCCGGTCGATCACCTCCGCCAGCGACGAGGAGGCGAGGCTTTTGTTGATGGTCATGGCCGTTCTGGGTCCTGCTCCTGGTGTTGCATCCTGGTTCGGGGCGAACCGCCCCGATCAGCCGCGGATCACCGGCTTCCGCGGGTGCATCCTCAGCCGGCCCAGCATGCCCCGGGCGGATTAAGGAAGCCTCTCGGACGGAGCGAAAAACATCGGCGCATAAAAAAACGGGGCACCATGACTGGCACCCCGCGAGTATTCACCGGTCCTGGCAGGCCGCATTCAGGCACCCTGGTTCAGTTGCTGCAGGAAGCTGGCTACCACGGCACGGTATTGCGCGACTGCCTCGGCCAGCCGGTACTTCAGCGCGGCGGCCTGGACGATGAGTTCGGCCGGTGCGAGCGTCGGATCGGCCAGGTCGAAATCGGCCTGCACATCCTGCCGGGCGTCGTAGCCCTCGAAGATCAGCAACGCCTCCTCGATCTGGTCCACCACGCTGACGTGGAACTGGTCCTTGGCGCCCTGCGCCTTGCTGAAGACGCGGATATCGGTGACGTAGCGCCCATCCTCGGTCTGGAAGAGATTGACCTCATGCCAGAGCGGGGTGCCGAGCCGGTAGCCGTTCAGCCCGCCGAGCTGGCGGCCGCTGAACGTCAAAGGGCGGCTGCCGGATTGGCGCAGGGTGAAGGTGGCGCTGGCGCTGCGGATCGCCGGGCGCGGCTCGGCGCCGAGGCTCATCGGCGGCCGGTCCATCAGGGTTTCGAAGGCATTGACCATGGTCACGGCGGATCTCCTTGCAGGGAAAGGTCAGGGGCGGATGTGGTGGCGGGCGCCGAAGCAGGCGGTCAGGACCTCCTGCCAGCCGCGGCGCAGCCGGTCGGCGCAGGCCAGGGCGGCGGCATCGCGCAGCCCATCCGGTGCGGCTTCGGCGCCGGCATAGAGCACGGCGACGGGCAGGTCGCGCAGCGGGTCATGCGCATGCAGGAATTCGATCGCCGCATCGGTATGGCCGAAGGCCTCGGCATAGACGCAGGGCGGGGCCGCCTCGCCGCGGCATTCGTGGCGGATGGCGACGACCAGCAACCCGCCTTCCGTCTCATGCACGACCACCTCGCTCCAGACCGGCAGCGCCGGGTCGCGCGCGGCGGCGCGGACCAGGGCGCGGCCCTTGAAGCGCAGGGGCCGCAGGCCATGCCGCGGCAGCACCGTCCAGCCGAATTGCTCCGAGGGCAGCGGCGCGGCCGGCGGCAGCGGACGGGTGACGAGGAGGCTGGCGAGCATGGCGCGGCTCCCGCTCAGAGCCGCTTGATGAAGATCCAGATGCCGTCGTCGATCGCGTTCGACTTCATGTGCACCCGCACCTTGGCGGGCGACATCTTGTAGTCGAAGGCATACTCGAACATCGTGTTGAGGCTGCCCTGGGCGAGGCCCTGCTGGAAGCGGCCCTGGAAGGCATGGCCCTTGGTGCAGGGCGCCACGTCGTTGAAGAAGTTCTTGCCCAGCACCTCGTTCGGCGGGCGATTGGCCAGGGCGCTTTCATACATGTTGTACTTCTGGATGCGGCCGGTGCGGTCCACCAGGATGGCGCCGAAGGGCAACCGGTCGAGCCGGGTCGGATCTTGCGAGACCAGGTTGTCGACGTGGTCGGCGCCGAATTTGATCATCTCCATGGCGTGGCTTCCCTGAGGGCTTGGGGTGAAGGACTGTCGCCGCCCGCCTCACTCCGGCTGGCAGAGCTGGTAGAGCAATTCGCCGAGCATGCCGCGCCACTGGCGCGCCAGCCCATCCGCCTGCTGGTGCAATGCCGCGGCCTGCAGGGCGACGACGGCGCCGCTGATGCGTGGATCGGCCGCGTCGATGCGGACGGCGAGATCGGCGGTCGGATCGAAGCCCTCAAGCGCGCCCAGTGCGGCATCGAGGTCGGGGAAAAACTCGGCGCGATGCACATCGGCTTCATGCGCGGATTTCTTGAAGGTGCTGATGCCAAGCGCAATCTCACCGCCCGGCCCGGCGAAGAGGGAGACCTCGTGCCAGGCGGGGATGCGCGGGCTCCAAGAGGTGCCTTCGGCCAGCAGCATGGCAGTGAGGCGCAGCGGCTTGCCGCCGGAGACCCGCAGCACGACGGGGCGCGCGGCCTGGCCTGGGTCCGTCGCCGCCTGCTGCGGCGGCATTGCCGCGATGGACACCATGATCGTCTCCGTGGGACGCCGCGGGTTTTCCGCGCCTCCGCACAGTGTCGGCGGCAGGGGTGAAACCCGGGTAAACGGCGGCGGGAAAATGCGCCGGGCGGCGCGTTAACCGGATGCTCATCGCCTGGCGGTGCAATGATGCTCGCGGGAGACATTCATCGATGCGCGACCTTTACGAAGCCTCCATCCTGCGCGTGCTGCGCTCCCTGCTGGCGCAGGAGCTGGCCCGGGGCAGCGGCCGCCGGCTGGATGCGGCCGAAGCGGCGGCCTGGCCGGACGACCTGTCGCTGGATGCCGATGGGCTGGGGCTCGACAGCCTCGAACTGCTGGGCTGCGGCGCCGCGGTGAATGCCTTCTTCCGGCTGCACGAAAGCGGCGTGGAGGATTACCTGCTGGCGGAGCGCAGCCTGGACCGCTGGGCGCGCATCATCCGCGCCGGGCTGGCGGATGGCACCACGGGCTTCACCTTCGCGACCTCCGGCAGCAGCGGCGTGCCGAAGCCCTGCTTCCATCGCCATGCGGATCTGCTGCAGGAGGTACGGCATTGGGCCGGCGTCTTCGCCGACCGCGGGCGCATCATCCAATGCGTCCCGGCACATCACATCTACGGCTTCCTCTTCACCGTGCTGCTGCCGCAGCGGCTCGGCCTGCCGGTGGTGGATGCGCGCGGCCTGGCGGCCGGGCCACTGCGCCGGCTGCTGCGGCCGGAGGATCTGGTGGTGGGCTTCCCCGCGGGCTGGCCGGCGCTGCTCGCCGGCGTGGAGGCGCTGCCGCCCGGCATCCGCCTGGCCAGCAGCACGGCGCCGCTGCCGGCGGCGATGCATCAGGCGCTGCGGGCCGCCGGCGCGGCGCAGGTGACGGAGATCTACGGCAGCAGCGAGACCGCGGGGATCGCCAGCCGCTGCCATCCCGACAGTCCCTTCACCCTGCTGCCGCGCTGGCAGCCCGGGGCCAGCGGCGAGCAGGCCAGCTTGCGCGATGCGCTGACCGGGGCGGAGACCCCCCTGCCCGACCGCGCCGCCTGGACCGAGGCCGGGCATTTGCGGCTGCTCGGCCGCAAGGATGAGGCGGTGCAGGTGGGCGGCATCAATGTCTTTCCCGAGCGGGTGGCGGAGCGGCTGGGCCGGCATGCGCTGGTCCGCGCCTGCGCCGTCCGGCTCGATGCGGCGCTGCCGGTGCCGCGGCTGAAGGCCTTCGTCGTGCTGCGGGAGGGGGCACGGCCGGATGCCGCGGCAGAGTTGGACCGCTGGTGCCGCGACGAGTTCAGCGCGGCGGAGCGGCCGGTCCGGCTCGATATCGGGCCCAGCCTGCCGGCCGGGGCGCTGGGCAAGGCGTCCGACTGGGGGGTGCCGGCCCCCTGAGGTGGGTCAGACGGAGACCGGCTCGAAATCCAGGGGCGCGGCGGAAGCCAGGGCCGCCGCGGCCAATCCGACCGGGATCAGCAGCGCATCGAGGTGGCTGGCCGCGACCAGGACCAGGAAGCCAATGAGCTGAAGATCATGCATCCCAAGCCTCCGTCGCGCTGGCGCCGCGGTGGCCCCTGCCCCGGCGGCGCCAGCCTGCCATGTCTCGCCAGCGGGACCAAGCGCCGGAATCGACCGCCCCGCCGGTGGGCGAATCGCCCCCGGATCAAGGTCTCGTCACTCGCCACCGGGCGGCAGCGGGCTAGGATCGGCCAGCCTCCGGTCCGGGATGAAGCACCGATGTTCATCGCCGTCGCACTGCAATCCGGCATCATCGTGCTGCGGGAAGGTCTGGAAGTGGTGGTGGTGCTCGCCGCCGTGGCCTCGCTTGTCCTGCGGAGCGCGCCGGAGCGGCTGGCCTCGCTCTGGATCGGTGCCGGGCTGGGGCTGGCGGCCAGCCTGCTGGCGGCCTGCTACGCGACGCCGGCGGCCGGGCAGGAGGAGACGGCGGACCGGCTCGCCAGCCTGCTGGCGGGGGGCCTGATGCTCTGGCTCGGCGGCTGGCTGTGGCGGCAGGCGGAGCCCTGGCGCTGGAACGGCGCCCTGGAGCAAACCACCCGGCAGGCGCTGGCTTCCCGGCGGGCGCCGCTGGCGCTGGGCGGCATCGGCTTCCTGACCACCCTGCGGGAGGGGGTGGAGACGGTGCTGTTCCTCTCGGCGCTGAGCCGGGAGAATGCGGCGGATGCCCTATGGAGCGGAAGTCTGGTGGCCTTGCTGATCCTGGCCGGCCTCTGGTGGCTCAGCCTGCGGACGGCGGTGCGGCTGCCGCTGCGCTGGGTCTTCCAGGCGACCTCGGTCTTTCTCCTGGTGACCGCGGTGCAACTGCTGGCGGCAGGCCTTTGGCCGGCGAGCGATCCGCCGCTGGACGAGGTGATGGAGCTGGTTTCTGGAAGCGGAAGACGGTGACAGGCCTTGGCCGGGACCAAGGAGGGGAAGGGATTCGAACCCTCGATAGAACTTGACGTCCTATAACGGTTTAGCAAACCGTCGCCTTCAGCCACTCGGCCACCCCTCCATCGGTGTGACAGGCCCACGACGTATGCAGGGCGCTTCATACAGGCGGGCCGCCGGGCCGTCAAACCCGCAGAAAGCCTGAAGCGCCAGCGTTGACCCCGGCCCATTCCCTCCGCACTCTGCGGGCGGGAGACAGGAGGCTAAATGGCGGGGTCGCGTTGGCGGCGGATGGCGTTCGTTCTGGTGGTGGCGGGGGCCTATGGGCTGGTCCTGGCGCCGGTGCTGGCCGTGATCGTCATCAGCATCTTCGCCCAGGAGATCGTCAGCTTCCCGCCCGAGGGATTCACCCTCCGCTGGTATGCCAATGCCTGGGAGAAGCGGGAATTCGCCCGCGGCTTCGTCACCTCGATGCAGGTCGCCTTCGCCGCCTCGGCGATCGGGGTGCCGCTCGGCACCGCCGCGGCGTTGGCGATCAACCGCGGCTTCGGCCGGCTGAACAGCCTGCGGGAGGCGATGAACACGCTGCTGCTCGGGCCGCTGGCCGTCCCCGGCGTGGTCGCCGGCACCGCGCTCTACCTCTTCTACGTCCGGGCGGAGTTCTGGATCGACGACGACATCAAGGGCACCACCATGGGATTGGTCGCGGCGCATGTGCTGCTGACGATTCCCTGGACGGTGCGCCTGGTTGCGGCCTCGCTCCAGGGCCTCGATCGCTCGGCGGAGGAGGCGGCGGCCAATCTCGGCGCCCGGCCGCTGACCGTCTTCTGGCGCGTCACCCTGCCCATGTTGCGGCCGGGGGTGGTCGCCGCCTGCCTCTTCAGCTTCATCCAGAGCTTCGAGAACCTCGAGCTCACCCTGCTGCTGGTCGGCCCGGGCCGCGTCACCCTGCCGGTCGCCATGCTCAACTACCTGGAGTTCCGCGTGGACCCGACGCTTGCCGCCGTCGCCACCGTGCAGATTATCCTGGTCGGTGCACTGATGCTGATCACCGACCGCTTCGTCAAACTCAGCCGGGTGGTCTGAGCATGGGCACCCTGGTCCTCGAAGGCCTCGCCCGCCGCTACGGCGCCACCGTGGCGGTGGAGCGGGTCGATCTCGACGTGCAGGACGGCGAGCTGGTGGCGCTCCTCGGCCCCTCCGGCTGCGGCAAGACGACCACCCTGCGGATGGTGGCGGGGTTCGTCGCGCCGAGTGCCGGGCGGGTGCTGATCGGCGGGCGCGATGTCACCCATGCCGCGCCGCATGGCCGCGATACCGGCATGGTCTTCCAGTCCTATGCGCTGTTCCCGCACATGACGGTCGGGCAGAACGTCGCCTTCGGGCTCGAGATGCGGAAGGTCGGCCGCGCCGAACGCGAGTCCCGCGTGACGGAGGCGCTGCGGCTGGTGCGGCTGGAGGGGCTGGCGGACCGGCTGCCGCGGCAGCTCTCGGGCGGGCAGCAGCAGCGGGTGGCGCTGGCCCGGGCGCTGGTGGTGAACCCGGCGGTCTTCCTGCTGGATGAGCCGCTGTCCAACCTCGACGCCAAGCTGCGCGCCGAGGTGCGCTTCGAGATCCGGGCGCTGCAGCAGCGGCTTGGCCTCACCACCCTGTTCGTGACGCATGACCAGGAGGAGGCGCTGACCATGGCCGACCGACTGGTGGTGATGGACCGCGGCCGGGTGCGGCAGATCGGCACGGCGGAGGCGCTGTACGAGCGCCCGGCGGATGCCTTCGTCGCCGGCTTCATCGGCCGCTGCAACCTGCTGCGCGGGGCGCTGGACGGGCCCGGCCGGTTCCACGCCGCCGGCGGCACCACCCTGCCCTGCGCTCCCGGCGCGGCGCCGGCCGATGCGGTGCTGGCGCTGCGGCCGGAGCGGGTCTCGGTCGAGACCGGGGGCGAGGGATTGCCGGCCCGGCTGCTGGCGGTGACCTATCTCGGCGCGCAGACCGAATACCATCTGGATCTGGGCGGCACGAAGCTGCTCGCCATCCGGGCGACGCCGGCCGCGGACGATCCGCGCCGGACGCTCGCCCCCGGCGATGCCGTCACCGCGCGGTGGAATCCGGCGGAGGCGCGGTTGCTGCCGGCCCTTCCGGGCGACCTCGTGGAGGAAGCCGCATGAGACCGACCCGCCGTGGCCTGATCGCCGCCACCTTGGCCACCCCGGCTTTGGCCACTCCGGCCCTGGCGCAGGCCCCCTCCGAGGTGGTGGTCGGCACCTGGGGCGGCGACTACGGCGCGCTGCTCGGCAGCGAGATCGAGGTGCCGCTGCTGCGGCCGCAGGGCATCGCGGTGCAGCAGGATGTCGGCACCCCCGCCGCCCGCCGGACCAGGCTGATCGCCGAGCGCAGCGCCCGCCGCGCCAGCATGGACGTGGTCTGCCTCGGCGATGCCGACACCCATGCCATGGGACAGCTGGGGCTGCTGGAGGAGCTGACGCCGGAGAAGGTACCCAACCTCGCCAAGGTCATCCCGGCGCTGCGGCTGCCCTTCACCCTGCCGCATATCTATTCGGTGCGGACCATCCTGACCAACCCCGCCCGCATCCAGCCGGCGCCGCAGCGCTATGCCGCGCTGTTCGAGGAGCGCTTCCGCAACCGCATCGGCTTCTCCGACCTGCTCTTCACCCACATGACCGAGGCGGCCGCCATCGCCGCCGGCGGCGACGAGCGCAACCACCAGCCGGGCTATGCCAAGCTGCTGGAATGGAAGCGGCTCGGCGCCCGGGTCTATCCCTCGAACGAGGCGCTGGCGGCGGCGCTGAAGTCGGAGGAGGTGAGCGCCACCATCATGTGGCTCGGCCGCGCCTACATGTGGAAGAAGGCGGGCATCCCGGTGCAGGCGGTGATCCCGGCGGAGGGCGCGACGCCCTACATCTCCTGTGCCTGCGTGCCGAAGAATGCGCGCAACAAGGCGGCGGCCTTCGCCTATCTCGATGCGATGCTCGACCCCCGCGCGGCGCTGGGCTTCGCCGAGCGCATGGGCTTCCTGCCGACCACCACCGATGCCGTGCTGCCCGCCGCGCTGCAGGCCGAGATCGGCCTGACGCCGGCGCAGCAGGCGGCGCTCCGGGTGCAGGACTTCGACTATCTGGCGCGGAGCAATGCCGCCACGCTCGACTTCTGGAACAGGGAATTCAAGGGATGATCACCCGCCGCGGCACCCTCGCCACCAGCCTGCTCGCCGGCCTGCCCGGTATCACCCAGGCGCAATCCACGCAGGTCGTGGTCGGCACCTGGGGCGGGGATTACGGCGACCTGCTCGCCGGCAATATCGACAAGCCGCTGCTGGCACCCCGCGGCACCGAGGTCATCCAGGACGTCGGCCCGCAGGACCCGCGCAAGACCAAGCTGATCGCCGAGCGCAGCGCCCGGCGCGGCAGCATGGATGTCTGCTGCCTCTCGGACGTCGACATGTTCACCATGGCGCAGCAGGGCGTCTTCGAGCCGATCGACGATGGCCGGGTGCCGAACCTGGCCAAGGCGATCCCGTCGCTCAAGCGCCCCTATTCGATCCCGCATATCTATTCGGCCAAGGTCATCCTCTATAACCCGGCCAAGGTGACGGCGGCGCCGCAGAGCTATGCCGATCTCTGGGACCCGAAGTACCGCGGCAAGGTCGGGCTGGTCGATATCCTGCACCTGCAGAACATGGAGACGGCGGCCATCGTCGCCGGTGGCGACCACCACAACTACGAGCCGGGCAAGCGCAAGCTGATGGAGCTGCGCAGCCTCGACGTGAAGGTCTATCCCTCGAACGAGGCGTTGGCGGCGGCGCTGAAATCCGAGGAGGTGTGGCTCAGCCTGATGTGGCTGGCGCGCGGCTTCATGTGGAAGAAGTCCGGCATCCCGGTGGAGCATGCGGTGCCCTCCGAAGGGGCGACCAGCATCTGCTTCGAGATGGCGGTACCGAAGAATGCCCGCAACCGGGAGGGCGGGCTCGGCTACCTGAATGCCGCACTCGATGCCAAGGCGCAGGGCGCCTTCGCCGACCGCATGGGTTATGCCCCGACCGTCACCGACGCGACCCTGCCGGCCGACCTCGCCCGGCAGATCAGCCTGACGCCGGAGCAGCAGGCCAAGCTGCGCACGCCGGACTACGAATACATCGCCAAGAACCAGGTCGCGCTGATCGATTTCTGGAACAAGGAATTCAAGCGTTGAGGCGGCGGGATCTCGCGCTTGCCGTCGCGGCGCTGACGGCGGGCGCGCCAAGGCTGCCGCGGGCACAAGGTTCCCAGGTGGTGGTCGGCACCTGGGGCGGCGACTATGGCGAGATCCTGCAGCAGGGGCTCGATGGGCCGATCGCCCGGCCGGCCGGGCTGGAGCCGGTGCAGGACCTGGCGCCGGCGCCGCCGCGCAAGGCCAAGCTGCTGGCGGAACGCCAGGCGCGGCGCGGCAGCATGGATGTCGCGGCGCTGTCCGACGTCGACATGTACGAGCTGTCGCAGCACGGGCTCTTCGAGCCGGTGCCGGTGCCGGCGCTGACGCGGGCGGGCGCCATCATCCCGGCGCTACGCAAGCCCTATGCGGTGCCGCATATCTATTCGGCACGGGTCATCCTGTACAACCCGGCCAAGGTGGCCACGCCGCCGCGCAGCTACGCGGACCTCTGGGACCCGAAGTACCGCGGCCGGGTCGGGCTTTCCGACCTGCTCTATGCCCAATACGTGGAGACGGCGGCGATCGTCGGCGGCGGCGGCGGCAGCGACTTCGCCCCGGCCTGGGACAAGATGCGGGAATGGAAGCGGCTCGGGGCGCGGGTCTATCCCTCGAACGAGGCGCTGGCGGCGGGGCTGAAGTCCGAGGAGGTCTGGCTGACCGTCATGTGGCTGGCGCGCGGCTACATGTGGAAGCAGTCCGGCCTGTCGCTGGAGCACGTGGTGCCGGAGGAGGGCGCGACCTCCATCACCTACGAGATGGCGGTGCCGAAGAATGCCCGCGGCAAGGACCAGGCCTGGCGCTACATCGACCTGATGCTGGACCCGCGGGCCCAGGGCGCCTTCGCCCAGCGCATGGGCTATGTGCCGACGGTGACGGATGCGCCGCTGCCGCCCGACCTCGCGGCCCAGATCAGCCTGAGCGATGCCGACCAGGCGAAGCTGCGCACGCCGGACTATGGCTACATGGCGCGGATGGCGCCCGATGTGCTGGCCTTCTGGAACCGCGAGTTCAAGGCCTGAGCATGGCGGCCCTGGTCCTGCCCGCCGCGCTGCTCGTGCTGGCCCTGTTGGTCGCACCCATGGCCATGCTGTTCCGCATCAGCCTGAACCAGTACAGCCCGACGCAGCTGATGATCGAGGCGCTGTCGCCGGAGAACTACCTCCGCGCCATCGCCGATCCCTATTACCAGGACGTGCTGGCGACCACGATGGGCGTGGCGCTGTCCTGCACGGTGATCGCGCTGCTGCTGGGCTTTCCCGCCGCCTATTGGCTGGCGCGGATGGAAAGCCGCTGGAAGAGCCTGGCCGTCATCCTGACGCTCTTCCCGCTGCTGGTCGGCAACGTGGTCCGCGCCGCCGGCTGGATGGCGCTGCTCGGGCGGGACGGCGCCATCAATGCCGGGCTGCTGGGGCTGGGGCTGATCAGCGAGCCGCTGACCCTGCTGTACACGCGCGGTGCGGTCGTCGCCGGCATCGTCGCGGTGGTGGCGCCCTACATGATCTTGACCCTGGCCTCGGTGATCGAGGCGATTCCCCGGCAGGTGGAGGAGGCGGCGGCCAATCTCGGCGCCGGGCCGCTGACCGGCTTCCGCCGTGTGGTGCTGCCGCTGGCGCTGCCGGGCGTCGCGGCGGGCAGCGTCCTGGTCTTCATCCTTTGCATGAATGCCTATGCGACGCCGGTGCTGCTGGGCGGGCCGCAGTTCAAGATGATGGCGCCGGCGGTCTATGACCAGTTCGTGAAGGGGACCAATTGGCCCTTCGGCGCGGCGCTGGCCTTCGTCCTGCTGGTGGTGACCTTGACCCTGACCGTCGTGGGCAGCGCGGTGCTGGCGCGGCGGTCGCGCCGAGGCTGAGGGCGGGGGCTGAGAAACGGAATTCCAGGCGCGGGCAACAGCAGGCATCGCCGCGCGTTCCATGCGGCCCAGCAAGGAGCCGTTCATGTCCGACCCGATCCCCAATCCCAGCCCCTCCCCCAGCCCTTCCCCTGGCCCGGAGATCCCGCCCATGCCGCCGAGCCCCGGCCCGGCACCGGAGCCCGGCCCCTCCATCCCGGGCCCGGGTCCGGAGGTGCCGCCATCGAGCCCGCCGATGCCGCCGAGCATGCCGCCGCCGCAGGCTATCGGCTGAGGGCGGCGACCGCGCCGGTCAGTGCGGCGCGGTCACACCCGGCCGAGCAGACCGGCCAGGATCACCGCGCCGCGGTCCCCGAGTCCACGGGCCGCCGGCACCCCCTGCCCTGCCCGCAGCCGCCGGAGGTCCCGCCGCGCCAGCACCAGCGGCAGGCCGGCGGCGACCGCGCCACGGGGCAGGCGGAGCCGGAGGGTGGCAGCCCGGTCCAGCCCGGCTGCCGCCAGTTCCGTCACCAGGGGCGCGGCCAGGGCCGGCGCCCCGATCACCGCTTCGGCGACGAGGCCATGCCGGGCCAGGGCCTCGGCCGGCAGCAGGCAGCGCCCCTGCCCCGCCAGGGCGCCGATGCTGCGCAGCACGCCGGCCAGGCCATAGGCCACGCCAGCCTCCTGCAGGCCGGCCAGCGCCGCGCCGGAGGCGCCGAGCAGCCTCCCCGCCGCCACCGCGAAGCCACCCGCCGTGCCGCGCAGATAGGCCTGGAAGGCGGCCTCGGTCGGCATGCCCTCCTCCTCCGTCTCGGCCTCCCGCGCATCGGCCAGGGCGGTGAGCGAGGCGGGGTCCAGCAGGCCGGCAGCGATGGCGGCATGCAAGGGGCCCGCAACCTCATGCCGGCGCGGCGGCTTGCCGGCGGCGGCATCGGCCACCACGTCGCGCCACCATTGCAGGCGCATCAGCGCGATCAGCGGCGTCCGTGCCGCCTCGCGGGCGCGGGCCAGCTCGTGGTTCAGCCCGATCAGGGCAAAGAGGGCATCCCGCCGCTCCGCCGGGGCAAAGAGGGCGCAGAGGAATCGATCCGGGTCATGCGCCCGGGCGAAGGCGGCGATCGGCGACAGCGGGGCCTGTGAGGGGGTCTCGGACATGGCAGGCTTCATGCCCGCTTGCTTGACGCGCGGGAAGCCGCCGCCTAGCTGTCCTGCAGCCCCCGGGCCTGCCGGGTGCACCACCCACAAACGGGAGAGACCCCATGGCCTTCAGCCTGCCGCCGCTGCCTTACGATACCAGCGCGCTCGCCGCCCAGGGCATGTGCCAGGAGACGCTCGAGCTCCATCACGGCAAGCACCACAATGCCTATGTCACCGCGCTGAACGGCCTGGTCGAGAGCAAGGGCCTCGCCGGCAAGTCGCTCGAGACCATCGTCGCCGAGGCCGGCAAGGCCGGTGCCGATGGCGCGCCGGTGCTCAACCAGGCCGGCCAGCACTGGAACCACATCCTGTTCTGGCAGGTGATGTCGCCCAAGGGCGGCGGCGACAAGCTGCCCGCCACGCTGGCGGCCAAGATCGAGCAGGACCTCGGTGGTCTGGCGACCTTCAAGGAGGCCTTCAAGCAGGCCGGCGTCACCCAGTTCGGCTCCGGCTGGGCCTGGCTGATCGTCGGCGCCGACGGCAAGCTGAAGGTGACCAAGACCCCGAACGGCTCCAACCCGATCGCCACCGGCGAAGGCACGCCGATCCTCGGCGTCGATGTGTGGGAGCACGCCTACTACCTCGACTTCCGCAATGTCCGGCCGAACTACCTGGACAACTTCCTGAACAAGCTGGTCGATTGGGAAGTGGTCGAGACGCTGCTGAAGAACGGCGGGCTGAAGTCCGGCCAGGCTGCGTAAGCCGGAAGTTTAGGGGGAGGTATCCCCCCTAAACGCCTTTCTGTTTCCAATAGAAATAGATGAGGGGCCTGGGGAGACTACCTTCTCCCCAGTCCTCCTTCCTAACCGTCGAAGCTCGGCCCCTTGGCAAGACCCGGCGCGAAGCGATGGAAGGGCTCGGCCAGCTCCTCCGGCCAGCGCGCCACGCGCGGCGGCGCCAGGTAGATCGGCCCGCCCTCGATCAGCAGCATCAGGAACAGGCGCTCGCCCTCGGTATCGAAGGCCATGAAGAGCCCGTGGTCGCCCTCGATGCCCCAGCCGACCAGCCAACGGTCGGCGACCAGGGCCACCGGCGGGCCGGGCAGGCGCAAACCCTCATAGACCGATTGCTGCCGGCCACGGGCGGCGCCACGCAGCAGCACGGCGACGGAATCCTGGGCCGCGAGCTGCACCAGGGTGCCGCCGGCGACCGCCCGGGCGCCGGGGTCGGCCGCCCGCGCGCCACCGGGCGCAAGGCCGGGTGCCAGCAGCAGCGCCGCCAGCGCCCGGCGGGAGGCTTTCACCCCTTGGTGGCCACGGCATCGGCGGCGCCGAGCGGCTTCAGCACGTCGCCGATGGTGCCGCGCAGGACGCTGACGCGCACGTTCGGCGCGATCTCGACCTCGACCTCGTCTACGCCGTCCTTCACCGTGATGACCTTGGCGATGATGCCGCCGGCGGTCAGCACGCGGTCGCCGCGCTTGAGCGAGGCGAGCAGCGCCCGGTGTTCCTTCTGCTTCTTCTGCTGCGGGCGGATGAGGAGGAAGTAGAAGACGCCGAAGATGAGCAGCAGCGGCGCGAGCTGCATGACCAGCGCCATCGGGCCGCCGGCGGCGGCGTCCTGGGCATAAGCGGGGGAGATGAACATCCCGGGGGATTTCCTTGTTGGGCCGGCTTGGCGTATGCGGCGGGGCGCAAACTAGCGGCCACCCCCCCAGCGTCAAGTCCGGCGCCGGGGGACGCCCATGGCCGCGGGTCAATCACGGGAAGATCACATGGATATCGCCTTGCTGACCCGCATCGCCGAGGCGCTGGAGCGCCTGGCCCCGCCACCGCCCGCCCCGCCGCGGCTGGAAGGCGCCGATGCCTTCGTCTGGCATGCCGAGCCGGTCGCGCGGCTGTCGCCGGTGCCGAAGGTCTCCCGCGTCGAGATCATGCTGCTGCAGGGGATCGAGCGTCAGAAGAGCATCCTGCTGGAGAATACCCTGCGATTCGCCCGCGGCCTTTCGGCGAACAACGTCATGCTCTGGGGCGCCCGGGGGATGGGCAAGTCCTCCCTGGTCAAGGCGGCGCATGCCGCGGCCAATGCGGAGAAGCCGGGCAGCCTGGCGCTGATCGAGATCCAGCGGGAGGACATCCGCACCCTGCCGGAGCTGCTGAACATCCTGCGGGCGCAGGACCGCCGCTGCCTGGTCTTCTGCGACGATCTTTCCTTCGAGAAGGAGGATGCCGACTACAAGGCGCTGAAGTCCGTGCTGGATGGCGGGATCGAGGGGCGGCCGGCGAATGTGCTGTTCTACGCGACCAGCAACCGCCGCCACCTGATGTCGCGCGACATGATCGAGAACGAGCGCAGCACGGCAATCCATGGCCAGGAGGCGGTGGAGGAGAAGGTTTCCCTCAGCGACCGCTTCGGGCTTTGGATCGGCTTCCACAATTGCGATCAGCCGACCTATTTCGCCATGGTCGAGGGCTATGCCGCATCGCTCGGCATCGGCCTGTCGCAGGAGGATCTGCGGCGGCAGGCCAACGAGTGGTCGGTGACCCGCGGCGGGCGGTCCGGCCGGGTGGCCTGGCAGTTCATCCAGGACCTCGCCGGCCGGGTCGGCGTCGCGGTCGACTGAACTAGCCCAGCAGCGCTTGCGCGCAGGCGTCCAGGATGCTGTCGGTGTCGAGGCCGTATTCCCGGTATAGGTCGGGGATATCGCCGGACTGGCCGAAGTGGTCGACGCCCAGCGGCACCACCCGCTGGCCACGAACCGAGCCGAGCCAGGCATGGGCGGCCGGATGGCCGTCCAGCACCGTGACGATGGCGGCATCGGCGGCAAGCGGCGCCAGCAGCGCCTCGACCCAGCTCGGTGCGCCGAAGCCGCCGCGGGCCTTGCGCTTGCTCTCGAGCCAGCCGGCATGCAGCCGGTCCGGGCTGGTGATGCAGAGCAGGCCGGCGCCGGGCTCCTCCGAGCGGAGCTCCTCGAAGGCGGCGATGGCCTCGGGCGCGACCGGGCCCTGGAAAGCGATGGCGATCCGCGCGCCGGGCGCGGGCGGGTGCATCCAGTGGCCACCGGCGATGACCGCGGCCGGGTCCAGCACCCGCTGCGGCTGTTCCAGGCCGCGGGTCGAGAGCCGCAGCCAGACCGCGCTGCCGTCGGGCTTCTGCATATGCTCGAAGCCCCAGCGCATCAGGATCGAGAGCTCGTCCGCATAGGTCGGCTCGTAGCTGGCGAGGCGGTCCTGGGCGATGCCGATCAGCGGCGTGTTGACCGACTGATGCTGGCCGCCCTCGGGCGCGAGCGTCAGCCCGGAGGGCGTGCTGACCAGCATGAAGCGGGCATCCTGGTAGCAGGCATAGATCAGCGCATCGAGGCCGCGGTTGACGAAGGGGTCGTAGACCGTGCCGACCGGCAGCAGCCGGGCGCCGTAGAGCGAATGCGACAGGCCGAGCGCCGACATCAGCAGGAAGAGGTTCTGCTCGGCGATGCCGAGCTCGATGTGCTGGCCCTCCGGCGACATGCCCCAGCGCTGCGCCGAGGCCAGCTTGGCGTCGCGGAAGACGTCGTTCTTCAGGTGGCGGTCGAAGACGCCGCGGCGATTGACCCAGGCGCCGAGGTTGGTCGAGACGGTGACATCGGGGCTGGTGGTGACGATGCGGCTGGCGATGGCGGCCGCCGCCCCCTGCCCGCGGCCGAGCTCGGCGAGAACCTCACCGAAGCTGGTCTGGGTCGAGAGCTTGCGGCCGGCGGGGACGCGGGGCAGCGGGAAATTCTCCGGCACCGGCACCGCGGGGCTTTCCAGCCGGCGGCCCTCGCGGGCGACCGGGGTGGCGAAGGGCACGCTGTCGATGAAGGCCTGCAGCTCGGCTTCCGGCACGTCGAGGCCGGTGAAGCGGTCCCATTCGGCGCCGTCGGGGATGCCCATCTCGGCCTTGAAGCCGATCATCTGCTCCTTGCTCATGAGCCCGGAGTGGTTGTCCTTGTGGCCGGCAAAGGGCAGGCCCATACCCTTGATGGTATAGGCGATGAAGCAGGTCGGCTGGTCGCCGGCGGCATCCTGGGCGCGGAAGGCCTCCAGCAGCGTCGCCACGTCATGGCCGCCGAGGTTGGTCATCAGCGCGCCCAGCTCCTCGTCCGACAGCGGGTCGATGATGGCGCGGATGCCCTCGATGCGGCCGAGGTCGGTCAGCAGCACGGCGCGCCAAGCGGCGCCGCCCTGGAAGGTCAGCGCCGAGTAGAGGCTGTTCGGGCAATCGTCGATCCAGCGGCGAAGGTGGTCGCCATCCTCGCGGGCGAAGGCTGCCTCCAGCTTGCGCCCGTATTTCAGGGTGACGACGTTCCAGCCCATGTCGCGGAACAGGCCCTCGATCCGGCCGAACAGCCGGTCCTGGACCACGGAATCGAGGCTCTGGCGGTTGTAGTCGATGATCCACCAGACATCGCGGACATCGTGCTTCCAGCCTTCCAGCAGGGCCTCGTAGATATTGCCCTCGTCCAGTTCCGCGTCGCCGACGATGGCGATGTGGCGGCCGGCGGGGATATCGGCGCGGCCGAGGCCATGCAGCCGGACATAGTCCTGCACCAGGGCGCCGAAGCTGGTCAGCGCCACGCCGAGGCCGACCGAGCCGGTGGAGAAATCGACCTCCGGCCCGTCCTTCACCCGGGAGGGATAGGGCTGGATGCCGCCGAATTGGCGCAGCGTCGCCAGCTTCTCCTTGGTCTGGCGGCCGAACAGGTAGTTCGCCGCATGGAAGACCGGGCCGGCATGGGGCTTCACCGCCAGCCGGTCCTGCGGCTTCAGGATCTCGAAGTAGAGGGCGGTCATGATCGAGATGACCGAGGCGCAGGACGCCTGGTGGCCGCCGACCTTCAGCCCGTCCCGGTTCGGCCGGACGTGGTTGGCATGGTGGATCATCCAGGCCGAGAGCCAGAGCAGCTTGCGCTCGATGGCATGCAGCAGCCGCAGCCGCTCGGTCTCCGACTCGCGGTCGGCCTGCACCAGGTTGGCCCCGCTGCTCGTCACGACGTTCATTCTGGCCACTCCCGCATTCTTAGACAGGCTGCATCTGGCCCCGGTGGGTGGCCGACGGCAAGAGCACAGGGGGACGATGCGCGTCTCAGATCGCTGCACCGCGGCAACACCTGGGCGAAGCCGGCGGTGCACACGCATTCGTGGGCAGAGTTTCGCCTTATAGGTGCAGAAGAAGATGGTGCATTCCCCATCATCTGGTTGCGATCCACCGAAAAGGGACAATGGCTTGGCCGTGAGTGTCGAAGCGGGGACTGGAACCAGTGGGGCACAGCGGGGCGCCATGCCGGAACGGCCACCGTCCGGCGGAAGGGACCCCGGGTCGGTGCCGCGCTGGGCCACCAGCCGCTGGCTCACGGTCGCGGTGCTGGCGCTGCCGGTCCTGATGCTGGCTGCCGGGGGCTGGCTGTCCTGGCGGGCCGCCTGGCGTCAGGCCGCGACGGAGCTGCTCCACAGTGCCGATGCCGCGGCCGAGCTGGCGCTGCGGGTGCTGGAAGGCCAGCAGCTCATGGTCGACCGGGTGGGCGATCAGCTGCGCGGGCTGAGCGACGCCGAGATCACCTCCCGCGCGCCGGAGCTGCAGGCGGGCCTCGCCGGGCTGCTGGGAACGATGCCGCTGCTGGTTTCCGGCCATGTGCTGGACCGGTCGGGGGTGCATCTGCTGCACGGCGACCTCCGGGCGGCACTCGATGGCGCGGCGGAGCGGGAGGTCTTCCAGGCGCTGCGGGTGGCCGGGGCACGGCGCGTCTTCGTCGGCCGGGTACAGCGGGACGAGGTGACCGGCACGCTCCACTTCGCCGTGGCCAAGCGCCGCAGCGGCAGCGGCAACCCGCCGGCGCCGGATGGCTTCGACGGCGTGGTCACCATCTCGGTCGATCCGCAGGCGATCGGCGAGGGGCTGGCCCGGCTGCTGGCGGCGCCGGGCGATGTCGTGGCCATGATGCGGGAGGACGGTCATTTCCTCGCCCGCACGCCGGTGCTGCGGGAGCCGGCACCGGCCCTGCCCGCCACCAGCCAGCTGCGCCAGGCGATGGCCGAGGGCGTGGCGCAGGGCCTGAGCAGCGGCGTCTCCGGCATCGACGGGACTTGGCGGCTGACGGCCTATCGGCGGCTGGAGGGCTGGCCGGTCTATGCCGTGGCCGGGCGCGACCGCGGCGCCATCCTGGGCGACTGGGCTTCGATGATGGCGCTGCAGCTCGGGGTTGCGGTGCCGGCGCTGGTGGCGCTGTTTGCGCTGGGACGGTTGGCGGTGGAGCGGGCGCGGCGGGAGGCGACCGACCGGGCAACCCAGGCGGAGGACGTGATGCGGCGCGCCGCGGCGCGGGCGCTGCGCGAGAGCGAGGCCCGCTACCGGGCGCTGAGCGAGGTGGCTGCCGACGTGGTCTGGGCCCGGCTGGAAACCGGCGCCATGCCGGCGCCGCAGCCGAGCTGGGAGGCCTTCACCGGGCAGACCCCCTCCCAGTATCGCGGCTTCGGCTGGCAGGACGCCATCCACCCAGCGGACCGGGCGATGGCGGCCGAGCGCTGGGAGGCGGCGACCGGGAGCGGCCAGCCCTTCGATGCCGAGGTGCGGCTGCGCCACCGCGACGGCGGCTGGCGGCATTGCCTGGTGCGGGCGGCGCCGGTCCCGGCGGAGGCCAGCGCGCTGCGCCCGCGGCAGCGGCCGGGGCTCTGGGTCGGGGCGCATATCGACGTGACGCCGCTGCGCGAGGCGGAGGCGCGGCAGCGCTTCCTGATGCAGGAGATCGACCATCGGGCGAAGAATGCGCTCTCCGTCGTGCAGGCGGTGATCCGGCTGACGCGGGCCGGCAGCCGGCAGGATTTCGTGGCGGCGGTGGAGGGCCGGGTGGCGGCGCTGGCCCGCGCGCAGACCGTGCTGGCACGCGGCCGCTGGACCGGGGCCGACCTCCGGGTGCTGCTGGAGGGCGAGCTCGCGCCCTTCCTCGGCCCCCAGGCCAATGGCGCGCGGGGGCCGCTGGTGGCGCTGGAGGGACCGCCGGTCCTCGTCGCGCCCACCGCGGCGCAGCCGCTGTCCATGGCGGTGCATGAGCTGGCGACGAATGCGGTCAAGCATGGCGCCCTGGCGGTGCCGGAAGGCCGGGTGACGGTACTGTGGGAGGCCGATCCGGCGGCCGGCGTGCTGTGCCTGCGCTGGACCGAGACGGGCGGGCCGCCCGTCGCGGATGCGCCGCGCCAGCGCGGCTTCGGGACCCGGGTGCTGGATACCACGCTGCGCCATCAGCTCGGCGGGAATGCCGAGCTGCGCTGGCGGGAGACCGGGCTGTGCTGCATCGTGACGGTGCCGCTGTCCCGGGTGCTGGGGGACCGGGACGGCATGGCGACGGAGGACCGGGCGGTGGCCCAGGGACTCGACCAGGCTTGATGGCACACCGGCTCGATAACGACGGGTTGCCGCCCTGCCCGCTTGCGGTGGCGCCGCGGTTATGGTTTGGGCAGATCATATCGGCAGTTGATTCAGCATGCCGGGCTCCGGGGCCCGGTCAGGCGGGCGACGGCCCCGACCGGCGGCTGAAAGCGACCTGACCCACCATGCCCATGACCAAGACCATGCTGGGCCAGCTTTCACTGCTGCTGATGGCCATCGGCTTCGCCGCCCTGCTGGCGGCGGGCGGCGGCCTCGTCTGGCTGGTCGAGACCACCCGCACCTTCGCCAGCGGCGTCTCCCAGACCCAGGATGTCCGGCTGGCGGCGGGACAGGTGCTCTCGCTGATCCAGGGTGCCGAGACCAGCCAGCGCGGCTACCTGCTGACCGGCGAGGAAAGCTACCTTGAACCCTATCATGCCGCCGTCATCGCCCTGCCGCGGGAATTGCCGGAACTCGCCCGCCTGATCACCGCGGATGGCGGCCAGCCGGCGCCGCCGCAATTGCTGAAGGACCTGGTGACGGCGAAGCTGGAGGAGCTGGGGCAGACGATCGCCCTGGCGGAGGCCGGCGACCGCGCGGCGGCGCTGGCGATCGTCCGGACCGACCGCGGCAAGGTGAGCATGGATGCGATCCGCGAGGTCGTCCATGGGATCGAGGCGCGCAGCACCCGGCGGCTGGCGCTGCGCAGCGAGGGGCTGGACCGCAGCGGGCGGATGCTGCTGCTCGGCGCCGCGGGGGCGCTGGTGCTGATGCTCGGCGTGACGATCGGGGCCGCGGTGCTGGCGCTGCGCTACACGCGGGAGCTGGAGGCGGCCCAGCGGGAGGTCGCCGTCGCCAATGCGAGCCTGGAGCAGCGGGTGGCGGAGCGGACGGCGGCGCTCGCCGCGGCGAACGAGGAAGTGCAGCGCTTCGCCTATATCGTCTCGCATGACCTGCGGGCGCCGCTGGTGAATGTCATGGGCTTCACCACCGAACTGGAGGCGGCGGTGGCGACGCTGTCCGACCTGCTGAAGGCGGCCGAGGCGGCCAATCCGGAGCTGGTGACGCCGGAGGCCAAGGCGGCCGTCGCCGAGGATATACCCGAGGCGGTGGGCTTCATCCGCTCCGCCACGCAGCGCATGGACCGGCTGATCAATGCCATCCTGCGGCTGTCCCGCGAGGGGCGCCGCGCCCTGCAGCCCGAGCCGGTGGCCCTGACCGGGCTGCTGACCGGCATCGCCGATTCGCTGCGGCACCAGCTCGAGGCCGGTGGCGCCGTGCTGGAGGTGGCGCCGGGGCTGCCGACGCTGCGGACCGACCGGCTCGCGGTCGAGCAGATCTTCGGCAACCTCCTCGACAATGCGGTGAAATACCTGCAGCCGGGGCGCCCCGGGCGGATCACGGTGCGCGGCGGCGTCTCCGGCGAGCAGGCGGTGATCGAGGTGGAGGACAACGGCCGCGGCATCGACCCGCGCGACCATGGCCGCATCTTCGAATTGTTCCGGCGCTCCGGCCGGCAGGACAAGCCCGGCGAGGGCATCGGCCTGGCGCATGTCCGGGCCCTGGCACGGCGGCTGGGGGGCGATGTCGAATGCCGCTCGGCGCCCGGCCTGGGATCGACCTTCCGGGTGACCCTGGCGCTGGTGCCGCCCGCCGCCCCCCATCCCATTCCCGAGGAGTTGCCCGCATGAATGCCGCCGCGCAGGCCGTGACCATCGTCATGGTCGAGGATGACGAGGGCCATGCCCGCCTGATCGAGAAGAACCTGAAGCGCGCCGGCGTCTTCAACGAGGTGCGGCATTTCCTGGATGGCACCTCCGCGCTGGAATTCCTGGTCGGGAGCGGGCGCCAGGAACACCGGCCGCTGCTGGTGCTGCTGGACCTGAACCTGCCGGACATGAGCGGCTTCGACATCCTGGCCAAGCTCAAGGCGGACCCGATGCTGCGGCCGGCCCCGGTCATCGTGCTGACGACCACCGACGACGAGCGCGAGATCCGCCGCTGCTACGAGCTGGGCTGCAACGTCTATATCACCAAGCCGGTGAATTATGAGACCTTCGCCCAGGCGGTCCGCCAGCTCGGGCTCTTCCTCGCGGTGATCCAGGTGCCGCCGACCCCATGAGCCTGCCGCCATGAACCCAGCCCGGCGCATCCTCTACATCGACGACGAGCCCGGGTTGCGCCGGCTGGTGCAGCGCGACCTCGAGCGGCACGGCTATGTGGTGGCGACCGCCGCGGATGGGGCGGCCGGGGTCGAGATGGCGGCGGCGGCCGAGGGCGGCGCGGGCTTCGCGGCCATCTGCCTCGACCACTACATGCCCGGGCAGGATGGGCTGGACACGCTGACCGCGCTGCGCACCCTGCCCGCCCCGCCGCCGATCATCTATGTCACCGGCTCCGACGAGGGGCGCATCGCGGTGGCGGCCCTCAGGGCGGGGGCGGCGGATTACGTCATCAAGGAGGCCGGCGGGCATTTCCTGGTGCTGCTGCGCTCGGCCATCGACGGGGCGATCGAGCGGGCGGCGCTGCGGGCCGCGCATGAGCGGGCCGAGGCGGCGGTACGGGAGGCACGCGACCGGGCGGAGGAGCAGGCGACCCAGCGGGAGCTGCTGCTGCGCGAGGTCAACCACCGCGTCGCCAACAGCCTGCAGCTCATCGCCTCGCTCACCCGGCTGCAGGAAGGCGCGGTGCAGGACCCGGCGGCGCGCGAGGCGCTGGCGGCGATGCGGAACCGGATCGCCGCGGTCGCCCAGGTGCACCGGCGGCTCTATACCTCGGACGACGTGCGCAGCGTGGCGCTGCACGACTATCTCGCGGGACTGCTGGCGGAGATCGGCCGTTCGGTCGGCGGGCGGCAGATCGAGCTGGCGGCGGAGCCGATGGAGGTCTCGACCGACCGGGCAGTCTCGCTCGGGGTCATCGTCTCCGAGCTGGTGACCAATGCGCTGAAATACGCCTATCCCGGCCGGCAGGACGGGCCGATCCGGGTGCGGCTGCAGCATGTGGACGGGTCCGGCGTGCTGGCGGTGCAGGATGAGGGCGTCGGTGCGGCGCCGGGCGCGGTGCCGAGCGGCACCGGCCTGGGGCGGCGGATCGTCGAGGCATTGGCGGGCAGCGTCGGCGGCGCGGTGACCCAGGCGGCGGGGCCGGGTGGGACCGAGGTGTCGATCCGCTTCGGGCTGGCCTGAGAGCCGCTAGTCCAGGCTCGCGTTGCGCGCCGCGGCGGGGAGCAGCGGGATCAGATCCTCCGCCAGCAGCCGGCCGCCCTGCAGCCTGGCCGCCTCACCCTGCAGCCAGGCGCCGGCAGCGGCGGCCTCGAAGGGCGGCATCCCCTGGGTGAGCAGGGCGGCGACGGTGCCGGCCAGCACATCCCCGGTGCCGCCGGTGGCGAGGCTCGGCGGGGCATTGCGGTTGATGATGACCCTGCCATCCGGCGCGGCGATGACGGTGTCGGCGCCCTTCAGCAGCACCACGGCGCCGGTCGCGGCGGCGGCCCGGCGGGCGGCGGCCGGCTTGTCCGCCCCCATCGGGCCGAAGACGCGGGCGAATTCGCCGGCATGCGGGGTGAGGATCGCCACGCCGGAGAGATCGCCGCCCAATGCCCCGGCATCGGCGACGACCTGGCGGCCGGCGGCGACCAGCGCGCGGAGCATGGCCTCGGTCCCGGCGCCGGGCGGCAGGCCGGGGCCGATCAGCCAGACCTGGCGGCGCGGATCGGCGAGCAGGGCTTCCAGCGGTTCCTCCGTGACGATCGTGCCGGGATCGCCGGCGCGGTAGAGCGCGGCGGCAGCCGGCGTGGGGGCGCGGAGGGTGACGAGGCCGGCCCCGGCACGGTGGGCGGCGGCGGCGGCGAGGCGGGCGGCGCCGGTCATCGCCGCGCCGCCGAGGATGGTGAGGTGGCCCCGGGTGTATTTGTGCGACTCGGCCGTGAGGCCAGGCAACCGCCAGAGCGACGGGCCATTGGCCCGGTGCCTCGGTTGGATGCGGTCGAGGACGGCAGGCGGCAGGCCGATATCGGCCAGCAGGGTCTCGCCGCAGAGCTGGCGCCCCGGCAGCAGCAGGTGGCCGGGCTTCAGCCGGAAGAAGGTGACGGTGAGCCGGGCCGGGGCGACGGCGCCGCGCGGCTGGCCGGTGGCGCCGTCGAGGCCGGAGGGGACATCCACCGCCAGGATGGGCGCGGTAGCGGCGGCCAGGGTGGCGGCCACCAGCCCCTCGACCGGGCGGGCGAGGCCGGCGCCGAAGACCGCATCGATGACGAGGCCCGCACGCGCGGCCTCGGCCGGGACGAAGGGCAGCCTGGGGCCGCGCCAGCGGGCGGCGGCGGCAGCGGCATCGCTGCCGGGACGTGGCGGGGCCAGGGCGGCGACGGCGACCGGCCAGCCGGCCTGTTCCAGTAGCCGGGCGGCGACATAGCCATCCCCGCCATTATTGCCTGGCCCGGCGAGGACCAAGGTGCGGCAGGGGCGGAAGCGGCGCATGGCGGCGCGGGCGACGGCGCGGCCGGCGGCTTCCATCAGCCGGCCGGTGGGGGCGCCGAGGGTTGCGGCCAGCCGATCGGCCTCGGCCATCTCCGCCGGGGTCAGCAATTCAGAGTTGGACATCGGGATTCCCCGTTGGACTGGCCAGCATAACGAACCGGCGCGGCCGCGGCGCGTCTTGGCGAAAGCATATTCGGGGAGCAGCGATCATGCCGCGACTGAGCCTTGCCGCCATCATCCCGCCCTTGCTGTTCGCGGTGATGCTGGGCCTGGCCTATCACCAGAGAACGGCGACGCCGGACCATCCACCGCCGCCCACCACCGCCGCGACGCATGAGGCGAGCGGTGACACTGGCGGTGGCGGCGGTAGCCGGCCAGCCCAGCCGGCGGCGGGCAATGCCCAGGTGCCGCCGGGCTGAGGCGCCTCAGCCGAGGCGGCGAAGGATCTCGGCGACCACGGCCTCGAACATCGCCGTGGTCAGCCGCCGGGTCGAGGTGTTGTACCGGCTGACGTGGTAGCTGTCGGCCAGCAGCAGGCCGTTCGGCAGCGCATGCAGGGCGCCATGGGCGAAGGGCGTGGCACTGAGCTTCAGGCCGAGCCCCCGCAGCAGGGCGGCATGGGCCAGCGTGCCGAGAGCCAGGACGACCTTGAGATTGGGCATCGCGGCCAGCTCGCCCTGCAGGAAGGTGTTGCAGGCGCGGATTTCGGCCGGCTCCGGCAGGTTGGCCGGGGGGACGCAGCGCACGGCATTGGTCACCCGGCAGCCGGTCAGCCGCAGGCCGTCATCCGGACGTTCCAGATACTCCCCTTCCGCCAGGCCGTAGCGCAGCAGGGTGGCATAGAGCAGCTTGCCCGCGTGGTCCCCGGTGAAGGGGCGGCCGGTGCGGTTCGCTCCCTTCTGGCCGGGCGCCATGCCGAGCACCAGCAAGGGCGCAGCCACCGGCCCCCAGGAGGGGACCGGGGCATTGTACCAGTCCGGATAGGCCGCCCGGTTGGCGGTGCGAAGGGCGGCGAGGCGCGGGCAGAGCGGGCAGTCCGGGCTCGGTTGCGGCGGCGTCACGGGCTGGCCGCCGTCATTCCGGCAGCTCGGGCAATTCGCGGAAGGGCTCGGCCGGGGTGGCGCGGATCGGCGCCGGGCGCGGTGGGGCCGGCGGCGGGGTGCTGCGGGCGCGGGGCTCGACCTGGCGGCGGGTGATGTGCTCAGCCATGTCGGCGAGGTCGAGAAAGGCATCGGCCTGGCGGCGCAGCTCATCCGCGATCATCGCCGGCTGGGTGCGGATGGTGGAGATGACGGTGACGCGGACGCCGCGGCGCTGGACGGATTCGACCAACCGGCGCAGGTCGCCATCCCCGGAGAAGAGCACGACATGGTCCACATGGGCGGCGAGGTCGAGGACATCGACCGCCATCTCGATGTCGACGCTGCCCTTGACCCGGCGGCGGCCACTGGCATCGGTGAATTCCTTGGCCGGCTTCGTGACCACGGAATAGCCGTTGTAGCCCAGCCAATCGACCAGCGGCCGGAGCGGCGAGTACTCCTCCGTCTCCAGCAGGGCGGTATAGTAGTAGGCGCGGATGAGGTAGGCGCGCTGGCGGAAATGGGCCAGCAGGTTCTTGTAGTCCACGTCGAAGCCAAGCGACCTCGAGGCGGCGTAAAGATTGGCGCCGTCGATGAAAACGGCGATTCGTTCGATATGGTCGGACTGCAAGTTCGGTGCTCTCGAAATATGGTTCAGGCCAGTGTGGCGGGCGGAGTGCATAAGTCCATTGCAGATGTGTAAGCGATATAGCACGGCGTTGATCGCGCTGGGGGCGAATTTGCCGGACCGCTCCGGGACCCCTCCCCTGGCCACATGCCAGGCGGCGGCGGCGGCGCTGGACGGACTGGCCGGATGGCGGCTGGTCGCCCTGTCCCGCTGGTATTCTACCACACCGGTGCCGCCAATACCCGGGGTGCCGCGCTTCGTGAACGGCGTGGCACGGCTTTCCGGCCGGGGCGAGCCTGAGGCGCTGCTGGCGGCCCTGCAGGCGCTGGAGGCGGCGGCCGGGCGGGAGCGCCCCTATCCGAATGCGCCGCGGGTGCTCGACCTCGATATCATTGCCTTCGACGAGCGGCGGCAGGAGACGCCGGCGCTGGTGCTGCCGCATCCCCGCGCGCATCTGCGGCGCTTCGTGCTGGCGCCGCTGGCCGATGTGGCGCCGGGCTGGGTGCATCCGCGGCTCGGGCTGCCGGTCGCGGCGCTGCTTGCGGGGCTGCCGGCGGAGGATGCGCCGGTGCCAATGGCGGGCTGAGTCTGCTGCACCGCGGCAGGGCGCTTGCGGAATCGGGCCATGGTGGCTATCTGGAGGGTTCCACTTTCAGCCGCTGCGCTGCCCCCGCTCGGGTGACCAGCCGAACCGTAACGAGGCCGTCATGGCACGCGTCACCGTCGAAGACTGCATCGTCCAGATCCCGAACCGGTTCGAGCTCGTGCTCATTGCCGCGCAGCGGGCCCGCAACATCGGCCGGGGCGAGGAACTGACCCTCGACCGCGACAACGACAAGAACCCGGTCGTGGCGCTGCGCGAGATCGCCGAGCAGACCATCGAGCTCGGCATGGTCGAGGCCGACCTGATCAAGTCGCTGCAGCGCGCGCCGGAGCCGGAGCCGGCCGAGGAGGAGGTCCTCGACCTCATCGCCACCGACGAGAACATCTTCGGGGTGATGGACGTGAACGAGGAGCCGCTGCCCGAGGGCGTCGGCCTCGAGGATCTCTCGCCCGACGACATCGAGGCGGCGATCGCCGCCGAGCTGGGCGGCGGCGGCCGCCGCTGAGGCGCCGGGCTTGAGCGCGCACGGGACCGGGTGGTGCTTCGCCCCGGTGCCGCGCGCGCCTGAGGGTCCGGCCCAGGGGGTCGGGACCGGCGTTGCCCCGCCCAACCCGGTGCTGCCGCCGGGCTATGCCGAAGCCGCGCTGCTGGCCGAGCGGGTCCTGGCCTATGATCCCCGCGCCGATGTCGGCCTCATCACCCGGGCGGGCCAGCTGGCCGCCGAGGCGCATGCGACGCAGAAGCGCGACAACGGCGACCCCTACATCACCCATCCGCTGGCGGTCGCCGGCATCCTGGCCGATTACCGGCTGGACAGCGCCACCATCGCCACCGCCCTGCTGCACGACGTGGCCGAGGATACCTCGACCGGGCTGAAGGAGATCGAGCGCCGCTTCGGCAGCGAGGTCGCCCGGCTGGTCGACGGCGTCACCAAGCTGACCCGGATCGAGCTGCAGTCCGAGCGCACCAAGCAGGCGGAGAACCTCCGCAAGCTGGTCCTGGCGATGAGCGAGGACATCCGCGTCCTGCTGGTGAAGCTGGCCGACCGGCTGCACAACATGCGCACGCTGCATTTCGTGCCGCAGGTGGCGCGGCGGCAGAAGACCGCGCGCGAGACGCTCGAGATCTTCACCCCGCTGGCCGAGCGCATCGGCATGGATGCGTTGAAGACTGAGCTGGAGACGCTGGCCTTCCAGGCCATGCATCCGGAGGCGCGGCAGACCATCGCCGCCCGGCTGACCTTCCTCCGCGGCCAGGGCGCCGACCTCATCAAGGAGATCGAGCTGGACCTGAAGAAGGTGCTGGCGGTGCACGGCGTCACGGCGGTGGACGTGACGGGGCGGGAGAAGTCGCCCTATTCCATCTGGCTGAAGATGCAGAAGAAGAACGTGGCCTTCGAGGCGCTGTCCGACGTGATGGCCTTCCGGGTCATCGTCGAGGACCGCGCCGCCTGCTACGTCGCGCTGGGCGCGGTGCACGATGCCTATCGCGTGGTCCCCGGGCGCTTCAAGGACTACATCAGCACGCCGAAGACCAACGGCTACCAGTCCCTGCATACCGGCGTGACGGTGCCGGAGCGGCGCAATGCCAAGATCGAGGTGCAGATCCGAACGCGGGAGATGCACGAGGTCGCCGAATACGGCGTCGCCGCGCATTGGATCTACAAGCAGGGGCCGGAGGTCGCCGGAGGCGGCGCGGCGCGCAAACGCTATCCCTGGGTGCGGGCGCTGCTCGATATCCTGGAGAATGCCGAGGGCGCCCAGGAATTCCTCGACGACACCAAGCTCGAGCTGCATCGCGAGCTGGTCTTCTGCTTCTCCCCCAAGGGCGACCTGATCGAGCTGCCGCGCGGCGCCACGCCGGTCGACTTCGCCTATGAGGTGCATAGCCAGGTCGGCGACAATTGCGTCGGCGCCAAGGTCAACGGCAAGATCGTGCCGCTGCGGCACCAGCTCGAGAACGGCGATCAGGTCGAGATCATCACTGCCCGCGGCGGCCAGCCGAACCCGGCCTGGGAACGCTTCGTCGTCACCGGCAAGGCCCGGGCCCGCATCCGCCGCTTCGTCCATGCCCGGCAGCGCGAGGAGCACCAGGAGAGCGGGCGCTCCGCCATCATCAAGGCCTTCCGCCAGGAAGGGCTGGAGGGCTCGGAGAAGCTGCTGGAAGGTGCGCTGAAGGCCCTGAAGCAGCCAGGGCTGCCGGAGCTTTACCTGGCGGTCGGCTCGGGCTCGCTCTCGGCCCGGGACGTGGTGCAGGCCGCGGTGCCGGAGCTGCGGGCGCCGCCGCGCATCGCCGATACCCTGCCGCTGGCCAGGCCGCGCGGCCGGCTCGGCGCCGGGCCGCTGCTGGGCGGGCGGGTGGAACGGCCGGGCGGCAGCCGTGGCGCCGGACCGCCGGCCGGGATGCCCGTCACCGGCCTGGTCAGCGGCATGCCCTATCACTTCGCCGGCTGCTGCCACCCGCTGCCGGGCGAGCGCATCCTCGGCATCGTCACCACCGGCAAGGGGGTGACGATCCATGCGACCGATTGCCACAGCCTTGAAAATTTTTCCGCCGCGCCGGAACGCTTCCTCGATATCGACTGGGCGGAGGAAGCGGTGGCCAGCCAGGTCGGGCGGATCATCGTCGAGACCCGCAACCGCCCCTCGGCCATGGCCTCCCTGGCGGAGACGGTGGCGCAGCAGGATGGCGTGCTGGCCGGGCTGAAGGTGAACCACCGCGACCCGGAAAGCTGCGAGATCGCCCTCGATGTCGAGGTGCGAGACCTGCGGCACCTGGAGCGGATCATGGGCGCGCTGCGGGCGCCGGCGGATAACCTGCGGGTGGAGCGGGCGCGCGGATGATTGGCGGATGATCCTGGGCCTGGGCAACGATACCGTCGATATCCGGCGGATCGAGCAGACCATCGGCCGGCATGGCGAGCGCTTCCTGGAGCGGGTCTTCACCCCGCTGGAACGCGCCAAGGCGGAACGGCGGACGGAGAAGATCCGCGCCAGCACCTATGCCAAGCGCTTCGCGGCGAAGGAGGCGGCCTCCAAGGCGCTCGGCACCGGCTTCCGGGCGGGGGTCTTCTTCCGCGACCTGGGCGTGGTGAATCTGCGAAGCGGGCAGCCGACGCTGGAGATGACGGGCGGCGCGGCGGCGCGGCTGGCGGCGATCACCCCGCCGGGGCATGTGGCGCGGGTGTCGCTGACGATGACGGATGAATACCCCTACGCGAGCGCGGTGGTGATCATCTCGGCGGAGCGGATTGCGGACTGACGGCGCGCCTCGCGGATCGCCGTCGCCCGGCCGGGCCGATCAGTAGCGGGTCTTCTCCGGCAGGTTGCGGTATTCGAGCCAGACCTGCTGGGCGTCGCTCTGCATGATCTGGGCGATCTTGACCGTGCGTTCCGCATAGGGACGCTGCATGTCGATGCTGATATTTGAGTCATCGAACAGGTCGGCATAGTCGGTCCAGGCGGCCGCGTAGTAGATCTTGTCGACCCGTGCCCAATAGGCCGTGGCGTAGCACATGGGGCAGCATTCGCAGCTGGTGAACATGGTCGCGCCCCGGAGATTGGGGGCACCGACCTTCTTGCACGCCGCGCGGATGGCATTCACCTCGGCATGGGCGGAGGGGTCGTTGTCCCGCAGCACGCTGTTGCCGGTGGCGGCCAGGATCTCGCCGTTCCGGACGATGACCGCGCCGAAGGGCCCGCCAGTCTTGTCGACGACGCCGGCCTGCCGCATGAGCTGGATGGCCTGGCGCATATGCGCACGGTCCTGCTCGGTCACCTCCGTGGCGGGCGATGCGGCTTTCGCCGGCGATGCGGTCCCGCCCACCGCCGTGATCGCGGTTGCCGCGGCCATGAAATGGCGGCGGTGCACGAACCCTGCCGATGCGAAGAGATGGCCGAGCGGGCCGCCCTGATTGTCTTTCACTGCGTCTTCCTCGGTTCGGTCGGGCGGCCTTCAGCAGTCTGCCTCGGTCAGGCATGACCCTACCGTAACGGTAGCCTATCATATCCGATACTGAATGCTATCGACCGCGCGGGACCGGACGCGGCCGAGCCGGGGCGGAATGCGCCGCCGGCGAACACGATCATTGGATGGGCGGCACCGGATGGGCGGCGGTCTCAGGCCGCGGTGTTCAGCGCGGCCTCGATCGCCTGCACCAGGGCCGGAGCATCCGGCCCCGTCTGGGTGGAAAAGCCGCGGATGCGGCGGCCGTCCCGTGCCACCAGGTACTTGTGGAAGTTCCAGCGCGGGGCACCGCCGCCATTCGCTGCCAGGAAGGCGAAGAGCGGGGCGGCCTGGGCGCCGGTAACCCTGGCGGGCGTCGTCATCGGGAATTCGACGCTGTAGTTGGCCTCGCAGAACCGCTTGATGATGCGCGCATCGGCCGATTCCTGGTTGAAGTCGTTCGATGGCACGCCGAGCACCACCAGGCCACGCGGGCCATACTTCTCGTGCAGCTTCTGCAGCCCGGTATATTGCGGGGTATAGCCGCAGAAGCTGGCAGTATTCACCACCAGCATCGGCCGGCCGCGGAAGCCGGCGAGGTCCAGCGGCCCGCCCTCGATCGCTTCCATGCGGAAGTCGAAGGCGGTGGTCGGGGTGGCGGCACCGGCCGGCGTGGTCATCAGGGCGGCTCCCAGGATCAGCGCGTGGCGCCGGGTGACCTCAACCATATCGCTCCTCCTGCCAGGGGTCGCCGTTGTTGTGGTAGCCGCGGACTTCCCAGAAGCCGGGGCGGTCGTCGCGCAGCAGCTCGATCCGGGTCACCCATTTCGGCGACTTCCAGAGGTAGAGCCTCGGCAGCACCAACCGCACCGGGCCGCCGTGCTGGCGGGTGATCGGCGCGCCCTCCCAGGCATGGGCCAGCAGCACGTCCTCCTCGAGAAACTCGGCGAGCGGGACGTTGGTGGTATAGCCGTCGTAGCTGGTGAAGGCGACGAAGCGCGCCTCGTCCTTCGGCCGGGCCATGGCGATCAGGTCGCGGGCCAGGACGCCCTGCCAGTGGTTGTCGTAGCGGCTCCACTGGGTGACGCAGTGGATGTCGCTGACGATCTCGGTCTGCGGCAGGGCCATGAACTCGGGCAGGGTCAGGCGGACCGGGGCCTGGACGAGGCCCTCCACCCGCAGCCGCCACTTGTCCGGGGCCACGTCGGGCTGCACGCCGAGGTCCAGCACCGGCCAGTCCTGCACCAGGGTCTGGCCGGGCGGCAGCCGGTCCAGCGCCGGGTTGCCATGCACCCCGGTCAGCAGCCGGCCGGCCCGGGCCCAGGCCTGCTTGGTCTCGACCAGCTTCTGGCGGATGGCGCCGGTTAGGGGGATGTCCCCGGGGATGTCATCGTCTTCGGCCATGGGCATACTCCTGCCTGTCTTACGTGCCGATTGTGGCAATGGATGCAAGGGGCATCATGCCGGATGGCGGGCACCGTGGTGCCAGCCATCCGCAGCCCTGGAGGACGAGTAGCGCATGCCGCCTGACCCCATGACCGCCGCCGGCCCGGACAGTCCCGAGGCGGTGCTCGACCGCTTCGCCGCCAATTTCGCCACCCTGGATGCCGAGGCGCAGGCCCTGCTGTTTCACGAGCGGGCGGCCTTCTTCGGCTCCAGCCAGTCCGGTCTGCTGCGGGGACCAGCCGGCGCGCGGCATTATTTCGGGACAGCCTGGGCCCAGGCCGCGCCGGGGATCATGACCTGCGAGATCGGGTCGTTGCAGCAGCCTTCAGCCGATGTGGCGCTGGTTGCCGCGGTCTGCCGCCTGGTGCGGCCGGCGAAGACCACCACCCTGCGGCTCAGCGGCACGCTGACCCGCGACAACACCGGCTGGCGCTTCGCCGAGCTGCATGTCTCGGCGGAACCGCGCTGAGCCCGGAGCGGCCTCAGCCCCTCGCCCGCATCAGCCGCGCCTTGTCCCGGGCCCAGTCGCGCTCCGCGATGGCGTGCCGCTTGTCGTGCTTCTTCCGGCCTTCGGCGACGCCGAGCAGCACCTTGGCGCGGCCCTGGTCGTTGAAATGGATCTGCATCGGCACGATGGTGGCGCCGTCCCGGGCGATATAGCCGATGAGCTCGTTCACCTGCTTCTTGTGCAGCAGCAGCTTGCGTGGCCGGCCCGGCTCGAATTTCGCCACCGTGCTGCCGGCCTGCCATTCGGGAATGGTGCAGCCGAACAGCCACAGCTCGCCGTCGCGCTCCCCGGCCCAGGCTTCGGACAGGGTGGCGCGGCCGGCACGGAGGGATTTCACCTCCGGCCCGACCAGCTGCATGCCGGCCTCGATGGTCTCGCCGATCGTGTAGTCGTAGCGGGCCCGCCGGTTCTGCGAGGCGATGCCGTGCGAGATCAGGGTCTTCTTTTTTTTCGGTTCGGCCATGAGCTAATTGAGCAATCCTACGGAGACCATGGCGTCGCGGACGCGCTTGCGGGTCGGCTCGGCGACCGGCGCCATCGGCAGGCGGCAATGGTCGCTGCCCTTTGCGAGCAGGCTGGCGGCGTATTTCACCGGGCCGGGCGAGGTTTCGGTGAAGAGGGCATCGTGCAGCGGCACCAGCCGGTCCTGGATGGCCATCGCTTCCTCGATACGGCCGGCGCGCCAGGACTTGTGCATCTCGGCGCAGAGCCTCGGGGCGACATTGGCGGTGACGCTGATGCAGCCCTGGCCGCCGGCGGCATTGAAGGACAGGGCGGTGTGGTCCTCACCCGAAAGCTGGATGAAATCAGGCCCGCAGGCGCGGCGGGTGTGCAGCGGCCGGGCCAGGTTGGCGGTGGCGTCCTTCACCCCGACGATGTTCGGCAGCGCCGCCAGCCGGGCCATGGTCTCGACCGACATGTCGATCACGCTGCGCGGCGGGATGTTGTAGATGAACAGCGGCAGGTCGGCGGCCTCGGCCACCGCCTTGAAGTGCAGGTACATGCCCTCCTGCGTCGGCTTGTTGTAGTAGGGCGTGACCACCAGCGTGGCATCCGCCCCGGCCTGCTTGGCATGGCGGGCGAAATCCACGGCTTCGGCGGTGCTGTTGCTGCCGGCGCCGGCGATGACGGGCACCCGGCCGCGCGCCACCTCGACGCACATCTCTACGACGCGCTTGTGCTCGGCATGGGTCAGGGTCGGGCTCTCGCCGGTGGTGCCGACCGGGACCAGGCCCTCGGTGCCCTCGGTGATCTGCCACTCGACCAGATCCTGGAAGGCTTTCTCGTCCACGGATCCATCGCTGCGCATCGGCGTGATCAGCGCGACCATCGATCCCTTGAACATGACCTTCCTCTCCGTCCCTGCCCGCAGCGGCTGCGGGATTGGCGAACCTAGTGGCAGGGCGGGGGCGGGACAAGGGACAGGGGCCATCCGCATCGGCTAGAAGCCAGGGATGCGCCGTCGAATCCTCCTTTCCCTGCCGCTCCTCCTCTCCCCTAGTCTGGCCCCTGGCCTGGCCGGGCGCGCGCTCGGCCAGCCCGCGCCCCCCGGCGGGCCGGAGACGATGCGCGCCGCCGGGCGGCAGGCCATGGCCTTCGCCCAGGCGCAGCGCTGGGCGGAGGCCGATGCGGTCGCCGCCTCGGCCGACTCGCTGATCCGCAAGGTGGTGACCTGGCTGCGGCTGCAATCGCGCGGCAGCGCGGCAACGCCCGCCGAGGTGGTGGGCTTCGCCCGGGCCAATCCCGACTGGCCGGGGCAGGAGGCGCTGGGACGGCGGGCCGAGGAGGTGCTGGCGGCGGAGCCGGACGATGCGCTGGCCTTCGCCTGGTTCGCCGAGCGGACCCCGCGCAGCCTCGATGGCTACCAGCGGCTGGCGGATGGGCTGGCGCGGCTCGGCAAGGCGGGGGAAGCGGCCAAGGTCCTGCGCAGCGGCTGGATGGATGCGCCGGGCGATCCGGCGGCGGAGCCCGGCTTCCTCGACCGCAACGTGGCGAGCCTGACGCCGGACCACCATTGGCAGCGCTTCGACCGGCTGGCGCTGGCCCGCGATGCGGCGGCGGCGGGGCGGGTCATCGCCTTCCTCGACCCGGCCCGGCAGGGCATCGCCTCGGCGCGGCTGGCCTATGCGGCGGACCGCCCGGATGCCGATGCGCCGGCGCTGGTCGCGGCGGCGGCCGGCGATGCGGCGCTGGGTTTCGAGCGGGCCCGCTGGCTGCGGCGGCGGGACCGGGATGCCGAGGCGGTGGCCGCCTGGGCCAGCAATGCCGAAGCCTCCCCGGAGGTGGCGCGGGCGGCCTGGCCTGAGCGGCAATTGCTGTCCCGCAAGCTGCTGCGGCTCGGGGATGCCAAGGCGGCCTATGCCGTCTGCGCCCGGCACGGGATGGAAGCGCCCAGCGAGGCGCGGCAGGAGGCGGAATTCCTCGCCGGCTTCATCGCCCTCAGGAAGCTGGAGGATGCGGCGGGCGCCGAGCGCCACTTCACCCGCCTCGCCGAGGGCAGCCGCAGCGTCATCACCCGGGCGCGGTCGCTGTACTGGCAGGGGCGGGCGCTCGCGGCGCGGGGCGAGGCGGCGGCGGCGCGGCAGCGCTACTCGGCGGCGGCCGAGCTGCCGCTGGCCTTCTACGGGCAGCTCGCGGCGGTGGCGCTGGGCGAGGATGGCGCGGCGCTTTCGGCGCGCATCGCCCGGGTGCCGGGCCCGGCCGTGCCGGCCCGCCAGGCGAATGCCTTCGCGGCCAAGGAGCTGGTCAAGGTCGTCGGCGCACTGGCCGATATCGGCGAAACCCGCCGCGCCCGGCAATTCCTGCTGCGGCTCGAGGATCTTGCACAGGATGCGGCGGAGAAGGCGCTGGTGGCGCGGCTCGGGACGCGGATCGGCCGGCCGGACCACGCGGTCTGGGTGGTGCGGCGGGCCGGGGCGAGCGGGGCCATGCTGCTCGAGGAAGGCTGGCCCGCCCCCTACCCTGCCCCGGCCTTCGGGCCGGAGGCGGCGCTGGTCAATGCCATCACCCGGCAGGAGAGCAATTTCGACCCGGAGGCGGTCTCCTCGGCCAATGCGCGCGGCCTGATGCAGTTGCTGCCGAGCACGGCCCAGCTCGTCGCGCGGCGGATCGGGGCGCCCTATGCGGTGGGGCTGCTGACCCAGGACCCCGGGCTGAACATGCGGCTCGGCGCGGCCTATCTGGAGCAATTGATCGGACGCTTCGGTGGCGCGTTGCCCTTCGCGATAGCCGGGTACAATGCCGGGCCGGGACGGGTGGATGAATGGCTGGGCACCAATGGCGATCCGCGGACGGGCGGGGTGAGCATGCTCGATTGGATGGAGCAGATCCCCTTCGGCGAGACGCGGAATTACGTGCAGCGCGTTCTCGAGAACATGGTCATCTACCGGGCGCGGGACGCCGCCGCGGCCTCGCAGGAGCATCCGATGACCCGGTGGCAGGCCACGTGACGCGGCCGGCCCTCGCCCGGATGGGACGATCCGGGTGAGCCCAGCACGGTTCGTCGCCACCATGGGCGGCGTGGGACTGGCCCGGCCGGCGCCGGGCACCTGGGGCTCCGCCCTGGTGCTGCCGGTGGTGCTGCTGGGGCCGCTGGCCTGCCTCGGGCTGGCCGGCGTGCTGGTCGTGCTGGGCTACTGGGCGGTGCGGAAGCTGCTGGAAGAGGATCGCCACGCCGATCCCGGCTGGATCGTGATCGACGAGGGCGCGGGGCAGCTCCTGGTGCTCAGCGCCCTGCCCTTCGAGCCGACCGGCTGGGGTGTGGTGCTGGCCTTCCTGCTGTTCCGCGCCTTCGACGTCTACAAGGTCGGCCCGGTCGGCTGGGCCGATCGGCGGCATGGCGCTTTCGGCGTGATGCTGGATGATCTGGTGGCCGGGGCCATGGGGGCCGCGGTGATCCTGCTGCTGCGGGTCTTCTGGCCGGGGGTGCCGATCTGATGCTGCCTGAGACGACACTGGAGCAAGCCGCTTCGCTGCTGGCGGCGCTGCAGGCTAGGGGGCTGACCCTGGCGACGGCGGAAAGCTGCACCGGCGGGCTGATCGCCGCGGCGCTGACCGCCATCCCCGGCAGTTCCGCCGTGGTGACGCGCGGCTTCGTCACCTATTCCAACGAGGCCAAGCGGGACATGCTCGGCGTGCCCTGGGGCGTGCTGGAGGGCTATGGCGCGGTCAGCGAATCCGTCGCGCGGCGGATGGCGGAGGGCGCCTTGCGGGCCAGCGGCGCGGATGTTGCGGTGAGCTGCACCGGCATCGCCGGACCGGGCGGGGCGACGCCGGGCAAGCCGGTGGGGCTGGTCTATATCGGCGCGGCGCGGCAGGGCGGCGACACGCGGGTGGAACGCTGGGTCTTCCCGGGCGACCGGACGGCGGTGCGGGCGGCGACGGTGGCGAGGGCCCTGGCCTTGGGCGGCGACATCAGCGGGGGCTGAGGCCGCCCCGGCTATTCCGCCTTCAGGTCGCGCGCCTTGATGAGGGCCTTCCAGTCGCCGATCTCGCCCAGCACCATGCCGCGCGTCGCCTCCGGCGTGCTGGGCTCCACCTCGCCATCGGTCAGCGCCTCCAACCGGGCGCGGATGCCGGGTGCCGCCAGGGCACGCAGCAGGGCGGCGTGCCACTGGGCGACGACCGGCGCCGGGGTGGCGGCGGGCGCGGCGAGCCCGGCCCAGGTGGTGGACCGCAGGCCGGGCAGGCTTTCCGCGGCCAGCGGGATGGCGGGGAAGGTGCGGGAGCGGCGGTCGGCGGTCAGCGCCAGGGCGCGCAGACGGCCATCCTGCAGCATGCCCATGGCGCCGACGCTGGTGCTGATCATCAGCGGCAGTTCCCCCGTCAGCACCCCGGTCAGCCCGGCGACGTCGCTGCGATAGGGCACCTGGGTCATCTCGATCCCGGCGGCGGCGCTGATCAGCTCCCCGGTCAGATGATGCGAGGAGCCGGGGCCGAGGGTGCCGTATTGCACCATGCCGGGCGCCCGCTTCGCCGCGGCGATGAGGCCGGCGAGGTCGCGGTAGGGGCTGTCGGCGCGGACCACCAGGACGAAGGCATAGCGCAGCGCGATGCTGATCCAGGCGAAGCCATCGACGGGGTCGAAGCCGCTGTCCTTGCCGAAGGCGGCGGCGACACCGTGGCTGCCGGTGAGCAGGCCGATGGTATGGCCATCCGGCGCGGCACGGGCGAGCGCGAGGCTGGCGATATTGCCGCCCGCGCCGGGGCGCGGTTCCACCACGACGGGGCGGCCCAGGGCTTCGGCCAGCGGCGGGGCCAGGATGCGGCAGATGGTATCGGCCGCGCCGCCGGCGCCGAAGCCGTGCAGCAGGGTGATGCTGCGGTCCGGGAAGGCGGCCAGTGCCGGCGTGGGGAGCAGCGGCAGGGCGAGCAGCGCGCGGCGGGAGGAGCGGATCATGCCGGATCATCCCCGACCCGGAACGCATCGGCAATGCGGCGGGTCGTGCCGTCGGCGGCGACCAGCAGCAGGTCGAAGCGGATGCCGGCGGCGCCACGGCCGGGATGCTCCGCCAGCCAGCATTCGCCGGCCAGCAGCAGCCGGTCCCGCTGGCGGCGGCCGAGGGCGAAGGCGGCCTCGGCAAGGCTGGGCCGGGCCTTCACCTCGACGAAGGCGAGCAGCCCGTCCCGCTCGGCCACCAGGTCGAGCTCGCCGGCCGGCGTGCGGCAGCGCCGGGCGAGGATGGTCCAGCCATCCTGGACCAGGGCCGCGGCCGCCGCGTCTTCCCCGGTGCGGCCGGAAACCTCGGCCCGGGCGCCGCGTGATGCCCGGTCCGGGGGCTTGCTCAGTGCGCGAGCGCGGTGCGGATGGCGCCGACGGCCTCCTCGATCATCGGCGCGGTCACGTCGAGATGGGTGCAGGCGCGCACCCTTCCGCCGAGGCCGCTAACCGAGATGCCCTGCATGGCGAGCTTCGCCTGCAGGGTGGCGACGTCGACGCCGGTGTCGCGGATATCGAAGAAGACCAGGTTGGTGTCCGGCTCCTCGACCGTCACACCCTGGATCTGCCGCAGCCCGCGGGCCAGCGCCTTGGCATTGGCATGGTCCTCGGCCAGCCGGTCCACGTTGTGGTCGAGGGCATAGAGGCAGGCGGCGGCGCAGATGCCGGCCTGGCGCATCGAGCCGCCGAGCCGCTGCTTCCAGCGCCAGGCCTGGCCGATGAATTCCTCACTGCCGCAAAGCACGGCGCCGAGCGGGGCGCCGAGGCCCTTGGTGAAGTCGAGCCAGACGCTGTCGTAGCCGGCGACCATCTCCTTCGGGGCGATGCCGGCGGCGACGCAGGCATTCATCAGCCGGGCGCCATCCATGTGGGTGGACCAGCCCTGCTCATGCGCCACATCGGCCACGGCATTGAGCTGGGCCAGCGGCCAGACCACGCCGCCGCCGATATTGGCGGTCTGCTCGACCTCCAGCAGGCGCTGCGGCGGCGAGTACCGGGTCTTCGGGCGGATCGCGGCGCGGACGTCGTCGGCGCTGAACAGGCCCTTGGCGCCACGCAGCGGCATGATCTGCACGCCGGTCAGCGCGGCATGGGTGCCGCCCTCGCTGTGCAGGATATGGCTGGTCTCATGCGCCACGACCTCGTCGCCCTTGCCGCAATGGGTCAGGATGGCGATGACGTTGCACATGGTGCCCGACGGCAGGTAGATCGCCGCCTCCTTACCCATCAGCGCCGCCATGCGGTCGACCAGGGCATGCACGGTCGGGTCGTCGCCATGCTGCTCGTCGCCGACCTCGGCGCGCATCATCGCCTCCTTCATCGCCGGGCTGGGGCGGGTCTGGGTATCCGAGTAGAGGTTGATGCGGATGGGCGGGGCGCCGGCGGG